>NC_012883.1:615266-922900 GCF_000022545.1 Thermococcus sibiricus MM 739
CTCAGAAAAAGTTTTAAATGTTGTAAAGAAGTTTGAAGAACTCATTGAAGAGATTACACTTATTCACGTGGTTGATTATGGAAGAGCTGAAGAACTCGAAAAGAACATTGAGAATGCTAAGGCAAAATTAGAGGAATTTAGCAGGCTCTTTAAAGCACCGGTGAAAAGTGAGGTTCTTGCTGGAATTGCCTCTCGTTCAATTTTGGGCAGTGCGTTAGCTAGAGATTCATCAATCATAGTAATGGGTAAAAAAGGCAGGAGTGTCATAAAAGACCTTTTGCTCGGAAGTACGGCAGAAAGAGTTGTCAGGGACTCAAAGCTCCCTGTGTTATTAGTCCCATGTGAATAACCTCAGACTGGAACGGCTTCCACATCAAATTCGGTAGCTACCCTGTTGCCATCATCGGTCATTATTTCTTTTTTTCCTGAGTTTAAAAACCTTTAGAGTTATGAAAAATACACAAATAAATGGAAGAAAGACTTGAAAAATGACCTTATATCTCCAAGCCGATTTTAACTCCTTTTTCTTTTTCCAGTTCGCGGAGGAGGTGCATGATTTTATCCCTAGTTAGTGGAATGTTTCTTAGCTGTTTGTATGCTACAAGAATCTCATTTCTCTCTTTTTCAGATGCTTTTTCTGCTAGGTACAGGAGCAGGGAGAGTAAAACTCCTTTAAGGTTTTTCTCAATCAGTGGGACACCTTTCCAACCGTTGTCATACACATAGAGGCCTCTGGGGACTTCGCTTCCATCCAAATGATCCAAGAGGAGGAAATTTGATTTTGTTGGACCGGCTAAATATAAAATGAGAATATCCTTGGGATAACTTTTTTTGAGATTTTCAAAACCCCATGTAAAAGCTTTCAGATAGAGGGAGTAGTCTTCTAATCTTGTGATTTTATTCTTTGATAAGAAGCTCAGTTTCAGTGCAACACGTTCAAGAGGCTCATTTAGAAGGTCAATTCTTAACAAGATCCTATCTTCGAGAGTAGAATTTTCTTCAAAGGCCTTCACAATTTTCCATTGGGCCCCGTTTGTGATTATTCCATATTTAACTCCACGAGAAAAGCAGTATCTAGCAAGCTGCCTTAAAGCTCTCTCGTTTTTTAAGACATTAATTCCGAGATTCTTGGCTTCAACATAAGCAACAACCTTATCTTCAAGCACTAGGGCATAGTCAGCTCTTCCATCCTCTGTTCTTTCCTCTGGTCTAACCTCTCTTGGGTTTTCCCAGTCCCAGCCTAGTGTTCTAAAGATTTCACCTATCAGGTGTTGTTTTACAGCCTCTTCATTTTTTTCATAGAGCAGCCTGTGCTCACGCACTTTTCTGGTAACGCTTATTATAGTCTCCTGAAGTTTTAGCATTTTAGACCCCTTTGAAAGTTAAAAGGAGTCGATAAAAAGCTTACTGTATTGGGGCCTTTTAGCAGTGTATTTTCGTCCTGAATGTTCTGGATTTTATTGATTAAGGACAATAAGGGTTTTAGACTTCAATTATATATTTTCTGCTTTGTTCACCAAAGCCTCTGAAGATTCCCATTTTTAGGTTTAAAATGGCTTTTTCCACATCGATAACTTTTACTGAGGCCAGATGGGTTACTCCACTTCCCTTCAAGAATTCTGGAAGGACTTGAGCAGTTGCTCCGGTTAAAATGACTTTCTTGGCCTTTTTGCTTCTTTCAACTATCATGTCAAGGGTGCAGTTTATCAGAGCAGATCCGCTTACTATTACTGCGTCCATTTCTGGAAGCAGATAGTACTCGAGACTATCGCTTAGAGTCTCTCTATCCCACAATTTGGGATTTCTTTCGAATACAAAAATCTCTTTTCCTTTTTCTTTCAAGCTTCTAACTATTGGAGGCATATTTCCGATAACAGCTATCTTTTTGGCGTCATCTACGAGGTCAGTAGCATCTTGAGAAGTAGCTTTGCTTAAGTCAATATAGTATTGAGAAATAGCATTGATTGTTGCTATCCCAAGAGTTCTTTCTATAATGTTTAAGCTGTCTGTTTTATCAATGAACTCTTTTAAGCTAGGTGACTTAAAAGATGTCTTGTATTCTCCTATATCTTCAGGGAGTGTCATTGCTAGGCCAATAGCTTTTCCCTCGGGCCCTTCTAAGACAACATAAGTATAAGGCAACCCAAATGAAAAATCCACTATTCTAAAATCTTCTTTTATTTTCTTCATAGCTTTCTCTTTGAGTTGTTTAAGGATCACCTTTGTCCCTCCAATATTTTTAAAACTTCTTTGTCTAAAAAGATTTGGTGAGTAAAATGTGTAGAGTGCTTTTTGCAGTTGGGAATGGAAGTGAAATGAGGGAGTTTGTAAATGCCTTGGTAAAATCCTCCGAGAATGACATTTATAAAGTGGCATTTGGAAAAAATCCCTATCACAAGGATGGCTGGGGCTTTGTGTGGATTAGTAAGGATGGTTTAGACTATTATAAAACATCTAGGCCTATTTTTGAAGACACAAAAGGTGTAAGAAAGTTTTTAGAATCCCTTGATGGTTTTGGTGTTCTTCTAGCCCATACAAGAGCTGCTAGCCAAGGAACTGTTAATCTTTTCAATGCTCATCCTTTAGTCTATTCCTCTCCAGAGGGTTTTAATTTCTGGTTTTATCATAATGGAGATTTGGATAAGCAGATACTGATAGATATGGCTGGATTGGACAATGAAAAGCTTAAAGATATTTCTGACAGCTATGTACTCGGCCTCTATTTGCTGAGTTCATTGGGGTCTTTCTCGAAAGATATGATCTTAAAAAAATTCAGGGAAATTGTCCCTGTGGTTAGAACAACGCTTAACACTGCCAGCTTATTTATCACACCATCCGAAATAAAGGGCTTTGTAACTGCTTATATGGTGAGGGAAAGAGAAAGAGATTCATTATATAAACGGTATTCGCGCCTCTTAAAAGTAGAAAGAGAAAATCTCTTTGCGATAGTCTCATCAACATTTGAAGTTTATTCAGAATTAAGTTTTGAGGAAGTTAAAAATAGAACTGCTTTTTACTTGACTATAGACCTCGAAAATGAAAAATTTGAAATAGAAGAGCTTACTCTCTAAATCTTTTTATAAAGTGTGTAATCTTAATCGCGTCAAGGGTCTCCCTAACGTCATGGGTTCTTATTATATTTGCTCCATTCCAGACTGCTATAGCGGTTGCTCCCAAGCTTCCGGCTAGTCTTTCCGTTGGATCTCTTCTGCCTGTTATTGCACCTATAAATGATTTCCTTGAGACTCCAACAAGGATTGGAAGGCCAAACATCTTAAGCAAATTTAGATTGGCAATAACTTTTGAATCCCACTCGTACCATGGGGGATATTTGGGCCTTAAAAATCCAATTGCTGGGTCAATGGCAATTTTCTCTTTCTCAATGTTGTTTTTGTAGGCTATTTGTAGACTCTCTTGAAGGGCGTTAATTACTTCATGAACTGGGTCACTGAAATCTTTAACATCCTTATGAGCGCAAAGGATAAGAGGGACATCGTATTCTCTGGCAACTTCTACCATCTTTGGGTCTCCTTTAAGGCCGCTTATGTCATTTATTATATCTGCGCCAACTTTTATGGCCTCTTCCGCAACTTTTGCGTTTGTGGTGTCAATACTTATGGGAACATCAACGTTGTCTCTAAGAATGCTTAATGTCCAAACCGCTCTCCTTATTTCTTCTTCCACAGGTATTTGATTTTCCAAATATGGGGCGGTAGATTTGGCTCCAATATCTATGAAAGACGCACCATCTTCGAGCATCTTTAGGGCTGTTTCTATTATTTCATCCTCTCTTTGCCTGATGCTACCTTTAAAGAAGCTTTCCGGGGAAACATTAATTACTCCCATGATTCTAGGCTCTTCTAGACTGATGCCAGCGAACTTCATGCCACCACCGAAAAATGTTTTAATGCTTAGAATATAAAAAGTTGGGGTGAGAGGATGCTAATCGAAACACCAAAAAGACTTCATCTGGGATTGATAGACCCATCAGCCTCTTTAGGGAGACGTTTTGGGTCTTTAGGATTAGCTTTGGAGGAAGGTTACAGAATAAGGGTAATGCCGCATGATAAACTTGAAATAAAAGCGAATGAGGAGGATGCAAAGACAATAAGGTTTGTAATAGACAAAATGAATCAGGAATTTTTAACTGGTTTTAACTACTTGATTGATGTGGAAAATGCAATCCCTCGGCATGTGGGGTTGGGGTCAACCACTCAACTGACTCTCGGTGTAGGGTTGGCACTAGCCAAGCTTAATAACATTAGAGTAGAGATTGAAAGGCTTGCCTCTCTTCTTGGTAGAGGTAATAATTCTGGAGCCGGCATTTACGCATTCAAATATGGAGGATTTGTTATGGACAGTGGCGTTAAAGGAGGTATTCCCCAACTCATAATAAGAGAAGATTTCCCAGAAGATTGGGGATTTCTCTTGATAATCCCTCATGTCAAGCGAGGTTTTGATGAGGAGGAG
This sequence comes from Thermococcus sibiricus MM 739, assembly GCF_000022545.1. Taxonomy (NCBI): domain Archaea; kingdom Methanobacteriati; phylum Methanobacteriota; class Thermococci; order Thermococcales; family Thermococcaceae; genus Thermococcus; species Thermococcus sibiricus. The sequence goes on from NC_012883.1 coordinate 619,737, forward strand.
GAAAAGCCTATAATGCAAAACTTACCAGGCAGGGTAGAAATTGCAGAGAAAATTTCCCATAGAATTCTCCTTGGCCTCTTGCCGGCACTTAAAGAGAGGAACATTGAAGAATTTGGAAAGCATCTAACTGAAATCCAGATGCTCGTTGGAAAGCACTTTGAGGAGTATCAGGGTGGAGAGTTTAGAGAAGATGTCAAGTTTATGTTGGAATTCTTGAAGGAGAATACCTATGGTCATGGCCAGAGCTCTTGGGGCCCAACTCTTTATGGGTTGATAAAGAAGGATGATTATGAAGTAATTAAAAGAAAGGCCCAGAACTTTTTGAAGGAATTGGGAATTAATGCTCATGTAGACATTGGAATTCCCAGGAATAACGGTGCCACAACTGTGGAGGAGAATACGTACATTCTAAGACTTATTAATAAAGTTGCCAAAAGTTAGTTTCCTTTATTTACTTGTTGGGGCCCTCTAGTTTTTCTTTTCATGCTATTGTCTATTTGGGATAGTTATTCTTCACCCAGAATTCGTCTTAAAGTTGCCCATTCTTTCTTATCCCAGGCACTTTCCTCCGCAAATACTATTAGAGTACCATTGTTAAGAGTCGCACAATCTCTCACATTGCTCAACATTTTTGCCACAGCATCGAAATCATTATACAGCTTTAGAAATTCTAGACCTTCTATTATTGCTATTCCTTTTGTACCTTTTTGTTGAGCCTCTTTAAAGTATTTAGTACTTATTTCGGTGATTTTATAGAGGTCAGTTGGATAAAGGGCTTTAGGCATCTCTACAGTGCTCAATAAGTAGGATATCCAACCTGGAAATGGTTTGAAGTTTCGAAGGAATGCAAGCGTTGGGTAGAGGCCTACTTTATCTTTAACATCTTCAAACTCACTTGGTGGGATAATGTGAGTGCCTTCGATTTTTAGGGCTGAAGTTTCCATACTTTGAGGCCATTTAAAAAAGCGCTCACTATATATAATTTTAGAATAGAACCAAAATTGTGGTACTATAATTAACCATGCTGCGATTGAGGTTATTAACATGTTGGGTGGTTTCTGGTAAAACATTGGGTAAAGAGTACTCATAATTCCAGAAAGTGCTAGGGAAATGCCCAATCCTTTTGCATTTCTCTTATAATAAGCGCTTAGGCTTTCAATAACTATCAAACCTGCAATGAATTCAAAAATGCCGTCTATTAGATACCCCTCATCAGGGATACTCTTAATGAGGCTTGTGCCTACTCCCGTAACAGCTAATGCAAGTGGCACTGCGATAGTAATACTCTTGGGTAGGGAGATTATACGTTCTTCTTGGATTAATCTAAAGACTGCGAGAAGTGTAAATGCATAGGCTAGGCTTATCATAGCGTTCTCAACTCTTATATCAACAGCGCCGAAAGTGGCAACAGGGATTGATAGGAACCAAGCGAATGAAATGAGGAGTGTGGAGAATCTTCTAGTCCTTAGATAAGCGATTAAGAACAAGAGCCCTGCTAAGAGCTTGATAAGGGTGATTGAAATTATGTAAACGCTAGGTCCGTATTCCATTACGTTCTCCTTTCTTAACTTGTATTTGTTCTATTTAAATTTTTAGTTGTTTTGTTATGTATCGCCTTTAAAATTTGGCGAATTTATATAAAAACATACAAAAAATTTGAAAAATTAGAAAATATTGTTAAAGATGTATAGAATTCACTCAATTGTATAATAGTACTCTCCGATCTCTTTTTGCTCTCTATCTTTGACGCTTCCCTCTTTGTTTGCCCTTGGTCTTCCAGTGTCTGGATCTCTTCTGAAGGTTATACCAACATTGGATAAAAACCGGTTCATTCCATCCCTCATTCCCATTGGGGGTAGGGCCTTACCATGTTTACCAGGTTCACCTTCGAAGACCATTATGCGATCGCTTATGTAGTCGATCATCAACACATCGTGTTCAACTACAAGAGCCGTCTTTTCATTCTTCTCCATGAGGTGTCTTATGGCCCTTGAAACGGCCAATCTTTGTTCAACATCTAGATAAGCGGAGGGTTCATCAAGGAGATATAAATCAGCGTCTCTTAGAAGGCAAGCTGCTATAGCCACTCTTTGTAATTCTCCCCCACTTAGATCATCTACTTTTCTCTCATAAAGATCTGGAAGGCCTAAGGGGTTAAGTAACTCTGTCTTGTAAAAGTTGCTCAAAAGTTTAGCAGGATCTACCTTGCTCAACAATTCATAAACGGTTCCTTCATAGTCCACCTTTATATATTGGGGTTTGTAGCTCACTTTAAGTTCCCACTCAACTTTTCCTTCACTTGGTTCTTCAACCCCAGCAAGCATCTTGACGAAAGTGGTCTTACCTATACCATTTGGTCCCACAATGCTGACGACTTCACTTTTGTAAATTTCTCCACTCTCGACTTCAAGTTTAAAGTTTCCATAATCCTTAATTAATGAGGGATATTCCACCAGCACATCTCCTGTCTGACTATGCCTTTCACTCAGTTTTGTGAATCTTATCTGATATGGCCTGAATCTAACGTTCTCTTCTGGTAAATAACCCTCTAGAAATACATTCACTCCTACTCTAGTACCTTTAGGCATGGAAAAGATACCGTAGGCCCCCGGTTTACCGTAAACCACATGAATAATATCACTTAAATAGTCAAGAACTGCCAAATCATGTTCCACAACCATAACTGATTTCCCTTCCTCAGCAAGCTTTCTAATGGCTTTTGCTACTTTAAGTCTCTGTCTTATGTCTAGATAGGATGAAGGTTCATCAAAGAAGTAGAAATCTGCATCTCTTGCCATGGCTGCTGCTATAGCCACTCTCTGCAATTCCCCGCCGCTCAAATGTTGAATCTCTCTATCCAAAATGTTTAGAAGTTCAAGTTCCTGAACAAGCTTTTCTAAAACTCCTTTTTCATCAGCCCTCGTGAGTAGATCTCTGACTTTGCCTTTCACCACTTTGGGGATGAGATCAACGTATTGAGGTTTCACCACTTTCTTTATATTGCCTTCTTTGAGCTTTTCAAAGTAATTCTGGAGTTCGTTTCCTCTAAACATTCTTATAACGTTATCCCAGTTATCATTGGAACCACAAAGGTTTGGTAAGATCTCTCCAGAAAGTATTCTAACTGCTGTAGTTTTACCGGTACCATTTGGCCCCAAAATACCAACAACCATTCCTTCCTTAAGTACGGGAAGTCTATAAAGAGCAAAACCATTAACTCCATATCTGTGCACGCATCCTTCTCTTAACTCTTCAGGCAGGTTTACTATGGTTATTGCGTTAAATGGACATTTATGAACACATATTCCGCATCCAGTACAGCTGGCCTCCTGGATTATTGGCTTGTACTTATCCTCATCAATAATTATAGCTTCTCCCCCCATTCTATTCACTGGACAAACTCTCTCACATAGGAAATGGCCACACTTATCAGGATTACACTTGTCATAATCGATGACCGCGATCCTCATAACCCTCACCGCAATACCCTTTTTGAAAGGTCTTTAAAAAGTTGTTGAAGGGTAGGAAGAAGTGTCCGTTTCAAAGTTCTAGGTATCTCTGTAAACTTGCTCTCTATTTGTTAGAATTGTTCATTTTTGACCAGTATTTCCTTGTAGTTTGAGCGTTCTATTAATTATTGGTGATGTGTGATGTTTGGTTTCGAGAGTTTGAGAAGGTTTTGGGAGAAGGAGAGGAAGCCTGAAATTCAGAGAGAGTACGCGAGATACGAGGCAATGAACTTCCAAAGAAGAAGCTGCTGATTATAGAATCGAAATAAGAGACAGCTAATAAAGTTGAAAAATGGATGCAGATATTTTTAGCTTTTTTGTTTTATTTTTATTTGGTGTTCCCCTCTTATAAAACTCATGTCTTTTCCAAAAAGGAGGTTTGATAGTACAAATAGAAAAACACTTTAACTCTAAAAGGTGAGGTTATCATGATGGAGATTTTCAAGGAGATAGCAAGTGAGATTGTAGTGGTGAAAGACTTCAGGCCTAAAAGGGGTAGACATGCTCATTTTGAGTTTAAAAATTCTGAAATAAATCGTCTTATTGAGGAAATGGGATTTAAACTCTACAAGCATCAGGTCGATGCTTTAGAGGCCCTTTACTCAGGGGAGAACATCGTAGTAACGACTCCAACGGCCTCTGGTAAAAGCGAAATTTTCAGGTTGGCAATATTTGATAACTATCTTTCAAATCCTCAAGACACCTATCTGCTTGTTTACCCAACAAGAGCCTTGATAAATAATCAATATGAAAAATTTAACATCGAAAACTTCCACTTTTTCCGGATAACTGAAAAGATGTTTAGCGCGAAGATTTTGACTGGAGATGTCGACTGGAGTGAGAGAAGAAAACTCATCCGGGAAAAGCCGAGGGTGGTTTTTACAACCCCTGACATGATTCACTATAACATTTTGAGAAACAAAAGAGACTATGATTGGCTTTTGAGAAATATTAAGTACCTTGTAGTTGATGAACTTCATATTTACAGGGGGGTTTTTGGTACAAATGCATCTTATCTCTTCAAGAGATTGCTAAAAGCCTTGGAACGCTGGGGCAAAAAGCCTCAAATAATAAGCTTATCTGCAACATTAAGGAATCCAAAAGAATTTGCTGAAACATTCTTTGGAAGGCCATTTAAAGCTATTGCAAAGTCCACAAATCCTTTTCCAAGAAGATACCTTGTAATGTTTGAGCCAAGAAGATTAAATGAAATGCAGCTCCTGAGAAAAATTGTTGAAAACCTTGCTGAGAAGGGCATAAAAACGCTGGTCTTTTTTGATTCTCGAAAAGGGACGGAAAAACTCATGAGATTCTTATTAACTTCTCCTGCTATATATAAGACGACAACTTACAAAGGAACTTTACCTAAAAACATTCGCTGGGAAATTGAGAAGGAGTTCAAAGAAGGAAAGCTTCTTGTCTTGTTAACTACTAATGCTCTAGAATTGGGTATTGACATTGGAGATTTAGACGCCGTTATAAATTATGGAATTCCACCAGATGGGTTATTCTCATTAATTCAACGTTTTGGAAGAGCAGGGAGAAAAAAGGAAAGGGAAGCGATAAATGCAGTAATTCTAAGAAAGAATGGTCTTGACTACTACTACAAAGAACATGTGGATGAGTTTGTAGAAAAACTTGAGAAGGGGATAATTGAATACATGCCGATAAACCTTAGAAATAGGCTTGTTGTGAAAAAACACCTTCACTACATGTTAAGTGAGCTTAAGATTCTTGATTGGGATGAGCTTAATGAGTTTGAGAAAGAGCTTGCAATGGAACTTGTAGAGGAAAAGAAGGCCAAAATCTATGACAATCCACTCACAAGTAAAAAAGAAATACGAATTTTGCGTCCATCTTTCAATTACTCCTCTATAAGAACAGCTAGCGATGAAAGTTACTTTTTAGTGCTTGATGAACCTTGGATAAGGTATAAACTTGGGGAAAAATCTAATATTGGAGAGCTCCTCCGTTTTATCAACTGGCTTAAGCTTAAAGGTTATGTGATAGAGGAGGTTGATAAGCCAGAGTACTATCGCTCCCTTCTACCTGGTATGGCGTATTTTTCGAGAGGGGGCCTTTACATTGCTAGAGACAAACTGAGTGTTGGAAAGTTTCATTTTGTATTTGCTAATCCTCTCAATAAGTTCTGGGAAGTTGATACCTTCCCATCTAAAAGGGAAGAGGTGGAGATACTTGACATTTATACTAAGAAAGAATACAAAGGTGTTGAGGTGTATATGGGTCGCTTGAGGGTTAAGCATCATTACTGGGGTTTTGCTGTTAAAGGAAAAGACACGCCTCTTTATTCCCAAGAGCTTTTAAAACTTAAAGAAGAGGGGATTTTGAAGGGGGGGATATATTACCCAACTTTGGAGATAAAAGGTGAGAAAGAGAATTTGGAAGAAGGGGAAGAATGGAGCATCCTCAGCTGGGAGAAGTTTGCAAAAGTGGAATTTGATGAGCCAGTAACGTGGGAATTTGAAACGGATGGCATCTGGCTTATTTTCCCAGAAAAGGTTAGAAAAGTATCTGATGAAGAGTTTCATGAGTTTTTTAAGGTTACAACGGAAAAGAATAATGAAGATGTTGCTTTTGCTCTTTACGAAAGATTGGAAAGAAGATCTCTTTTTCCAGAGCTCCTAGGGGCGACCACTCATTATTTAAGGAACTTTATAAAAGAGACCTTAAAATCTTCAAAGATAGAAGATGAAGAACTCGCGTTTGCAATAAAAAAGATGATAGACAGTAAGGATGGTATAGGCTCTGCCCTTCACGCAATAGAGCACAATATGATCAAAATAGCTCCAATTTTTACCTATGTGGACAGCAGAGAGCTTGGGGGATACAGTTATGAGAGTTTTCCAGGACCCCTTTTCATTGGAAAACCTATAGTATTCGTGTATGATGGAAATGAAGGTGGATCTGGCCTTGCAGAGATACTTTACACGAATGTTGAGACTCTTATGGAGAAGAGCATGGAACACTTAAAGAACTGTAATTGCAGCGATGGTTGCCCGTTGTGTGTTTATTCACCAAAGTGTGGGACTTTCAATGAGTTTCTTGATAAATGGCAGGCAATGAGAGTGTGGGAAAAGATATTTACCTCGTGAAAGCCCCGCCGTTCACGGTGGAGAGAATGTTAGCGGAGGTAATACTGAATAAGCTTTCTTAATTCTAGGTTTTTATCTATTTTTTTCCTTAAAAATCGTTTTAACTGTGAATTCTCGGCTAAAAGCCCACTGAGTTCAATGGCGAGAAGTTTATTGTCCTCACTAACTCCATATGCTTTGTATCTTAATGGGGCCCATTCTTTTTCCAAGATCCCTACTTTCTTTTTAAGTTCTTCAACACTATTTTCAAGAGCTTTCAAGTCACCTTTGGGTTCTTTGAAGTTCTCTGATATTGCTATTTCTAGGATTTTCTCTTCAGGAACCCTGTAGTGTTCACTGAGCTCCGCTATCTTTTCTAAGAGTTCTTGTGGAATTTCCACTTCTATTTTTCCAAAGCCCTTTTTAGGTTTTATTACTAATTTCAAGCTTTTTCTCCTCCAATTCCTTTTTGAGTTCTTCATTCTCTTCTCTTAGCTTTTCTCTAAGTGTAAGCATAAGTTCCTTATCTTCTGTGGCTTTTTGATAGAAGACTTTTAGTTCTTCTAATTCTCCCTCAATTTCCTTTAATTTTTCTTCAAGTTTTTTCTTTTTTTCAAGAAGAAATACTTCTCTATCGGCCTGTAGGGTTTTTTCGACTTTGGGAAGATTTTTCTCTATCAGTTTTATAACATCCATGTTTTTCAACGCTTTGAATGTTTCTCTTTCAATCTTTATTTCAATTTTTTCCACGTTTTTTCACCGTTTCCGTTTTTCTATCATAGCAAAGGATATAAAATGCCAATAATGACTTCCACTTTCCATAGGGTTCAATAATTTCTCGTACATCCTTTTCTTTTACTTCTTTGGGATTTTTTCCGAATATTTTGGCTATTCCCCTTTTCATGCCCAAGTCGCCAGCAGGGTAAACGTTTTTTCCAAGGCCATAGGCCAGAAATAGTTCTGCGCTCCATCTCCCGATTCCCTTAAATTTAGTTAAATACTTTATGGCCTCTTTTTCATCAAGCTCTTCGAGGTCCAAATTTAGGTTCCCTTCTAGGTATTCTTTAGTTAAATGTCTTATATAACCTGCTCTATATCCAAGTTTTGCCTCTCTAAACTTTTCTTCACTTAGATTCAAAATGCTCTGGGGGGTTGGGAAGATATAGAGGTTTTCTAGCTTTTTTCCAGCAAGTTTCACTAGGTTTCTAATGGTCTGCATTGCGAATTCAAAGCTTACCTGTTGCTGGGCTATGGTTTCAACTAGTGCCTGATATTTATCAGGAGCTTTGGGGATTGTTAGGCCATAAAACTCTTTGATCAAAAAGGCAAATTTTGAGTCTTCTATTTCTGAATAAAACTTCTCTAAGTCAGTGTTAAGGCCTAAAACAAATTCGAGCTTCTTTTTAGCTTCTTTCTGCTGTTTTCGGGAGAAATAGCCTGGGAAATAGAAATTTTCCCCATCAAAACCTATTATACCATCACCTAGGGCGTGTCTAAATACTCCGTTTTTAAATTCCCAAGTGCCATTTTTTATCATTTCGTGGGTTATTTTGTTAAGGTCTATTACTTTAACCATCGATCAAGCTTAATGGGATTGTCCTTTATATCTTTTAGTGTTGATACATACAACCTTTTTCCATCGATGGATCGGTGCAGTTCCAGTTCACCAGCTTCTTCTAAGAAACGCATGATTTCTTTAACATCCTTTTCTTTTATTCCGAAGTTCTCTTCCAAAAATTTCCAGAAGGGGCCACTATGGGAGAATTTGGCAATCTCCCTAATCAGCTTCCATGCAACTTTAACTCTTTCATCACCTTTTGTGATTTTGAACCTTTTTATCTCTGTTTTCATGGCTACCTGAATAGTTATGTTTCGAATTCTTATTAACTTTTCTTGCAAGAGAAAACTTAATTAGGATTAGGAACTATATTTATACAGGGTGGTAGTCATGAGGAAAATTCTCATTGCAGCCTTTCTTTTCATCTTTCTAACTCCTGCCTTAGCCCAAGCCAGTGTAGTGTATGTGGCTCAAATAAAAGGTGAGATAACCCCTTATACTTATGATCAGTTTGATAGATATATTTCTGAGGCAGAGAGAGCAAATGCAAATGCCATCATAATCCTTCTTGATACTCCTGGAGGCAGAGCGGATGCAATGCAAAATATCATAGAGAGAATAAAGTCGGCTGAAGTGCCAGTTATAACTTATGTATATCCTCCAGGAGGAATGGCGGCTTCTGCAGGTACTTATATTGCCCTAGGCTCTCATTTAATAGCTATGGCACCAGGGACAAGCATTGGTGCATGCAGGCCTATTCTAGGTTATTCCCAAAATGGAAGTATTATAGAAGCTCCTCCAAAAGTCGTTAATTTTTATGCATCATACATAAAGAGCCTTGCAAAGGCCAGTGGAAGAAATGAGACTATGGTGGAGAAGTTTATAACTGAGGACCTGGCAATAGATCCGGAGGAAGCATTGAACTCTGGTGTAATCGAGGTTATTGCAAATGACGTGAACGATCTTCTGGAAAAAGCACATGGGATGAAAACAAAAGTGCCGGTAAGGGGGGAATATGTGGCGTTGGATTTAGAAGATGCTGAAATCAGGTATCTAGAACCAAGCCTAAAAGACAGAGTGATACCATATTTAACTGATCCGGCAGTTGCATATGTTCTCCTCACACTAGGTATATGGGCCCTTGTTCTAGGATTCTTGAGTCCAGGTTGGCATGTTCCGGAGACTGTAGGAGCAATAATGATAGTTCTTGCCATAATAGGGCTCGGATACTTTGGTTATAGAAGTGCAGGATTGCTTTTAATTGTATTAGCAGTAATCTTCTTTATAGCAGAGGCTCTCACACCTACATTTGGGCTATTCACAGTAGCTGGCTTCATAACATTTGTCTTAGGAAGTATAATGCTATTTGGTGGAGGTGGTGAAGTGGACTATTTAGTTTCACGGGAGGTCTATTCCCAAATTAGGCTAATAATCATAACAATAGGAGCACTGCTTGCTCTGTTCTTCGCTTTTGGAATGGCTGCTGTAATAAAGGCACGTAGAAAAAAGGCCCAAACAGGAAAAGAGGAGATGATCGGACTCTTTGGGGAGGTAGTTGAACCACTGAGTCCAGAAGGCATGATTAGGGCCAGAGGAGAGTTATGGAGAGCAAGGAGTAAGGATGGAAAATCCATAGGAATTGGTGAAAAAGTGCGGATTGTTGAGATGGAAGGACTTAAACTTATTGTTGTTAGGGAAAAAGAAAAATACCCTAACGAAGAAAGTAAGATGAGGTGAAGGAAATGGCCTTTGAATGGATTATTTATATAGTAATTTTGGTTTTTGTGCTGGGGTTTTTGGCATCGGCCATAAAGATAGTGAAGGAATATGAAAGAGCAGTAATCTTTAGACTTGGTAGGGTTGTGGGAGCAAGAGGTCCTGGATTGTTCTTCATAATCCCTATTTTCGAAAAGGCAATAATAGTTGATCTAAGAACCCAAGTTTTGGATGTTCCAGTGCAGGAAACAATTACAAAGGACAACGTACCTGTAAGAGTCAACGCTGTTGTTTACTTTAGGGTTGTGGATCCAGTAAAAGCGGTGACTCAAGTCAAGAACTTTATCATGGCAACTTCTCAGATATCACAGACGACTTTGAGAAGCGTTATAGGTCAGGCACATTTGGATGAACTCCTTAGTGAAAGAGAAAAACTTAATCGAGAGTTGCAGAGGATAATAGACGAAGCAACGGATCCTTGGGGAATAAAAGTTACAGCAGTGGAGATTAAGGACGTTGAATTGCCCGCTGGAATGCAAAGGGCAATGGCAAGACAAGCAGAAGCAGAGAGAGAAAGGAGAGCTAGAATTACACTTTCGGAGGCAGAAAGACAGGCCGCTGAGAAACTTAGAGAGGCCGCTGAGATTATATCTGAACACCCAATGGCATTACAGCTTAGAACTCTCCAAACAATAAGTGATGTGGCAGGAGATAAGAGCAATGTCATAGTCCTGACACTTCCAATGGAAATGCTAAAATTGTTCAGAAGTTTGTCTGAAACTGCTGTGGCCTTTAAAAAGAAGGTAGAAGAGGAAGAGAAGTAATTTAGCCTTTTATTTTTTGAGTTCTCTTTTTGATATTTTTCTTTGTTAACTCTTGCTATCCATATTGGGAGTTCAATTTCTTAAAGCGGTTGGGATCACACAAATATTGAGTTAAATATAAAAGACTAGACATCGAAGATATAACAGTTGCGTTACTTATAGCTTTCAGACATTGTTGTCAAAAATTCAAATGGAGGGACAGAAGTGGGGAGATCTATTGTTTTTGCTTCTGGAAAAGGGGGTACTGGGAAAACAACAGCAATAGCTAATGTGGGTGTTGCTTTAGCACAATTTGGGAAAGAAGTTATAGTTATAGATGCAGATATTACAATGGCAAATTTGAGTTTAATTTTAGGAATGGAAGATATCCCAATAACGTTACATGATGTACTTTCAGGAGAAGCAGAACTTAGTGATGCAATATATGAGGGACCGGCAGGTGTTAAAGTAATACCCGGTGGGTTGAGCTTAGAAAAAATTAAAAAAGCAAAAAACCCTGAACGTTTGAAAGAGCTTATGAGAGAAATATCTTCATTGGCAGATTTTATTTTGATTGATGCTCCAGCAGGACTTGAAATGACTTCTATAACTGCATTACTTATAGGAAAAGAGCTTATTCTCGTTACCAATCCTGAGATATCCGCTATAACTGATTCTCTAAAAACAAAACTTGTTGCAGAAAAGCTTGGTACTCTTCCTTTGGGAGCTGTATTAAACAGAGTAACTAATGAAAAAACGGAATTGTCTAAGGAAGATATTGAAACGATTTTGGATGTTCCAGTGTTAATGATAATTCCAGAGGACCCAGAGGTAAAAAGGGCGAGTGCGTATGGTATTCCCCTTGTTATCAAAAATCCTACTTCTCCAGCAGCTATAGCATACAAACAACTTGCTGCTAAACTCGCTGGGATTAGGTATACCCCACCACAGCCTGAGAGTCCAATCAAAAGAGTGTTTAAAGCCTTATTTGGAGGGAGCAGAAGATGAGTCTTTTCACAACGATCCTTGTAATATTCCTTTTGTTCATGAATATCTTTCTAATAATACTATATCTATCCGAAAAGAGGTCCTCACGCTATGTAGCATACGATGAAGAAAGCAGAAGTACCCTCAAAAGGAGGGTGACCCACTTAAAAGAGGAGCTGGAGTCTGAGCTTGTAGATTTTGACATCGAAGAATGGGAAAAAGCTCTTGAAGAGTCCCTTGAAGAAGAGATAAAAAATCTTTAAACTCTTTTATTTATATTTCATGGTTTGGGAAAAGCTTAAGTATTTTTATAACATATTGCATTTTCCCCCAATTAAGAGGTGAAAAATATGAAGGCAAAAGTGAGAATACTTGATATTGAAACTGGCAGGTTCTTAGCTTTTATTAGCGAGGAGGATGCAAAAAATGCAAAACTTCATCCTGGAGACTTGGTTAAGATAGAAACAGCTAAGAGAACCATATATGGTGATGTTGTTATAAGCAAAACGATTAATCCGGGAGAAATTGGGGTTACAAAGGATATTTTGAGGTCTTATACTTTTTCTGAAGGAGAAGTAGTAAACTTGGTTCCTAGTGAAACTCCTGAGAGTGTTCGTTATATTAGGAGAAAAATGAATGGTCAAAAACTAAAAAAAGTTGAGATAGAAGCAATAGTAAAGGATATTGTAAATAGAAAGCTTAGAGACATCGAGATAAGTTCTTTTGTAACTTCACTTGAGATAAACGGTCTTGATATGGATGAAATAGCATGGTTGACCACTGCTATGGCAGAAACAGGTGATATGCTGGATATTGACAGGAAGCCCATTATGGATGTTCATAGTATCGGAGGCGTACCTGGAAATAAAACTAATATTCTTGTGGTTCCCATTGTGGCTGCTGCAGGGTTAACAATTCCAAAAACCTCCTCTAGGGCAATAACAAGCGCAGCTGGAACGGCCGATGTAGTGGAGGTCTTGGCCCCAGTAACACATTCTTTGGATGAAATCAAGAGAATTGTGGAGAAAATTGGGGCCTGTTTAGTGTGGGGAGGAGCTCTTAATTTAGCTCCTGCTGATGATTTGACAATAAAGGCCGAAAGAGCATTGAGCATTGATCCAAGAGGTCTTATGCTTGCAAGTATAATGTCAAAGAAGTACGCAATGGGCTCACAATATGTATTGATTGACATTCCAACTGGAGAGGGGGTTAAAGTTGAGAAAGTAGAAGATGCTAGGTCTTTGGCAAAAGATTTCATAGAATTAGGAAAACGACTTGGCCAGTATGTGGAGACTGCAATAACATATGGTGGGCAACCGATTGGGCATACTGTGGGACCAGCTTTAGAAGCTAAGGAGGCTCTAGAGACGATAATTGAGGGTAAAGGACCAGGAAGTCTTGTAGAAAAAGCGACCGGGTTAGCAGGAATATTGCTCGAGATGGGAGGTGTGGCTCCAGCAGGAATGGGCAAAAAAATGGCTAAAGAGATTCTAGAAAGTGGCAAGGCTTATGAAAAGCTTAAAGAGATAATAGAGGAGCAGGGTGGGGACCCTAATATAAAGCCAGAAGATATTCCTATAGGAGATAAAACCTACACATTTGTGGCCCAAACTTCAGGATATATAACTAGAATTGACAATAAGGCTATAACGGCAATAGCTAGAGCCGCCGGGGCCCCTGAGGATAAGGGGGCAGGAATAATGTTACATGTAAAGGTAGGAGAAAAAGTAAAAGAGAGAGATCCACTGTTCACGGTACATGCAGAAAGTGGAACCCGACTGGATCAAGCTATAATACAAGCAAGAAGGATGGAACCGATAAGAATAGAAGGAATGGTATTACAGAGAATTGGAAACATCTAACGTTTCCTATGTCTCTCATACCAACCCCATTCTTTCTTGCTTCCAAAACTCCTTACTCCTTCTTTGGTAAGTTTTATACGGAGTTCTTTGGCGAGTTCATGGGGGATCTCACCATGATCTTCCATCCAATTGATAATCTCTAGGGCTTCTTCATCAGTCTCACATCTTCTTATGAAATCTATTACAGTGGGATTGTAACCTGAAAAGTCCATAACTTCTTCCTCTTCTTCTTTATTTTTATATCCTTCAATAACAACTTCAGGTCCTTTTTCTAACTCTTTTGTAAGATTGGGGTATTTCTCTTCAAATTCTCTCTTGTCATATTCTTGCCAAGGAAATTCATCAATCGGACGTTTTTTCTTTTTGTCCATATTAAGCACCTCTCTTCGGATTTTTCTCTGAAAAGTTGTTTATATACTTTATCTTTTGCTCTTTACAAAGCGCTTATATAGTTGAGATTCTATTTTCTAACCATGAAGGGGGCGTATTTCTTGGTAGTCTTCTTGGAAAAGGATCAGGAGATAAAGACTAAAGCAAAGAAGTTCGTCTTGAAAAGAGGATATTATGTCTATGTAGGATCTGCCATGAATTCTCTTGAAGGGAGAATTTTGAGACATTTCAGACAAAAGAAAAGATTTCACTGGCATATAGATTATCTCCTCGATAAGGCTCGGATTATTGAGGCATACTTAATTCCAAGTAATGTAAAACTCGAAGAGGATCTTTCTATGACATTGGATTCTCAAGCAGTCGGAGTTGATGGTTTTGGAGCAAGTGATGTTTCTACAAAAACAAATTTATATTACTTTGGAAATAATCCGCCTGGTGAGATATTGTATACCCTCTTAAACTCAATGGGGCTTAAATGGAAAAGGATTAAAAACCCCCAAGAGATTATGGAGTGGAGGGAAAATGATGTTGAAAATTGGAAAAGTTGAATCATACATACATGAGAAGCTCAAAGAAGAAAAACTTCATTTCGTACTTCTCGATCCAGAGGACGTTTCACCTAGATTAGCTTCAAAACTTGCCAAAATAAGTGAGGAAGTAGGTGTTGATGCTATAATGGTGGGTGGGTCTACAGGTGCCGAAGGAGAAGTTCTTGATGGGGTTGTTAAGGCTATAAAAGAAAATTCAAGTTTGCCGGTGATACTCTTTCCAGGTTCTCATGGAGGCCTGAGCAAGTATGCTGATGCGGTATTTTTTATGAGTCTCCTAAACTCTCGTAATCCATTTTTTATCGCTGGTGCTCAAGCTCTTGGAGCCTTTAGGGTAAAACATTATGGAATTGAACCCATACCGATGGCATATCTTGTAGTTGAACCTGGGGAAACTGCTGGATGGGTAAGTGATGCAAACCTAATTCCAAGACACAAACCGAAGATAGCTGCTGCTTATGCTTTAGCTGGTCAGTATATGGGAATGAGGTTAGTTTATCTAGAAGCAGGAAGTGGAGCACCAGAGCACATCCCTAATGAGATGATTAAAGTTGTTAAAAGCGCTATTGATGTTCCGCTCATAGTGGGAGGAGGAATAAGAACATATGAAGATGCAAAAGAGGTTGTTCAAAGTGGGGCGGACATAATAGTGACTGGTACAGCAATAGAAAAGGCTGGTTCATTAGAAGAATCAAAGAAGCGCTTGGAAAGCATAATAAATGGAGTTAAAGAAGTTAGCCCTTGATGCTACTTTGTTTTTTCATTTGTCGTCTATAGGCCCTAAAAGGTCATTTACTAATTCTGAAAGGCCTTTCTAGAATCCTTGAAGAAACCATAGAATAAATATAATCACAATAATCCAGACTAAAATTCCTAGGATTATTTTTAGAAGCTCAATTATTGCACCCATTAGTTCTCCCTTATTTAAATGAGTACATTCAAGGTATTTATTATTTTTGAGTGGTTGCTTTTTTCATTCAAAAAAGCTATTTAAACATTGAGATCAAATTTTTAACTGGTGATTTCAATGCGCGCCTTTATTTCTGTGGATTTGGAAGGTATGCCGTTTGTGGTGAGTTTGGAACATTTGGTTGAAAAAGGGACTCTCTACAAGGAGGCTAGGAAGATAGCAACCGAAATAACCTTAACTGTCGTAGAGGCATTACACAATGCAGGATTTGGTGAGATCGTAATAGCAGATAGCCACGGCCCGATGGTTAACCTTCTTCCAGAAAAACTTCCAGAGTATACTTATCTTGTTAGAGGGTATCCACGGCCAATGGCAATGGTCGTTGGAGCTGAGAAATGTGACGTTGCTCTGTTTTTGGGATACCACGCAAAAGCTGGGACTCCATACGCCATTTTCGATCACACTTACAGCGGTGCAAACGTTGGCAAGCTTGAGTTAAATGGAATCGAGGTCAGCGAGTTTCTCTTGAACGGTTATGCAGTGGGTCATTATGACATCCCGGTTATTTTAGTGGGTGGGGATAAAAAACTGCTTGAAGAGGATGTGAAAAGGTTTACTCCTTGGGCAGAGAGAGTAACATTTAAGAAAGCATTCTCTCGGTATTCTGCTATAAGTCCAAGCTTAAGGAGAACGAAGAAGGATCTCGAAAATGCAGTTTTCAAGGCCGTTGAAAGGTACAAAAATGGGGGAACAAAACCTTTAAAGCTTGAATATCCGGTAAAAGTGAGGCTCACCTACAACAACAGTGGCATGGCCGATGTTGGAGAACTCCTTCCAGATGCAAGGAGAATAGATGGAAAAACGATAGAATTTGAAGCGAAAGATATAATAGAGGCATACAAGGCATTTCAACTTCTTGTATTTGCTGCCACAGGGGTTACTTCAATACTCAGGCGTTAAGCTTCGCTAAGGATTTTAAATGTTACTTTTTCGTCTTTTACTATTCTTTTGAGTTTTGTGAGAAGTTTTTGCACATTTTCCTCAACGACTTCCATTCTTATTTCACTAATTCCTTGGTTGGTGGGGGGTAGAAAATGGATGTCCTTAATTTTCCCTCTAACCTCATTCAGAATTTTCTTTAATATTTTTCCTCTTTTTTCATATGGCATTTTAATGTTGATTTCAACAATTTTCATAGTTTTCACCATCTTATTTTAGAAAACAAGCCCTATATAACCTTTTTCATGAACAGAAGTAATCCTTTGAATGAGCTTTTATTCCTCACAGTTATAGAAAAATTTTTGGTTTTCTGTCATAATGACTAATGCCCAAGGAAACCGGGGGAGATGAGCTGGAGGCGAGCTGTGAATCTCCTTCGCTCCCTTGGGCTACATTAATCTATTGGTAAATACAAGCATATTTAGTTTACAGATCTTTTTTATTTTTTGCTATTTTTCTTCTTCGTAGGGTGAGGTGATAACTCTTCGTATTTCTTTTGCTATTTTCTCTCCTATTCCTTCCACCTGTATCAATTCGCTCTCTTTTGCAGTAAATACTCGTTCAACATTTCCAAAATGTTTTAGGAGTCTTCTTGCAAGGACTGCAGAAACATTGGGTAAACCCTCCACTATCAAACGCTGCCTATCTGCTAGAGTTAGTGCCTTTTTCTCACTCCTAACGGCTACTTCTTTCTTTCTCTCCTCCTGTTCGCGTTTGGCTATTAGGTATATATAATTTGCAACTTCGGCAGCATCTTTGGCGAATAAAACTGGAATGTCCCAATCCACACTTAAAGCGGTCAAAGCCCCTCTAATTGCGTTGGGGTGGATATTTCTGATTCCATAAAGCTCTCCTTCAATAATGATTATTGGCTTCAAATATGCTTCTTTCAGGCGTCTCGCCTGGTCAAAGAGCCTTCCATCTATTATGGACTGGATGAAGTCGTTTGCTGCTTTTCTCTCTACGACAACATCCTCGCTCACTATGTAATCTCCAATGTCGAGAGTTTTAACTTCTAAATGTGCTCCAAGTTCTTTCAGGATTTTGGGGACTTGGCTTTTGAGCTCACGCGAGTCAACATAAATTACAATCCCATGAGGCCTTCTCACAAAAATTGGTTTTATGGGGAGCTTTTCATAAACTTCCTCTTTTGGAACTTCAACTTTCTCTTCAATTTTTTCTTTAATCTCTTTGATTTTTCCTTTCTCTTTCTCCTTTGACTTTACAAAACCGAGAAGAGAAGCTTGTTTTTCTTTTTTAACCATATCCTCCACCTTCTCTAAAATGGAAATCATTTGTTTTTCCTTATGGCGGGAACTCCAGTAGTAAATCTCATCACGCGTACCCTTGGCCATTAGAATGACAACTCTACCAGGTTTGTGTCTTCCTGTTCTCCCTTTTCTTTGGATGCTTCTTATGGCAGATGGTACAGGCTCATAAAAGATTACCAAGTCTACCTCGGGAACATCAAGGCCTTCTTCACCTACGCTAGTTGCTACCAAAACATTAAATTCTCCTTGGGAAAATAGGTTTAAAACCTGTTTTTGCTTTTTCTGGCTTAGGCCTTTATCGTTTTCTTTGCTTGCCTGACCAACAAATCTCACGGCCTTTATGTGATCTTCTAGGAGTTCTTTCACTATTTTCTTTGCAGTTTCCCTATAATTGGTAAAAACTATTATTTTTGAAGAGGGTTTCTTTTTTAACTGGGATCTTATAAGCTCTTTTAGCTTATCGAGCTTTGGGTGATCAAGACCAAGTTCTTTTGCCTGAACTAGAAGTGCTACTGCCTTTTTCATTCTTGGGTCTTGAATGAGTTCCTTTGTAGATTTCGCTCTTCCTTTCTTCGATTCTTCATAAAGTTTTTTCAAATAAGCTCTTAGTGCTGAAAGTCCTTGGGTTTCTAGGAGTTCTATTGCATGGTGAAGCTTTAATGCTTTTGCTTGGTAGAGCATGAGTTTTCCGATTTCGTAGTTCCCTTTGGCCATTTCAGCGTTTATCACTTGTCCTACTTTTAGGACATCTTTTTTTGGGATATCTGGAGAGGAGTCATCTATTAGTCCTGCCTCAGCAAGAGGCTTTAAAGAATCTCTAAGCATTTTACGTAAAAGCTTTCTAATCTCTTTATAGATTTCAGGAAGTTCAACTTTAATCCACTCAAACCTTATTCCCTGGACATAGGGCCGTACATCGGGAGAATTTTCATTTCTGACCTCAATGTGCTCAATGAAGAGATTTTTAACAATAGATCTTATTTTAGCCTCGTCACTTCCAGGAGAAGCAGTTAAGCCAAGGATAACTGGGTGTTTTGCCTGTCTCATATACTCTTTGGCAATGTAAACATATCCATAGTTCCCGACTGCCCTGTGGGCCTCATCGAATACTAATAAAACAACGTCTTCTAAGGTTATTCTGCCCACCACAAGGTCATTTTCTATTGTTTGGGGCGTTGCAGTTATTACAACGCTCTTTCTCCAAATTTCAGCCCTTTTTTCGGGTGGGATCTCACCAGTTAGTGTATTTATTCTCTCATCCGGGATGTTAAAAAGCTTCAAAAAACTCTCTCTATGTTGGAGCGCTAGGGGCTTTGTAGGAGCAAGCATCAATACTTTTCCGCCATATTTTGAGAGTCGATAATCTGCTATTAACTGGGCTATTAAAGTCTTTCCTAACCCTGTTGGTAGAACAACTAGGCTGTTTTTGTCTTTGCACTTTGCGTAGATTACCTCTTGATAAACTCTTGGTTGGATAAGGTCCTTTCGCAAATACATTGGGATATATTTAGATGATGAGGTTTATAAATCTAATAGAAGACACACATCGAAACTCCTATAAACTTCTTTAACAAAGGTCATTTAGGTGTTAAAATGCCACGTGGAATGGGATGGGGGAGAGGGAGAAGACGAAAAATGCGTTTTATAGGATTTATCCCCGAGGTTAGGCATTTTTATCCAGCTAAGCCACCATTTGGCCCGCCTCAACCCCCCATTTTCATGAGTTATGAAGAGTTTGAAGCATTAAGGCTGGTTGATTATGAGGGCCTGACTCAAGAGGAAGCTGGCCAGAGAATGGGTGTCTCAAGAGGAACAGTGTGGAGAGCATTAACATCAGCGAGGAAAAAAGTTGCTCAAATGCTTGTTGAAGGGAGGGAGCTCATAATCCTTGCTCAAGGGAATGAAATTCCTAAGGATAGTTCATCTGAGGAGCCAGGGGTTTCCAATAATGGAGAAGGATAGAAAGGTCTCATAAGGCCTTAAGACTTGATAAAATTCTTGAAGGAATGCTTGAGTTTAGAAAAGAGTTCAAAAGCAAGCATGTTATAGAAACAATGCTCATAGATAAGATAAATTATAGTGAATAATTCGAGAAAATTGCTCCTCTTTAAGGGAATTAAAGCCCGAAATCGCTTATATAGCAGTTCCCACCAGGCCCCCTGGGAAAAGTGGGTAAAGCCCACTAGAGAAGAAATTATTAACATGGCCTTTCAGGCCTTTGCTGAGGCCATTGGGAGGAGAAGGTTGAGTATCTAGGATATGAGGGAAACATCTTTGCTTTTACCGGAAACATGGAAGAGGACATACTGAGTATTACTGCGGTTTGTCCAATGCGTGAAGATGCTTTAAAAGAACTCTTGAAAAAAGCGAATGTTGATTGGGCCACTGTGGAAACGCTTATAGAGGAAGGAAAGTTGATAGAACTTGAATATGGTGAAAAGAGGTTTTATATGAGAAAACTAAAAAGCAGAGAATTACTTTAAAATCTGCTCTTTGACAACTTCTGCAATCCCTTTGAGGGCTTTTGAGGATTTTGACTCTGGGAATGCCTCTACTACAGGTTTAAGCATTGTCATACTCCTTGGAATTGTTCTGTCGTAGGGTATTTCGCCGATTATTGGTATGTCTTCCTCCTTTGCAAATTCATATAGGCCTTTGAATCCTGGGTTCAAGTCTAATTTATTGATAATTAAATAGGCAGGCTCTCTAAAGTGTTGGACAACTCTGTAAACCCTCTTTACATCGTTTAGGGAAGCTGGAGTCGGTTCTGCAACGAGGATTGCCACATCTGCACCACCAAGGCTTGCTATAACTTGACATCCAATGCCAGCAGCTGAATCAACTATCATGTGCTCTATTCCTTTCTCTTTCATGATTCTTTTGGCCCACTCTTTTTCTTCTGTAACAAGCTTTCCGCTGTTTGGTCTCCCTACGTCAAGCTGTGCTGAGATCAAGGGAAAGCCGTATTTAGTAGTTGTTTTTCTGATCACGCCGGAACGAACTTCTTCCAAGGTGATTACCCCATTTACAGGGCACACGAGTCTGCAAACTCCACAGCCTTCACATGTTAGCTCGTTAACTACATAGTTTTCGTCAAGAATCTTTATGCAGTCATAGGGGCATCTCTCGGCACATATGCCACACTTTATGCATGTTTCACTGTTTATTTTTGCGACTTTTGCACCTACGAGTTCTTTTTCTTCTTCCCATCTCTCAACACCGAAGAGAAGGTCAAGGTTTGGCGCATCGGCATCAGCGTCAACCGCTATTAAAGGATAATCATCTTTGAGTAGGTATATGAGCGCTGCAGCTACGCTTGATTTTCCAACGCCACCTTTTCCACTTGCTATTGCGATTTGCATCTTAATCACCTCAAATAATTGACTACTCTTTCGGCAAGCTCCTTGAAAATTCTCGCTTCTTTACTCTCACTTAAAATTATTGGCTCTCCTTTAATGTAGCTTCTGACGATATCTTCGCTGTAAGGAATTTCCGCAACTATCTCGGCATTGTATTTTTGTGCTATCTCCTTCACTCTCTTCTTTTCTCCAAGATCACTTCTGTTAATCACAACCCAAGCTTCTATGTTCATGAGCCTACCAAGCTCTAGGATGAGGGTTAAGTCATGGAGGCCCAATGGAGTCGGTTCAGTAACCGCTATGAGGAGCTTTGAATCTTCTAATGCTTTCGAGACGGTATTGCTTGTACCAGCGGCAGTGTCTACAAGCAGGAGTCTCCTGTCAAGGGATTTTGCTCTCTTTTTTGCCATGGTTACAATAGGCATGGCTCTTTCTTCTCCTTCTAACAGTTTTCCAGTAACTAAAGGAAACCCGTAAGGAGTCTCAGTAAGATATGTATGTCCCATGAGTTTTTGGCTCTCCAATATTGCCCCTGTAACAGGGCAAATTATCTCACAAGCCCTGCATCCAGAGCACAGAGTGGGTATTAGAAAAGGTGTTCCATCCTTCATTGTGATTATTGCCTTTTCTTCACAAACCTCTGCACATTTTTTGCACTTGGTGCACTTTGAATAGTCAAAGCTGGGCATGAACATCTTCACTGGTTCCTCGTTTTGTAATTCAATTCCAAGAAGGAGGTGATCATTTGGCGCCTCAACGTCCAAATCTGCCAAAGTTAAGTTGAAATAATCCTGTAAGGCTATTGCAAGGTTGATTGCTACCGTTGATTTTCCGGTTCCACCTTTACCCCCGCTCACGGCTATCTGCATCTCGTCACCACCAGAATTAGGGAAACCTAAAACTTTAAAAATTTTGTGCATATGCTACGATGGGGATAAAAATGAGGTGCCTCAAGGTTGCGTTCGGAATGGAGGACGATGAGACGCTCACAGATGCACACTATGGTGACTCTGAATTCTTCGTTATATACAAGGTCTGCGAAGACGGAAGCGTTAAACTCATAGAAAAGAGACCTAACAAGGCCAAGGACTTTGAGGAAAAAAAAACGATGACCACGGCGATCTGAGGAAGTTCAAGGTGGTTGTGGGCCAGCTCCTCGACGTTGACGTTTTAGCGGCATTTAGGATGGGCCCGAACTTTTTGAGGATCAGGGACAGGACAAACAAGGTGGCCTTCTTCACGAGGACGAGGGACTTAAAGCTCGCCCTCCAGAGGATCATCAAGAAATTCGACGACCTTTGGGGGCAGGTGCAGGCTAAGAAGGCCGAGAAGCCGCCGATTGAGGAGTGAGTTGGAAATTAAAATGGTAACACGCTCATTCCACCTCAACCACGTACTTCCTGTTCCCTTTTTAGAAGCCCCTGAAAGAGCCGAGCCTTAGACCGAGAATGGCCTTTTGAAAGTCGACCACCTTCATTGCGGCGAGGTGCGTAACGCGCGTGCCCTTGAGGAACTCTGGCAGGAGCTGTCCCGTCGGTCCAGTTAGAACGAAGAGCTTTGCCTTCTTTGCCCTGTCAATCAGCATGTTCACCGTGCCGTTCACAAGGCAGGTCGCGCTTGCTATGACCGCGTCCATCTCGGGGAGCAGGTGATACTCAAGGGCGTCGCTGTAGGTGTCCTTGTCCCAGAGCTTTGCGTTCCTCTCGAAGACGTACAGCTCGTAGCCCCTCCCGCGCAGGACCTCGGCCAGAGGGGGCATGTTGCCCACCACTGCGACCTTTCCAGCGTCTTCCGGGAGGAGCTCAAGCACCTCGACCCACTCCGCTTCGCTTCGTGACACACTGCGCTCTCCTCCTTTCAGTCGTCGGGAGACATAAAAGGGCTTAAATGGAAATGCCTCAGCTCGGCATTTTCCTAAATTGCTCGCCTTTGGCTCGCAACTTCGTTTAAGCCCGATGTTAGCAGAAATTCCACACGCCGCTCTTAGAAGGTGGATAACATGAATGATAAAATTGCACCAAACATAATAGATAATAGCTCAAATAGGGAATTAATCAGAGTATTGAAAAAATCAAAAGAAGCTAAATTTGCTATAGGATATTTCTTCCTGAGCGGACTTTCTCCTTTTAAAAATAATTTTTCATAATTTTTCAGAAAATTATAAAAGGGTAGCATTCTTAAAATTGTGACGGGATACGGAACTATATATAAAAAAAGAGGAAACGGTAAAAGGATATACTCTTATCGAAATATTTAAACAAAGAGGGATAAAAAATGACAAGATCTAAGAGAGGCAGGCGAACAAAACCTTATAGCAGCACGGATAAAGCAGGCCTACCCCCCGGGTCCATGATCTTCATCGGCGAACAAAAAATGGAATCTGCCCGTATTGATGTTATCGACTTTAACGAAACCGAATTGAACGAACTGCACAATGTTGCTATAGGCCGATGCGTGGAAATGGCTAGAACCCCCGACACTGTAACGTGGATTAACGTAACTGGTCTTCACGACATTAATTTAATCAAGAAGTTGGGTGAGCCCCTCGGTCTACATCCACTGACCCTGGAGGACATTGTCAATACCGCTCAGCGGCCAAAAATCGAGGAGTTTCCGGGCTATGTTTACATGGTGCTTAAGATGATAC
This sequence comes from Thermococcus sibiricus MM 739, assembly GCF_000022545.1. Lineage (NCBI taxonomy): Archaea > Methanobacteriati > Methanobacteriota > Thermococci > Thermococcales > Thermococcaceae > Thermococcus > Thermococcus sibiricus. Next base: position 643,388 of record NC_012883.1, read on the forward strand.
ACTACGATCTTGCCACGAACCAGATAGAAATGGAGCATGTAAGTCTAATCATTGGTGAAAGCTATGTCGTATCCTTTCAGGAAAAGGAAGGGGATGTGTTTGATCCAGTGCGGGAGAGAATTAGGGCTTCAAAAGGCCGCATCCGCTCCATGAAGGCCGATTATCTCGCCTATGCGCTTATGGATGCTGTTGTAGATAATTATTTTTTAGTTGTTGAGCACATCGGCGACCAAATCGAAGACCTTGAAGATCGGGTCCTCGCTGACCCGAATCCCACCATTCTCCAAGAGTTGCACCGGCTCAAAAGAGACCTCTTGACTATTCGTAAAGCTGTCTGGCCTTTGCGTGAGGAAATTGGAGCTCTAATAAAGAGCGAATCTGCGTTGATCCGTGCAGAAACGAAGGTGTATTTACGCGATCTTTACGATCACATCATCCAGATCATCGACATGGTGGAGACTTTTAGGGACATTCTAGGTGGTATACATGATCTCTATCTGTCGAATATCAGCATCCGCATGAACGAAATCATGAAAGTCCTCACTATCATTGCCACCATCTTCATTCCGCTGACATTTATTGTCGGTGTGTACGGCATGAACTTCGAATACATGCCTGAGCTTAATTGGAGGTGGGGCTATTTTTCCGTTTGGGGGGTTATGATCGTCATTGCTATCGGCATGGTTATCTATTTCCGAAAAAAGAAATGGCTATAAATGCTGTGCCACAGTGTCAAATGTGAATTTAATGCAAGCAACAGGGTTCTCTATGAACCTGAACTTTTATTGGCGAGAGGTAAGATAAAATGATGCCGCCGATCTGAACTCCCCGCTTGCTACGGTGCTTCGGTCAACACGTGGATATGTGGCTTTGCCTTCGGCTACACCAAAATTTCGCCTTACGGCGAAACTTCACATCTCTCCAAAACATTATAATATGAGATTCCTATTCATAAGCTTGAGGTGTACTCATGAGGCTCTGGTCTCTTCACCCGCAATACTTAGATGCTAAGGGTTTAGTTGCCCTTTGGCGGGAAGGTTTGTTGGCTAAGGCCGTTCTTGAAGGGAAGACAAGAGGCTATACTGCCCACCCACAGCTCATACGATTTAAAAAGCAGGAGAGGCCGCTGGATGCCATCAATGTGTATCTGCAGGCAGTCCTTCAAGAAGCTCAAAGACGAGGTTATCACTTTGATTCGAGCAAGATCGACCTGAAGGCCACACATCCGAAGATTCCGGTAACCAGCGGTCAGCTCGCCTATGAATGGAAACACTTGCTCGGCAAGCTGAAGGTGCGAGCTCCTGAGAGATTTCAAAAACTGAAAGCCCTGGACGGGCTGGAGCCGCACCCTCTGTTTGTAAAGGTGAAAGGCCCCGTTGAGCCCTGGGAAGTGGTGAAATGAGCAATAGATTTGGAAGAGAGCATCGTCATCCTGTTCCCGGCCATTTAGGGTTTTCAATCAGGAGTGTGACCCCTTGAAGACCTTTATTACCACAAAGCTTCCCTTGCCGTAGCCCGGCTTGACGGGTTCGACTTCTTTGATCTCGTCAAGCTTGTGGAAGAGGGTCTGGATCATCTCAAACTTCCTGAAGCCGACTTTCCCGAGCAGTTCTAAGAGTTCATCCGTGGAGAAGAACCTCGCCTCGCGGTAGAAAACGCTTTTTTCTTTGTTTCGCTCGTATTCCTGCCCGATTGGACTGTTCCTGTCAACAAAGCCTATTATGAGTGCCCCTCCATGTTTTAGGACGCGGTATGCCTCGCGTAAAGCCTTTTCAGGGTCGTCAACGAAGCAGATGGTTGTAACCATCAGGAGGTAGTCGAGGCTTTCATCCGGGAAGGGGAGGCTTTCGGCAACCCCCTCGATGACCTCTATGCCCTTCTCTCGGGCTATCTCGGCCATTCCCTTGGACGGCTCAACCCCAAGTTTTATCCCGAGCGGTGCCGCAAAGCGGCCGGTTCCGACACCTATCTCTGCCCCCTCTCCTTCTTTTGGTAGGAGTTTTCTGATAGCTTCAAGCTCCGAAAGGTAGACATAGCGATGCCTCTCAAACCAATCCTCATATCTCTCCGTGAACTTCTCAAAGGGTTCGATTTTTGGCATTGTACTCCCCTAAAGATGTTTGGACACAATCTGTTATTAGGTTTTCCTTCAAGGAGGAACGCTGAAGGTTATCCTCCATGGTATATTCAAAAACCTTATACGCTTTTAGGCTTACCTAATTTCGGTGGTGACATGATAGCATTTGGACCGGTTCCCTCAAGAAGGCTCGGAAGGAGCCTCGGAGTGAACAATATCCCGAATAAAGTCTGCACATACGCCTGTGTTTACTGCCAAATTGGGAGAACTTTAAGGATGGAAATCGAGAGAAGGGCCTTCTACGATCCGGAGCTGGTATTTAGGGAGGTCTCTGCGAAAGTCAACGAAGCCATAGAAAGGGGAGAGGAAATTGATTACATAACCTTCGTCCCCGACGGAGAGCCAACGCTCGATGCTAACCTCGGAAAGGAGATAGACCTCCTTAGGCAACTCGGGATAAAGTTAGCCATCCTCACAAACTCCTCCCTAATCTGGCGCCAGGACGTGAGGGAAGACCTCCTAAAGCTGGATTTTGTTTCGTTGAAGGTGGATGCAGTCAGCGAGGCTTTGTGGAGAAAGATTGACAGACCCCACAAGAGCCTGAGTCTGGGGAAAATCCTTGAGGGGATGCTTGAGTTCAGGAAGGAGTTCAGAGGAAAGCTTGTTACTGAAACAATGTTAATCGACAACGTGGAATACGACGATGAGTTCGAGCGGATAGGGGACTTTTTAAGGGAACTAAAGCCGGACGTAGTTTACATAGCCATTCCCACCAGACCACCGGCCGAGCCCTGGGTGAGGCCCGCGAGAGAGGAACTCATTAACAGGGCCTTTCAGGCCTTCAGCAGGGCCCTCGGCGAAGACCGTGTGGAGTACCTCATAGGCTACGAGGGAAACGCGTTTGCATTTACTGGAAACGTTGAGGAAGATTTGCTTAGTATTACTGCCGTCCATCCTATGAGGGAAGACGCCGTGAAAGAATTTCTGCGGAAAGCGAACGCTGACTGGAACATTATCGAGAAACTGATTCGAGATAACAAGCTCATAGAGCTGGAATACGAAGGAAAGAAGTTCTATATAAGGCGGTTGAAGAGCAGAGAAACACAGTAAGGCAACCTCTTCTTAATGTTAGGGCAATCGAAAACTTTAAATATTGTGCATATGCACAAAATAATAGAGCAAAAGTGAGGTGGTTGGTATGAGGATCGCGATACCAACGAATGGCGGAGGAAGAAACGATACTGTGGCTCCAGTTTTTGCACGTGCTCCAGCGTTCTACATAGCTGATGTTGACGAGAACGGAAACATGATTAGTGAAAAGGTTATACAGAACACTGGCGCCATGGCAGGGGGTGGGGCCGGACCGATGGCCGTCCAGACCCTCATCAACGAGGGCGTCGAGGCAATAATAGCACCGCAGGTCGGTCCGAACGCACTCGGCACAATCCAGGCGGCTGGAATAAAGCTCTACCAGGTAGCGGCTGGGACTCCAGTTGAAGAAGCCATAAAGGCTGTGGTCAGCGGAAGTATTGGTCAATTCACGGCTCCAGTGCCACCTACCCCAACAACACCAACAGCACCGGCTCCTGCCTACGGACCGTACCCAGCAACACCTGCCTACCCTGCCTACCCCGCATACGGCTACGGCCCTGGTTGGGGTTGGGGCCGCGGTGGTGGTTGGGGAAGAGGCAGAGGCTTCGGCCGTGGAATGGGTGGCGGAAGAGGATGGGGAGCAAGATTAGGTTATTGTCCATGGACAGGAATGCCCAATAGAAGAAACTGGTTTGCGAGATTTTTCGGCTGGTGGTGAACTTTTCTTTTAAATTTTTGGAGGATTTAAAATGCCACGTGGATTTGGAAGAAACTATGGAAAGAGAAGCTTGCTAGGTTATCGGTTTGGAGGGTTTTATGGCCTCTTGGATGCACTCCTCCTAATCGGGATGCTCTATTTTTTAGTAAAACTCCTTTTAGTGGCTTTACCCTATGCGCTAGGTCTTTTGGTCATTTTTATTATCCGAGGGTTTTTGAGGCCAAGGATAGTTTTTTGAGCTTATGCAAAATTTTTTAAATTCGGTTTTCCTAATTTATTTGGAGGTGGGAATATGAGGATAGCTGTTGCAACCGTGAAAGGAGGTCTGGACGATTTTGTCAATCAACACTTTGGAAGAACTCCAACTTTCACCATAGTAGATGTTGAAAATGGGGAGATAAAGAATGTTAAAATAGTCTTAAACCCAAGTGCAAGCTCTCCCAGAGGTGCTGGGGTCCAGGCGGCTCAATTTTGCATAAACGAAGGAGTAGAAGTAGTAATAGCCGGTCAGTTCGGGCCCAACTCAGCGGGAGTACTTCAGGCCGCAGGCATAAGAATGATCTCGGCCCCGGCCACGATGACCGTCAGGGAAGCGGTTGAGACTTTCCTTAGGGGTGAGCTCACCCAAGCCGTTTTCAGCTCCGAGGGCGGTAGGAGCTACGGCGGAGGCATGGGTAGAGGCATGGGCCGTGGAATGGGTGGCAGAAGAGGAGAGGGAAGAGGTGAATGGTAAACTCTTTAATTTTGAGAGAAAACCGTTTATACTTCTTCCCCCTATTATTTTCGGTGGACTTTATGAAGTACAGCAAACTTGCTGTGAAGATTTTGAAATATGAAGAAAAAGAGATATACTATGACCCAGCCTATCATGGCAGAACTTTGAAGATTTTTGGCATCGATGATGACCCTGCGAGGGTTATCGAGTACATAGGAGACCAATTTCTTGAAAAGGACTACGGACTGATTTTCTTTGACACAAAGGGAAAGTATCCCAAGGAGAAATTTGACACTGTGATAAGAATAGAGGATAACAAGCCCACAGGCCTTGATCCCATAAAGATGGTCGAAAAGGGCCTCTTAAAGGACTTTTATACTGCAGCCACAATAATTCAAACTATATATGGATTGGATCGCTCTCTCACAAATAAGCTCTATGCTGACATTCTAGAGGGCAAAGTTAAGAGTGTAAAGGATGCAGCTAAGTCAGAAGAGCACTATGGAGAAGTCATAAGAGAAGCTTACACCTCACTCGACGATGTCTTCTTTGAGGGTGAACCTCCAGAACTCGGTAAGAGCATTTTAGTTGACTTTGGAAGAACATATAACATAAGTATTGCTGGAATGGCATTTTTAATTCTCGCAGCGGCTGTTAAAGATAGGAGAAGCACGTTGATTGGAATCGACGATGCAGCAGTTCTCTTCTACACAACTCCAGGGATTGCTGCTCTTCCCCTATTGACCCAGCCCATGAGGGGAAGGGTTACGGTTTTGGGCTCAAGATACGTTGTGGAGAATATTCTCAACATACCTGGGCCAACTTTAGTGCTGTACAACGATCCCGATTTGCAGAGCATGATCTACGAAGCGAACGGCGCTCCTCAGGGTGATATGAGAAAGCACGTTCTTAAGGGAGAGGGTGCGTTTATATGGAGAACAACGCAAACCTTAGAGGTCGAGTTTGGAAAGCTCCCGTTTGAGGGGTAAGGAATGAAAATTACCGTGCTTTTTGAAAATCACGCCGGGTTTAAGAAGGGCCTCTTTGGGGCCCATGGATTTTCAGTTTTAGTTGAACACAAAGGAAAGAATATTTTGGTAGATGCCGGAAGTGATGGAAAGGTTTTGCTCCATAATATAAAAGCCCTTAACATTTCACCCGAAGAAGTTGATGTAATATTCCTCACCCACGGCCATTACGACCACACTGGTGGGCTGGAAGAGTTTTTAAAGGCGAGAAAAAGCTCCATAGACATCTATGCTCATCCTGACGTATTCTTGAGAAGGATCGCATTGAAACCCAAACGCAGGGAAATTGGAATCCCCTTTTCGCAAGAACATTTGGAAAAAATTGGCGCGAACTTTATACTAAAAGAGAAGCCCGTTAGGATATTTGATGAAATTTATACGAGCGGTGAAATAGAAAGAAGAACTTGGGATAGAGCAGTTGGTTACATTATAAGCGGAAAAAAACTAGTAAAAGACCCGCTAAGAGATGATATGGCATTGTTCATTGAGCTTGGAGATAAAATAGCCGTTATAAGCGGATGCGGCCACAGCGGTATTCTAAACATAGCGGAGCACTCATGGAAGGTGATGAATAAGCCGATTTTTGCCTTGGTAGGCGGATTTCATTTAAGCGGGGCCAAGAAAAATATTTTGGAGGATGCAGTTAGAGGTATTAGAACTTTTGGAGTTGAAAAGCTCTACCCTGGCCATTGCACCGGGTTTGATGGAATTTGTGCATTTATGAATGTCTTTGGAGACAAAGTGGAGCCTCTATATGCGGGAAAAGAGGTCAAATTTGTCCAGTAATCTTTTTTATCCTTATCTTTCTATCTAATTATGGCGATTCGCATGTTGAGTATAGACCTATCTGGAAGGTTGGCCTTTACTACGGCATCGAGCAAGGGCATAGGCTTTGGTGTGGCTAGGGTTCTTGCTAGGGCTGGAGCTGATGTAATACTCCTTTCCAGAAACGAAGAAAATCTCAAAAAAGCCAGAGAGAAAATAAAAGAAGAAAGCAACGTTGATGTGAGCTATATAATTGCGGACCTTATGAAGAGAGAAGAGCTTGAGAAAACGGTTAAGGAGCTGCAAAACATAGGAGAGCCAGATATGTTCTTCTTCTCCACTGGTGGGCCTAAGCCGGGCTATTTCATGGAAATGAGCATGGAGGACTGGGAAGGGGCCGTTAAGTTGCTCCTTTACCCGGCTGTGTATCTAACCAAGGCACTCGTCCCCGCAATGGAGAAGAAAGGCTTTGGAAGAATAGTTTACTCCACAAGCGGAGCCATAAAAGAGCCTATCCCAAACATAGCCCTCAGCAACGTTGTGAGGATTTCAATGGCAGGTCTTGTAAGAACTTTGGCCAAGGAGCTTGGACCGAAGGGCATAACTGTTAATGGCATTATGCCCGGCATTATAAGAACAGATAGAATGGTCCAGCTTGCAAAAGATAGAGCGAAGAGAGAAGGAAAGAGTGTTGAAGAGGCCCTCCAAGAGTACGCAAAACCAATACCCCTCGGTCGTCTAGGAGAGCCAGAGGAGATAGGTTACCTTGTAGCTTTCCTTGCCAGCGACCTTGGAAGCTATATAAACGGTGCAATGATACCCGTTGATGGCGGGAGATTAAACTCTGTGTTCTGATGTTTTTTCTTTTTATAGTGGAACTGAGAAGTAGCTCTTGAAAGTGGTGTAATGAACTTGATGAAACGCTCTTTATCCTCTTGGAAGATCCCTTCTGAAAGGGAGGGGATGCAACCACTCTAAGGCAATATCGAAAGATTTAAAAGTTTTTACTATTGGTGTATGTAATGAGTGGCACAAATGCACCTCACTCAAAAGAACCACTTGCGAGTGGGCAAGAAGACTTACAAGCTCCTCCGCATACTCACTCACCTATCTAAAGACTTGTATAACTTCACCCTATACGTGATTAAACAACACTACGAGTTGAACGGTTCATTCCTCCCATATGCCAAAGCTTATCACTTGGTCAAAAACAGTGAACCTATAAACTATTACCAAGTCAAGTGGCGCAGCAAACCATGAAAATTGTCGAGAGGAACTATCACTCCTTCTTCAGGCTTCTAAATGAGAGAAAAAAAAGGTAATTACAACAAGCCGATTCACCCACCAAAGTTTTTACCAAAAGATGGTCACTTTGTCCTAATCTTCCCGTACCAATCCTTCAGGGTGAAGGAGGATAAGGTTATTCTCACTCTCGGGCGAAACTTTGCGAAAAAATTTGGTGTAATGCACCTTGAAATCCCCCTCCCCAAGAACATTAAAGGGCACAGGATAAAGGAAGTCCGAATTTTACCAAAGTATAATGCCCTCTGGTTCGAGGTTGAGTACGTTTACGAAGTGCAATCAGAGAAGAAGGATTTAGACCATTCAAAGTATTTGGCTATTGATTTGGGCGTTGATAATTTCGCCACTTGTGTAGAAACCATCGGGACGGCCTTCATTATTGAAGGCCGGTGGTTGAAGAGTTTTAACCGGTGGTGGAATAAAGAGAAGGCCTAAATTCAAAGCCAATACGATAGGCAAGGAATAAAGTTTGGGAAGAAAATGGCTTTGCTTTTGAGGAAGAGGAAAAATGTAATGAATAATTTCATGAATCAAGCCGTGAATTACATTATCAAGTACTGTTTGGAGAATAAAATCGGGAACATCGTGATTGGAGAGTTGAAGGAGGCGAAGCAAAGGGTTTTCCTAGGCAAGGTGAATAATCAGAACTTCCAATTCATCCCCTATGGGCTCTTCAAGCAAAAATTAAAGGCAAAGTGTGAATATTATGGGATTAACTTCATTGAAGTTAATGAAGCCTATACTAGCAAGGTTGATGCTTTGGCCTTGGAACCACTAGAGAAGAAGGAGGAGTATTGGGGGAGGAGGGTCTGTAGGGGTTTGTATCAATCCTCCACTGGAGTTTTGGTTAATGCTGACGTGAATGGTGCTTTAAACATTTTGCGTAAGGTAGCCGGCGATTCCTCCATTAGGGGGATAGCCGGTAGTGGCCGTGTGAACCGGCCAGTGAGAGTGAGGTTACTGGCAACAGGATGCCGAATGAACTCTCACGAAACCTCACCCGTTAGAGTGGGGTAGTTCACGAGAAATAACTAATGCGAAACCAATGTGGCCTACCCCACCCTAAAGGGTGAGGTTTTCGGAAGAAAATATATAAGAGGCAAAGGTTAATAATTCATAACTTAAAAATTATTTGCTTCGGGTGATGATCATGGGCTTAATTGAGGACAAGGCTCTAGTTGAGAGTGCTTTATTTGTATCTGGTAGGCCAATCAGTGTGAAAGAGATTTCAAAGGCTTTGGGAATAAAATCCCTTGATTATATCGAGAAGCTCATTGAGCTTATAGCAGCGGAATATGCAGAAAGGAACAGTGCTATAGAAATTGTGAGAGTTTTGGGGGACAAATATGTAATGCAGGTTAAGCAAGAGTATTCTCAAAGAGTAATTCAGTTAATGCCAAGGCCAGACCTGAGAACAGGGGAATTAAAGACTTTAGCCCTAATAGCTTACTTACAACCAATAGAACAGAGCAAACTTGTAAATCTTAGAGGGAGTCAGGTATATGAACATGTAAAACGTCTGCTGGAAATGGGCTTGGTATATGCGGAGCCCTATGAAAGAACAAAAATCCTTGGGACAACCCAAAAGTTTGCTGAGCTTTATGGGTTTCCCGAAAATGATCCATTGATAATAAAAGAGGCTTTCAAGAAAGTTGTACACGCAGAGTATTCTGATTTGATATCTAAAATTGAAAAGGAAAAAGAAAACAAAAACACTGGGTAGTAATCTTTTATGTTGCTTCTTTTTCCTTTTCAGTAATATAGAGAAATTTTAGAGGTTTATCGTGGATTCAAAAACTTTAAATACCTGTTCTATTAATTACTATTTAGGTGAGTGTATATGACGGTTATAACTAAAGAAGAGATTGTAGAAAGAATAAGGCAAAAAACAGGCATGAGTAAGGAGGAGATAGAGCATAAAATCAGAGAAATAGCAAAAGTTAATGAAATATCCGAGCATGCTGCTGCTCTTTTGTTAGCAGAGGAATTTGGAGTAAAAACAGATGATGAAGGAGCTCCACTTATGCATATCTCCGAATTAGTTCCAGGTATGAAGGGTATTAATATAGTCGGAAGAGTTCTTCGAAAATATCCAGTAAGAGAATATAAAAAGAAAGATGGATCTCAAGGCAGAGTTGCGGGTCTCTTAATCTATGATAATACAGGAAGGGCAAGGGTTGTTCTTTGGGATCCTGAGATTTCAAAATATTATGATGATATTCAAGTTGGAAGCGTGATCAAGATAATAAATGCGGATGTGCGGGAAAGTCTCAGAGGCCTTCCAGAGCTTCATGTGAGTTTCAGAAGTAGGTTAATAATAAATCCTGATGATCCAAGAGTAGAAGAGATTCCCCCAATTGAGGAAGTTAGGAGCTATAACTATACCAGGAAGAATATTGGAGAACTTATGGATGGAGAGAAGTTTGTTGAGATCAGGGGGACAATAGCCAAGCTTTATAGGATCATTGCTTATGATGCCTGCCCTCAATGTAGAAGAAAAGTTGACCATGATTCAGCAACAGACACTTGGATTTGCATAGAACATGGGGAAGTAAAACCAATAACAGCTACTATTCTTGATTTTGGGTTGGATGACTCAACCGGATATATTAGAGTTACTCTATTTGGAGATGATGTTGTGGAGATCCTCGGTGTTGAACTAGAAGAAATAAGTGAGAAATTTAAAGAACTTATAAAAATGGGCATGACAGCACGGGAGGCAGGAAGAAAGCTGGCAGAAGATGAGTTCTACCATGTTCTTGGCAGAGAAATTTTTGTTAGGGGAAATGTGGTTGAAGACAGGTTCTTGGGCTTAATACTGAAAGCATCTTCTTGGGATGAGGTGGATTATAAAAGGGAAATTGAAAGAGTTAGAAAAGAACTTTTAAGGGAGGTAGAGTGATATGGAAGAGGCACCTACTCAGATTAAAAGACGTAGACCTGCTGTAGAGAAGAAGATTTCTGAGATTGCCCCTGAGGATCTTAGAGTTTCGCTCATTGGCAAAGTGGTCAAAGTAGATAAAATAGATTACATCTTTTGGCTTGATGATGGAACAGGAGTTGTTGCAATAGAGTGCGAGGAGAACGTCTTACCAAAAGTTGGACAGGTTGTAAGGGTAATTGGCAGAGTTATTAAGAATGAGGAAATCCACATATATGGTGAAATAGTCCAGGATTTTGATACTGTGAATCTGGAATATCTTGAAGAGATTCAAGAACTTGAGAAAAAACTCCTCCCAAAAATTGAAAATGCTCTTGCGTGGTGGTTAGAATGAAAAAGAGGTTGCCTTCTACTAGGGTCTATATAAAAGACATACTCGAAGGATTTTACGTAAGAAGTGAGGGGGACTTTGAGCCCAATTATCTGATCACGAAAGATGCTAGGAGAGTTTACAGAGCAAAGATTGTAGGCACTGTAGTTAGAGAACCGACTATTGCAGAAGATGAAACTTATGGTAAATTTCAGATTGATGACGGAACTGGAGTAATATGGGTTCTTGGGTTTAGAGACGATACCAAGTTTATTCGACTGGTGAAAAGAGGAGACATTGTTCAGTTAATCGGTAAAGTTGGAGAGTGGAGAGATGATAAACAAGTACTTGTTGAAGGGGTCACAAAAGTAGACCCTGAGATGTGGATACTTCATCGATATGAGACTTTAAGAGATAAGCTAAACCACATTAAAAACGCAAAATTGGCATTTGAAATTTACAACACATATGGTATTACGGCAAAAGCAAAGGTAATAGCTAAGAACAAGGGGGTACCCGAGGATTTACTTACAGCTATTGATGAGCTTTATGCAGTAATAATGGAACAGAAAGCTGAAGAATCAGTGTTAGAAGAAGAATTATTTGAAGAAGAGACTAAGGAGGTTAAGGAAGGGATTGAAGAAGCTAAAAAAGCAGTTTTAGAAATTCTTAGATCAAAAGGAACAGCTGTATCTTTGAAATTCATTCAGAGAAAATTACAAGAGAAGTACGACCCTGAAACCATTGAAGAAGCCGTTAGAGCGCTTCTAACAGAAGGAGAGATTTTTGAACCTGAAATTGGTTATTATCAGACTCTTGAGTGACCTTTCTTTTAAAATTTTAAAAGGGTTAATACTGCCCTCTCATGGTTCTTATGATAGGATCATAGATCAGAGTTGATGTGATTCCATCCACTAACCGATAAAACTCACTTTTGCCCTTTTCTAGATCCATGTTTTCAATTCCGAGGAGTTCACATTTCCTTCCCAATATCCATCTACCTAAGACGATCTTTTCTTTTTCATCTTGCGTGATATCTATCCTAATTAGGCCATATGGGATGTCAGCAGTCCACCAGTTTGCTTTGAAAGTAACTGTCCAGCCTAGTTCTTCAAGGGTGGTTGCTAACTTGTCCATAGTTTCACCAGGCCCATAAGGAGTTTTAAATGTGATCACAGCCCAGAGTTTGGGATTATCTAATTCTTTCTTAATCTTGTCTTTAAACTCCATATTCTCACACTCCTTTCGTTATAGATCCCAATAAAAAACTAAATACTGCCAAGTATATAGCAATCTTCAACTTCTTTTGAACCCTTCCAGCAGTTTTAGGAGAAGGGTTTTTTAAAACTTCGTAAGCGGCCCATAAAATTATTCCATCAACGATTATTATAGGGAAATATCCAAGGCCGATTCCGGCTTTAACAGGAAGTAAGGATGCAATTATAGTGGCAACGCTGAATATAACCCCAATTTTAGAGGAGCTTTCAATACCCCATACAATGGGGAGAGTTTTTGCTCCTTGGGCTTTATCTCCCTCAATATCTTCAATATCCTTGAAGATTTCTCTGGCAACATTTACCAAAAATGCACATAGAGCAAGATATCCAGCAAGTCCGATTTTACCAACAGCAATTGCTCCATATATTGGAGTAATCCCAGTTAAGGTTGCCACAACTAGATTCCCAATAAATGGTTGGGGTTTGAGTTTTCGTGCATAGAGATACATTAACAAATAAGCACCCAAGGCAAAGATAAATGCTTCAAAATTTATTAGGTAAGCGATAAGAATGGCCACCCCTCCAAGAGAAATGCCATATACAAGAGCAATATTCTTGGAGAGGGCCCCTCGAGGTAGAGGCCTATTTGGCCGGTTGATTTTATCTATTTCATAATCAAAATAGTCGTTAATGATGTTTCCCCAACTACATTCCAAGAACACTACTAAAAAGATCAATAGGCTGGTTTTTATTGGGGGCAAATGGCCTAAAGCAACGGTAGCACCGAGAATACCAACTAAACCAGCGATGAGACAATTTATAGGTCTTAAAATCTCAATAAAGCATTTGAGTTCCATTCGGAACACCTAATACCTAAGAGCATTGGAAAGTTAAAAAGGTTTTCCTAAAGGGCTTCTCGAGAAAGCAAGCCAAGTTCTTCACCATCTTCTCTAACTCTAATTCTACCAAATCTTAGTTCCACGACATTTTCAAGATCTTCCTTTTTTAATGGGGTGATTATTTGGGCCGTAAACTCTCTGAAATTTATAAATTTAAGGATTCCTAACCCTAGGCAAAATCCCTCTTTATCGATAAATCCAACAATAAGATTGCTCAAATTCTCAAAGTCGCAAGTCAGCAATGTGTTCTTGTTAAAATTTCGTGGAAAGTTTCCTATATCAGCTTTTACCACAAAATACTTGTTGGAAACTTTTCTTCCATGAAAGATAATCCATTTAAAGAGGTTTTCCAACATTTCTTTTTCCTTTTTTGTAACTTCTTCACCTTGGAATATCCACGTACCACTTATCATCATATTCTGCAAGCTGATTGTGTATTCCTGAGCTTGTTCGAAGTATTTTCTCCATTTCTCCCTTCTTATTCGTCTTCTTTCTTCTCTTGTATGGAGTTTGGCGTTTTCACTGATCTTTAGTCGGAATACTTTTGCTTTCTTTTCAAATGGCCGAATTATATTTTCAAGTTCATCCTTTTTCTGAAGTGCAATGATGATTTCCGGCTGAATAACTTCGATTTTCATTCGTTTTAGCTCAACACCTGGGCCATGAATTAGGCCTGTAGTGTCGATAATCAAAACATCTGCTGTATCAAGGGCCTCATTTACCAGAAGTTTCACTCCCGTAATCATCTCTCCAAAAAATTGGTTTGGAGTAATAGTCCCAACAAAATAATGTTTTTCTGCTTTTATTTCTTCTAGTGAATTAAAAACTTTCTCAGGGAATCCAAGACTTATGAGACCCGGAGGAAGTATTCCTTTTTGCCCTACATCACTGTCAATTACTCCTACTTTAAAGCCATTTTTTAATAGTTCATTTGTTAAAAAAACTGCTAAAGTGGTCTTTCCACTGTCCACTCCACCTAGTATCATTACTTTAACTGGCTTCTTAACTTCTTCAATGACTTTGATAACTTCCCCTCTATCTTCTGGAATTTTGTTGGTATATCTTGCTTTGTTCATAGTTAAGATTAAAAAGGGATTAATTAAAAACCTAACCCTAGACGGCATTTGGAAATAGATTGAAGTATTGGTTTACAAAGACCAAAAGATTTATTAATGTTCTAAACATATAGGTTTACGATAGCAAAACAAGTACTAAGAGGTGGTAGGAAATGAATAATGAATCTAAGCTTACATCAAGACAAATGGATTTGCTTAGAAAACTATACCAAGAAGGAAAAACAATAGAAGTGCATACAGTTGAGAAAACTCAAGATGAAATTGCGGATGAGTTAAGCATAACTAGGCAAGCTTTGAGTAATCACCTTAAGACTCTCAAAGAGCTTGGATACATAAGAACTGGAAGAGGATTTATTGATCTTACAGATAAGGCATTAGAATTTTTAGGAGAAAAGAAGGGAGATGTCTTTATTTTTGTCAGAATTGAACCGACCAAGAGAAAGCAGGTTTATGAATCAATTAGAAAGCTTAAGATCAAGCGCATTCACAGAGTTACTGGAGACATTGATCTTATTGTTGAGGCTGACAAGACAAGGCTTGATGAGATACTTGAAGAAGTGGCTTCTCTTGATGGAGTCAGGGAAACTATCACTCATGTAGTTCTTGAGACTTTTTGATATTTTTTTCTATTAATTTTCTCAATTCTTGTATATTTGTGCCAAACTTTGCGGAAATTGGGACAAATATATCTTTGTAATCTTCCCAAGTACCCAAGAGTCCAAATTTTTCTATGAGTCTATTTATTGTAAGGTTGAGATTCTTTATTTTATCCATTTTGTTAACAGCTACAATAATAGGTATTTCCAATTCTTGAAGAAACTGGAAAAACTCAACGTCTATTGGAATTTCTCCCCTCTTTTCCCATCTTTCAATAATCTCTAAGGCACTCTTGCCATCTATAACAAGAACAGCAGTTTCTATTTTATCTGCATTATTCTCTATGAACTGCACTATTTCAGTCTTTATTTTCTCTTGGATATACTTTGGAACTCCACTCATGAACCCAAATCCAGGCATATCAACTATGGTTTTACCCCTCCAGCCAATTTCAATAGGTTTCCTAGTTATTCCGGGTCGTTTTCCCCTTTTAACATATTTCCCTGTGAGTCTAAATATTAGAGTACTTTTTCCGACATTTGAGCGACCGACAAAAATTATCATAAATTTCACCTTCTTTTAACCTCGAGAAAGGCTTAAGTATGTTAACCTCAAAAATCTTTCTTAGGTGAATGCCATGGCTGAGAGTCAACAGGCAAATCAACTTGTTAATAAGTTTGTGGTATCTTTGACCGATGGTCAGATACTTGGCTATGTCACAGATATCAACGTTGAAGTAGACCACGACCAGTTTTATTTTATCTTCAAAATCAAAGCCATTGAGAACCTAGCCAAGACAGGTGAAGTTCAGTCAGGGATGTTTTCAAGTGAGAAGAGAATAAAAATACGCCCTACAGATATAGTAAACGTTGGACCAGATGTTATAATTCTTGGAAATGGAAAAGTTCCGTCTCTACGAGAAATTGAGCAACTCCATAATATTGCTTCAGAGTATAACACTTTAGTGAAGGAACTTGAGCACAAGGAGAGGGTAATTACAGAAATGAAAGAAGAAAATTCAAAATTACTAAAACAGATAGATGAGCTTACAAGAGAGTTAAAGAGGCTTCAGATAATTAAAGAGGACTTTGAGCACTTGAAAGAGCAGTTAATAAAACAAGAAGGTCAACTTGAAATGGCAAGGGAGTATATCAAACTCCTTGAAGGACTAAGGCATGATATAGATCAAATAAAGGCAGATGTTGAGACCCTTCTCAAAGGCTACATAGAAGATGCTATTAAAAGAATAGTAAACGAAGAGTTAAATGCTAGGGGATTAAAGAAAACTCTCCTTTAGCCGAAGATTTGGGTGCCAAAGACATTTAGTAATATCTCAATGGCAATGAAGATTAGCACTATTGCTATTGCCCCCTTGGGGCTTATTTTTATTGCTCGTGTGTCCTCATCGAAAAACCTCATTAAACCTGCACCAGTTGGTGGTAGAGTTGTCCTTTCCTTTGCCATCTTTTTCACCTCTTGTTAAAAAGGTAAAGTGAAGGTATATAAAAAAGTTTTGATATTAAACTGAACCATTCGAGAGTTCTTGGTATTGTGTAAGTTTCTAAAGATTTAATAATGAATTTATTGCTATAAATAAAAATTTAATGTTACTTAACTCCTAATTTAATTATGAAAATCTTTAAATATAACAAAAGCACTATCCATAATTAAAAACTCAGTTAGGAAGGGGAGTAGGCAGTTAATTGGGGCATCAGAAAAATCTTGTACAATTCTTCCTCCCCTTGTATGCTCCCTATAACACGATGAGAGGTCTTAGGAAGTTATTTTGGAGGTGTAAAAAATGCCAATGTATGTTATAACCCACAAGTGGGCTCTTGAAGAGCTGAAAGCGCACTGAAGGAAGCCACCAGATTCTTTGAATCCGTTTTAGTTGATGGTGCAAAACTTCCCGACGGAGTAGAATTTTTGGCCAGTTATAACTTCGCTGATGGTATATACACTATTTGGAAAGCGCCAAACAAGGAAACACTTGAAAAAATAATGGAAGACTTTCCAGTTTTCAAAAAAGGGATAGTTGAAGTTGTTCAGAGTTACCCACCTACCACCGAGTATATTGTGAGGATGTGGGAGATGATTCTTGCCTTCGCTCAGAAGTGAGCCAGATTTTTGTTTTTCTTTTTATTTTCTTTAATTTTCGCAGTTATTATACTTTTTAATCATTGAAGAAAGTTTTATATTACTGAGGCAATTATAAGTTGTAGGGAGTCACATGGATAATAAGTCGAATAATGACAGCGACATTATAAATAAGAGGGTTGTCTTATTGATTGTTACACTCGCTTCTTTCCTCACACCCTTTATGAGTTCCTCAATGAATATTGCACTTCCCTCAATTGGGAAAGAATTTTCGATGAATGTCGTTCTGTTGAACTGGGTTGCCACTTCATATCTCCTGGCTGCAGCAATTTTTCTTGTCCCTTTTGGAAAGATAGCAGATATAAAGGGAAGGAAGAAGGTTTTTTCCTACGGAATATTGATTTATGCCCTTTCATCTTTTCTTTGTGCAATCTCAACATCTAGTGTCATGCTTATTTCTTTTAGAATTTTGCAGGGAATTGGAAGTGCAATGATATTCGGGACAGCTGTGGCGATTCTAACTTCCGTATTTCCCCCAAGAGAACGGGGTAAAGTCCTTGGAATAAATGCTGCGGCAGTTTATTTAGGACTATCTCTCGGGCCATTTTTAGGAGGGTCCCTGACCCAATACCTTGGCTGGAGAAGCATCTTTATTGCAAATGCAGTTCTTGGTTTAATAACAATAATTCTCGTTTTATGGAAATTAAAAGGAGATTGGGCTGAGGCAAAGGGGGAGAAGTTCGATTTTATTGGTTCCATAGTTTACAGCCTTTCTCTTGCGGCAATTATGTATGGCTTTTCTCTGATACCTGCAATGTCAGGCCTATGGTTGGTGCTAGTAGGCGTCTTCATGTTTTTGTTATTCGTTAGGTGGGAGATGAAGACAAAAAATCCCATTTTGGATATAAACCTTTTCAGGAACAACATAACATTTACCTTCTCTAATATAGCTGCTTTAATCAATTATAGTGCGACTTTTGCTGTAGCTTTTCTCTTAAGCCTTTACCTGCAATATATAAAAGGGTTTAGCCCTCAAAACGCTGGTTCGATTTTGGTTGCTCAGCCCGTTGTGATGGCTATTTTCTCACCGCTTGCAGGCAGACTTTCCGATAGAGTTGAGCCGGGAATAATAGCCTCAGCAGGTATGGCATTAACAACGGTGAGCCTTTCGCTCTTTACTTTTTTGAGCGAAAAAACAAGTTTGGAAGTTATTGTAGCCAGTTTAATTCTTCTTGGTTTTGGACTTGCTCTCTTTTCCTCTCCTAACACAAATGCGATTATGAGTTCCGTTGAGCGGAGATTTTATGGAGTAGCTTCAGCAACGCTTGCAACGATGCGGCTGACTGGACAGACGCTAAGCATGGGCATTGTAATGTTAATATTTGCCATATACATGGGGAATGTTCAAATTACGCCTCAATACTACCCAATTTTTTTAACCAGCATGAAAACAGTATTCATCATCTTCGCCCTTCTATGCTTTGGTGGCATATTTGCATCACTTGCAAGAGGAAAGGTTCAATAAGATGTTTGGCGGACTTCTGAACTCTCCGCTTAGCTTTGGTGCTTACGTCCTTGGACGACAGGAGATATATGAGTTGTTATTTTATAATCACCTTCTTTGCGGGCTGGAAGCCTCGTCTTTTACGGTGGGGAGGAGGGCAGCTGGAATAGTTACCTTAATTTGCTTGCTTTGATAAACCAACTAAGTATATAATAGTTTCAGCCTTCATACTTCTTTCTTTTCTGAAGTGCTGTGTGCAACTTAAGTCTGACACCCACTGCTTATCCTGAAAGTATCAACTAAAGCAAAGAAACCTTTTTAAATGAAGATGCTTAGCCCATGGTGGACAAGGGGTTTACCCAATGAATCCCGCTAATGAACGTGGAGGTGGGAGGAAATGGCCACATTTAAACTTGTAATATCTGACACAAAAACTGGTGTTGCAAAACAGATTGAGATTACTGGGGCTGAAGCAGATAAATTGATTGGTTTGAGAATAGGTGACGAGATAGAGGCCAAAGAATTAGGATTCAACTTGAGTGAAATCTTTGGAAGTGAAATTCCTGGCGATGTTAAACTCAAGATAACTGGCGGAACTGATAAAGATGGATTCCCCATGAGACCTGATGTTCATGGTCCAAGAAGAGTTAAAATTCTCATCTCGAGAGGACCAGGATTTAGGCCTCAGGAGAGAGGAGAGAGGCGAAAGAAAACCGTTAGAGGGAATACTATAAGTCCTGAAATCGCCCAAATAAATGTTAAGATAGTCTATCCATGAGGTTTTCTTCCTTTTTATTTTTTTCTCAAAAAACCGGCCTTTAGGAGGATAGGTCACTTAATTTGCTTCTTATCAATTAATTTTAAAAGCTCTTGTGGTAAGGTTAATAAGGGAAGATAAGTCCTTACTTTTGGAGGCGAGGAAAATGGTGAAGAAAAAGTTTAAACAAGCCGAGGTTAATATTGGTATGGTTGGTCACGTTGATCATGGCAAGACAACATTAACAAGAGCTTTAACTGGCATCTGGACTGATACTCACAGTGAAGAGCTCAGAAGAGGTATTACAATCAAGATAGGTTTTGCTGATGCTGAAATAAGAAAATGTCCGAGTTGTGGTAAATATTCTAATTCTCCAAAGTGCCCATACTGTGGAGCTGAAACTGAGTTTGAAAGAAGAGTTTCATTTATCGACTCCCCTGGTCACGAAGCTTTGATGACTACAATGCTTGCAGGGGCTTCTTTGATGGATGGGGCAGTTTTAGTTATTGCAGCAAATGAACCTTGTCCAAAGCCTCAAACAAGAGAGCACTTGATGGCCCTTCAGATTGTTGGTAATAGGAACATAATAATTGCTCAAAACAAGATTGAGCTTGTAACAAAAGAACAGGCTATAGAGAACTATAACCAAATTAAGGAGTTTGTTAAAGGTACCGTGGCAGAAAACGCTCCGATAATTCCAATATCAGCTCTTCATGGAGCCAACATTGACGTATTGATAAGTGCGATAGAGGAGATAATCCCAACTCCCAAGAGGGATCCAAATAAAGCTCCAAGAATGCTTGTTTTGAGGAGTTTTGATGTTAACAAACCTGGAACTCTCCCCGAGAAACTTGTAGGTGGGGTCATTGGAGGATCCATTATTCAAGGAAAACTAAAGGTTGGAGATGAAATAGAGATAAGACCTGGAGTTCCATATGAGGAGCACGGTAGAATAAAATATGAATCTATAACTACAGAGATTACTTCACTCCAAGCAGGCGGAAAATCTGTGAAAGAAGCGTATCCTGGGGGTTTAGTAGGCGTTGGAACTAAACTCGACCCCTTCTTGACTAAGGGGGACCTTATGGCAGGAAATGTTGTAGGAAAGCCTGGAAAACTCCCGCCGGTATGGCAAGAATTACGATTAGAGGTTCATTTATTGGAAAGGGTTGTAGGAACTGAAGAAGAACTCAAGGTGGAGCCCATAAAGAGAAGGGAAGTCCTCCTCCTTAACGTTGGAACAGCTAGGACAATGGGCCTTGTTACAGGCTTAGGAAAAGATGAAGTAGAGTTAAAGCTTCAAATTCCAATATGTGCAGAACCAGGAGAAAGAGTTGCAATAAGCAGACAAGTAGGTTCAAGGTGGAGACTCATTGGATATGGGTTTATAAAGGGATGATTTCTTCTTTAAATTTTGTGGTGAGTTTAATGAAAAAGTGGCTCGTTATCCCTGACACAAATTTCCTTTTGATTCCAGGGCAATTTGGAGTTAATATAGTTGGTGAGCTTCAGCGCATACTTGATGTAAATTTTGAAATAGCAATTCCAAATGTTGTAGTTGATGAATTAGAGGTTATAGAACGCAAAGTTAGAGGGAAGGACTTCATGGCTGTTAAAATGGCCAAAAAGCTTGCCAAGAAGTTTATTGTAATAGAGATTGGTAAATTTGGAGAAAAACCCATAGATCAACAAATACTTGAGTTTGCATCAAAAACATCAAATGTTATTGTATGCACTAATGACAGGGCGTTGAAGAAAAAACTTCGGGAAAATGGAATTCCTGTGGTTTATTTACGCCAAAAAAAGATTTTGGAACTTGAGGGCATGATTTCATAGACCTGGCTTAATGGAGGGATGTATAGAGAAAGATATATAACTATATTTAACCTTAATTCGGTCAGGTGTTTAAATATGCCTTATGTAGAGAAACTTGAAATGAGAGGCTTCAAATCATATGGAAGTAGAAAAATCGTAGTTCCTTTTTCTAGAGGATTCACAGCTATAGTGGGAGCCAATGGAAGTGGGAAGAGTAATATTGGTGATGCTATTCTATTTGTTCTTGGTGGGTTATCTGCGAAGGCCATGCGTGCTACTAGGATTGGTGATTTAATATTTGCAGGTACCAAAGAGGAAGCCCCAGCTAAATATGCAGAGGTTGCAATGTATTTTAATAATGAAGATCGGGGGTTTCCAATAGATGAGGATGAAGTTGTCATAAAGAGGCGTGTTTACCCAGATGGTAGGAGTGCTTATTGGTTGAATGGAAAAAGGACAAGTAGAAGTGATATTCTCGATGTTTTAAGTGCTGCAATGATTTCACCTGATGGGTATAATCTCGTCCTGCAGGGAGATATAACAAAGTTCATTAAAATGAGTCCAACAGAGAGAAGAATGATAATAGATGAAATTTCTGGGATTGCTGAGTACGATGAAAAAAAGAAAAAAGCAATGGAAGAACTTAAACAGGCAGAAGAGAACCTTGCGAGAGTAGATCTCCTGATTAGAGAAGTTAAAACCCAACTGGATAAGCTCGAAAAGGAAAGGAACGACGCATTAAGATATCTTGATCTAAAAGAAAAACTCGAAGTCGCAAGAACCACACTTCTTACAGGAGAAGTTAAGAGGTTGCAGAACCTTATTGCTGAGAGCAGGGCAAGAGATGAAGAAATTGAGGTGGAGATAGAGCGCATAAATGGAGAACTAGAGAATATAGCAAAAACGATAGTGGAAAAAGAGAAAACTCTGACCCAAATAGAGAGGGAACTTGAAGAAAAGAGTGAAGACGGCATACTAGATGTGACAAAGAAGATAAGTGAGGTAGCTTCTAAGATAGAGCTTGCTAAAAAGAACATTGAATTAGCTAAGAAAGAAATAAGTGAAAGCCAAAGACGACTTGCAAAGGCCAAAGAAGATTTGAAAAATGTTTCTGCAGAGATAGAAAAAGGCAAATCTACTATTGAAAGATGGAAAAAACGGAGAGAAAATCTTATCGCTGAAATCCAGAAAAAAGAAAAGGAGAAAAATGAATTAATTCTAAAGCTCGCTGAGATAGATAAGAACTTCACCATTGCAAAGCAAGAGTTGGACAAAGTTGAAGAAGAACTTGAAAATGCAAAGAAAACTCAGTACTTTAAGGAAAGTGAAATCACAAAAATTACAGAAGAAATAGAGCGAATTAAAAGTAAAATTTCCCAGCAATCTACTAGGCGGATTATTCTGAAGAGTAAACTTGAAGAACTTAAGGCGGAAATAAATGTTAAAAAATCTGAACTTTCAGAGATAGATTCAAAAATTGAGAAAGCAAGTGTAAGACTGAGAGAAATTGAAAAAGAACTTGAAAAAGGTCAGGAGAAATTGGAAAAAATTGTTCCAGAGATTAAAAAACTTAATGAAGAGCTCATCAAGGCCGAAGCTAGAAAAGAGGTACATCAAAATAAGACACTTGAAGCAATTAAAAACGCTAACATCCCTGGAATTTATGGTTCTTTAGCTGAGCTCATTAGAGTTAGAGATGATACCTATCTTACTGCTGTGGAAGTTGCTCTAGGATCTCATGCGGACAACGTCGTGGTGAAAGATGATAAGGTAGCGGAAGAGGCTATAAAGTTTTTAAAACGAAATAGGCTTGGAAGACTAACCTTTTTACCCCTTAATAAGATAAAACCGAGAAAATTGGATGGAGTTTCCAAAGGTATCCCAGTTATGGACGTCATTGAATATGATCCACAATTTAAGAACGCTGTTGCATTTGCTGTGGGTGATACCCTAATAGTTAATGATATGGAGGAAGCAAGGGATGTTGGTATTGGCAAAGTTAGGATGGTAACCCTTGAGGGAGAGCTTTTAGAGAGAAGTGGAGCCATTGTTGGGGGATATTACCGGCCAAGAACAAAACTTGCTATCAACACTGATGAGATAAAAATGGCATTAGCTTCTCGTGAGAAGGAGAAAGATGCTTTGGAATCTCAAATAAACGCCCTTAAACTTGAACAAAGGGGACTTGAGAGGGAATTGTTTGAACTTAGAGTGAGGAAGAGTGATGTTTCTAAAGATTTACAGATGCTTCAAAAAGAAATGGATAGGTTTTTGAACGAGGATAAGACCCTAAAGGAAGAGATTGAAACTGCAGAGAATAGGTTAAAGGAGCTTGAGTCCTTCATCCATCAAACAAAGGGAGATCTTGCAAAGCTTAGTGGAAGGGTGGAGCGACTTGAAAAGATAAGAAACAAACTCAGAAAGGCCCTAGACAACCCCGAAGCTAGAGAGCTCAACCAAAAGATAAGAGAGGTTGAACATGAGATAAGCAAGCTCAGAGAAGAGCTTAGTAAAGTTGAATCGAGACTTGAGAACCTTGACATAAGGATTAATGAGGAGCTTATTCCAAGAAAAGCTGACCTTGAAGAGGAAATTGAGGGTATTGTCAATAGAATAAATGCTTTCAAGGCCAGTATCAAACAAAATGAAGAGGACATAAAATCACTACAGGCCCAACTTGAAGAACTTCAAGAAAAGGAACAAGCTGTAAAAGATGAATTAAAAGCTTTAAGAGATGAGAGGGACAGACTTAGGGAAGAAATTTCTCAAATGAGAGAAGAGAAGGAGAAGTTGAGAGATGTCTTGCAGAAACTTAGATTGGAAGCTAACTCTCTCAAGATAAAAATGGCTCAATATGAATCCCAGCTCAGGGAAAAAGAGAGTGAATTAAAGCACCATGATGTTAAGGTTGTTAAAGAAATTCCAGAGGATCTTGAAAAGCTTAGGGAAGAAATTGAACAAATGGAAGATGAGATTCGGGAACTTGAGCCGGTGAACATGAAGGCTATTGAGGACTATGAGGTTGTTGAGAGGCGTTATCTGGAACTTAAATCAAAGAGGGAAAGACTTGAGGCTGAAAAAGACAGTATTATCGAGTTTATAAACGAAATAGAAAACCAAAAGAGAAATGTATTTATGCAAACGCTGAATGCAATAGCCAGAAACTTCTCAGAACTTTTTACAAAACTTTCTCCTGGAGGAGAAGCAAAACTTGTTCTCGAGAATGAGGAGGATCCCTTCAGTGGGGGTTTGGACATAGAAGCAAAGCCCGCTGGAAAAGAAGTGAAAAGAATCGAGGCTATGAGCGGTGGAGAAAAAGCATTGACGGCCTTGGCATTTGTGTTTGCCATACAACACTTTAAACCGGCTCCATTCTATCTCTTTGATGAAATTGATGCTCACCTTGACGATGCAAACGTTAAGAGGGTGGCAGATCTTATAAAAGAGGCCTCAAAAGACAGTCAGTTCATAGTTATTACACTTAGAGATGTTATGATGTCAAATGCAGACAAGATAATTGGTGTTTCAATGCGTAAAGGTGTCTCAAGGGTTGTTAGTTTAAGCCTTGAAAAGGCCATGGAATATTTGGAGAAAGCGAGGGCAAAAAATGCCAATGCCCTCGGTTTGTAGGTGAAATGAGATGGAATACAGGAGAGAAGAGGAGATCACACCAATTGATATCCTCTTACAGCTTGTAACAATGGGAAAAGTTGACCCCTGGAATATTGATATAGTGGATATTACAGAGAAATATATTGAGCGTATAAGGGAAATGCAGGATCTGGACTTGAGGATATCTGCAAGGGCTATTTTAGCTGCTTCAATTCTCCTTAGAATGAAGACCGAGGCCTTGCTTTATACCAAGGAGGACGATGGGGAAGAACAAGAAGAGGAAGAGAGAATAAGAGTAGATGTTGATCCTTACGTCCCACCCCTTAGAAGAGCAGAGCGTTATTACACTCTGGATGATTTGATAGAGGCCCTAATGGATGCTCTTGAAGAAACTGAGAAAAGAAAACCCAAGAAGAAAAAGGAGGTTAAAATTGAAGAGGAGATATTTGTTGTGGATGATTTTCGTGTAGATATAGAAAAGCATGTTAATAAGCTCTATGAAATAGTAAGGGAGCTTTACTCGAATACTAAGGATAAAATAGCTTTGTGGGAGCTTGTTTTTGATCCAAGTCCGAAAATAGTTGCAAGAACCTTCCTTTACCTTCTTTTCCTAGCGAATATGGGCAAAATTGAACTAATTCAAGAGGAACCCTTTGGAGAAATATTTGTTGTCCCCCTAGAGAATTGAGAAATCAGACTTCTTTCCTTCCTCTTGATCACTCGAAGAGTTATAGCTAGGAAGGGTAAAATCAAGTCTTCTTTGTTTAAAAAATCGGTTGACAGTTCTCTCTTTCGCGTGTTTAATGACCAGCATTAGGATACGTAAAAAAGTTTTTGATGGTGCCGGGGGCGGGCTTTGAACCCGCGACCTCCCGGTTTCTCAGGCTCCCCCGAAAGGGAGCGGCCCTATGAGCCGGGCGCTCTGACCAGGCTGAGCCACCCCGGCACTTTCGCATATACCTCTTTGTGTTTTATTTTTAAATCTTTCGCCGTTTTATTAAATGTTTTCAAGGATAAGCTTAAGAAGTTTCTCATCATTTACGGCTATTATGTTTAGCTTTTCAGATGCATTTAGATTGAACTTAAGTTCTCTCCCTTCATCATCGGTTATAATTGCTCCGGCTTCTTTTGCAATTATGTAACCTGCTGCTATGTCTGTAGGTCGAACATAATTTCTTATATCGATTACTCCATCTAAAGAACCCCTAGCAAGATATGCCAGCTCTATTGCAATGGCTCCTAATACCCTAGTTCTCCGAACTTTTTCAACGAGTTTTGCCCCTCTATTTCTGGTGTAAAAACTTATTGAGATAGAATCCTCATTTAAAGGCCTTGTTCTTATCATCTCCCCATTTAAATATGCTCCTTCATTGGGGATACCTTCGTAGACATTTTTTGTAATAAACTCATAAAGCATTGCATATAAAGGCTCATACCCCTTGAAAACTGCAAAACTGAAGCCAAAAACTGGAATGCCATGGATGAAGTTAAAAGAACCATCAATAGGATCCACAATGACACAGTATTCGTTTTCATTATTTATGCTGCCGATTTCCTCACTTATGATATTTACTCCAAGTGGTTTGAGATATTCTAAAACTATGTCTTCGGCCATTTTGTCAACGAGTTTTGTTTTGTCCCCACTGGGGCTAAACCCAATAAACTTTCCGGCCTTTTTTTGTCCGAATAGGGGCATGATTTCTCTTTCAATATCCTTTGCAAGGTTAAGGGCTATTTCATTCCATTCATACATCTTTAAACCCCCATAAGCATTCTTAAAAGGTTTCTAGTCCCCGGGGCAAAGCCAAGGATAAACATGACCATTTTGATAAAGTCCATAAGTTCTTTATCGCTTTCTGTCTCTTGCAAGTATTCCATGAGGTAAAGAGCTACCATTAGTACTGCAAACTTTAGAAAATACATCACGGCAGCGGTTCCTGTAATATCCATCAAGTATCTTGGAAGAACATGCTGTTCCCAATACCCCATGAAGTCAACACCAACAAAGGTTGTCGTTGCATCATAAAAGTGGGCGTAAAAGAGGTAAGAATTCTTTTTAACCAAATGAAGTTTT
Organism: Thermococcus sibiricus MM 739; assembly: GCF_000022545.1. Classification (NCBI taxonomy): domain Archaea; kingdom Methanobacteriati; phylum Methanobacteriota; class Thermococci; order Thermococcales; family Thermococcaceae; genus Thermococcus; species Thermococcus sibiricus. The sequence continues at coordinate 669,984 of NC_012883.1, forward strand.
ATTGAAAGCAGATAAATCGTCATGAGAGCTATTGTGGCGAAGGGAATGAAGTATTTTAGGGTATCGAAGTTGAACTGAACTTTTTCGAGATTAAATAGTAAAAGCAGAAGTTCTCCTCCTACAAGGGCCCATCCAAAATAAAGAAACACTTTCCTCCAGTCTTCAAAGAATTTATGGGTTATTAAGAGGGATGAGAAGGTGATCATAAACACAAGGAAATAAATTCCGGGAGTGACTGTGAGGTAACTTTGTGGGATTATAGTTGCGTCGGTCAAAGCTCTTCCAAAGGCCCCTAAAATCATGTATGGTATAAGGGCTCTGAAGAATGCATTATCATATTTTATGCCAAGCTTTTTCAAGACCTTATACACTACAAGGGCCGCTATACCCAAGATAATGGCATATGTAAGGGTGTTAACAATATTGTAGCCTTGATTATACCGTATCGGGTCTATGAAGTATTTTTGAAGAATTTCATAAATTCCCATTTAACCACCTAGGGAAATATTGTAGGAGTAGTTAAAGCTTTTTCTTCCAATTATTTTTTAAGCTTTGAGAACTTAAGAATAAAGTGGTGATGTTTATGCATTTAATGGAGTTACCCAGGGAAGTTCTTCTTGGGGAAGACCTGAAGGATAAAGTCAGTCAAGTGGCCAAAAGATTAAAATTGGGGGAAAATGTATTAATTCTCTATGGACCGAAAACAAAGGAGATTGCCGGAAAAGATATTGAAAAGCACTTGAAAGAGTTTTTCCATGTGAAAAACTTACTCATAAAAGAAGCTTCAATGAAAAATGTTCAAAAAGCCCTAGAAATTATTAGAAATGAGAATATAGACTGGCTTCTGGGAGTTGGAGGAGGGAGCATAATCGATGTGGCCAAACTGGCTTCATTTAAAGCTGATGTCCCCTTCATAAGCTTTCCTACAACAGCTTCTCATGATGGGATAGCAAGTGCAAATGCCTCCATAAGGGATCTTGGGGCCAAGACATCTATAAAGGCCCGGCCACCAGTAGCTGTTATTGCAGATGTTAATATTATAAAAACAGCACCTTATCGTTATCTTGCTGCAGGAGTTGGGGACATGGTAAGTAACCTTACTGCAGTAAAAGATTGGGAGCTTGCCCATAGAATAAGGGGGGAGTACTTCAGCGAATACGCTGCCTCATTGTCTCTTATGAGTGCCAAAATGGTTATCAAAAATGCGGACATTATAAGGTTGAGCAATGAAGAGAGTGTTCGGAAAGTGATAAAAGCTCTAATTTCAAGCGGCGTTGCCATGAGTATAGCAGGTTCATCAAGGCCTGCCAGCGGAGCTGAACATCTATTTAGCCATGCATTGGATGCAATAGCTCCAAAACCTGCATTACATGGAGAACAATGTGGGGTCGGAACAATAATAATGGCATACTTACATGGTCTCAACTGGAAGAAGATTAGAGAAACATTAAAGAGGGTTGGAGCACCAACTAATGCATATGAACTTGAGATCGATCCAGGGTTTATAATTGAAGCCTTGACTATTGCTCACACTATCCGGCCTGAGAGGTATACAATTTTAGGTAAGGACGGCCTAACAAAGGAGGCCGCTGAAAAGGCAGCTAAAATAACTGGAGTAATATGATCATATTTCATAGGAGGTGTTAAAATGACAATCACGTTGGTTGGGGAAAAGCTTGCAAAACCGGGAGTTGAATTCATTTATTATGGGCCAGCTGACCCATGTAAAAGTTGCAGGCTTGCAAGAGTTTGTGTAGGAAATTTGGAGCCAGGAAGGAGGTACAAGGTTGTCCGGGTTAGGAACATAGAGCACTCATGCCCACTGCACGAGGGTAAGGTTAGAGTGGTCGAGGTTATTGAGCCAGCAATAGAAGTAGCAATAGAACCACGGGTTGCAATAGTGGGTTCAAAAATAAAATTAAGTTTTGTTGAATGCAATGACCCTGAAAAACAGAGCCTTACTAGGCCAGAAGGCCTATTTGAGGGTGATATCGTCAAGATTCTTGAAATTTCAGATGATTTTGAATGTGATGAAAAGCACTACAAAGTTGCCCGTGTTATGCGGGAAAAGGAATAATTACTTCTTCTTTTCTATCTTTGTAAATGCTATTATCTCTTCTCCAAAAGTTTTCACTTTATATGCTCTCATCTCTCCACGGAGAAAGAATTTTATTGCTTTCATGAGCTTTTCTTGTCGTATCAAAGTTTCTTGAGCTTTTTCAATACTGATTGCTTTGAATCTAATTCTCTCTCCGGGTCTTTTTTGGGCAACTTTTGGAATATCCACTCTTGCCACGACTCCAATCTTTGCATATCCTCCAGTAGTCTGTCTATCTGCGAGCATTATGATCGGTTTTCCATTTTTTGGTACTTGAATCGAGCCAGGGGGAATTGCATCTGTTATTATGTCCGCTCCCTTGTCAGAGTGCTCTATCTTTGGCCCTTCCAGACGGTAACCCATTCTATCGGATTCGGAAGTCACGGTATATTCTGATGTTAGGAAGGTTTCTATCCCTCTTTTGGTGAAGTGTTCCTCTTGAGGACCAAGGATAACCCTAACTGTATTTTCCTTTTCATATTTTGGAACAAATTCTTTTGGTAGCTGTTTTCCTTCTTTACCAGTTAAAATTGCATAACCAAGTTTAAGCTTATCTCCAGAGCTCAAGGGTTTTCCAAAGTTTGCTCTTAAGTATGTAGAACAACTGCCTAAAATTGGTTCACATGCGATTCCTCCAGCAAACGCTATATACCCATACATTCCTGATTTGAGGATACCTATCTCAAGTATATCTCCTCTTTTTGCCCAATAGCTTTTCCATGCTTCTACTGGCTGGCCATTAAGCTTTACTTCTACATCTCCACCTATCGCAAAAACGGCCGAGGAATGGAACTTTATGGTGGGCCCGTGTAATACGAACTCTAGGAGTGGAGTGTTATCTTCATTACCTACAAGATAATTTGCTAGTCTTGCAGAAACCTCATCCATCACACCACTAACGGGAACTCCAAAACTCTGATAACTATATCTTCCCAAATCCTGAATAGTTGTTAGTGAAGGAACGTTAACAAGTTCTATCACTGCTCTTCACCCCACTCCTGCTTATAGATTTCCCAGAACTTCTCTTCGCCTATGGGTACAAACTTAACGTAATCACCTGCTTTGACTATGCTAGGTGGACTTTTTGTGGGGTCAAACGTTTTCAATGGAGTTCTTCCAATTAGCCTCCACCCTCCCGGGCTTTCTATTGCATACCACCCGGTCTGCCTTCCCGCTATGCCAACGCTGCCTGCTGGAACTTTTAAGCGTGGCTTCTCGAGCCTCGGTGTTGCAATTCTCTCGTTCATACCCCCCAAATACGCAAACCCGGGAAGAAATCCGAGCATATATACCCTATAGAGGGGTTTTGAGTGTATCTCTACGACTTCATCGATGGTGAGATTGTTATATTGAGCAACGAACTCTATGTCTGGGCCAAAGTCTCCTCCATAGACAACGGGTATTTTAACTATTCTTTTTTCCTCTTTCTTAGGTTCGGCTGATAAAAAAGGCTTCAGGGCCGCTACTATCTCAGAGTAGGAAATCTTAATAGGATTATAATACACATAAACGCTTGTGTATGTGGGAACAACTTCAACCAGCCATTCTGGGGAGGCATGTTCTATTGTTTCCGCCACGGCATGCACTTTTTTGTTTATCTCTTCGCTAATTTCACTGCCGAAGATTATAGCTATTGCTGAATCGCCAGCGGGTTTGAACTTAGGGAGCATTTGATCACCGTATCAACTCTCTCATCGAAACTATTTTAATTCCTTCTTCTTCGAGACGTTTTCGTAGATAGGCTGTTATCTCCACGGCTTTTGGATTGTCTCCATGGACGCATATTGTATCTGCTCTGAGCTCAACCCACTCTCCATTGATCGATTTTACTCCTCCATCCTTTACCATGGAGATAACCCTCTCAGCTATTTCCTCTTTATTATGGATTACCGCACCTGGTTTTCTTCGTGAAACGAGGGTTCCATCAGGGTTGTAAGCTCTATCGGCAAAAACTTCATGGGCAACTTTTAGCCCCATTTCTTCTGCAATTTCTAAGGGTTTTGACATAGAAAGTCCGACGAAGATTATGTTTTTATCAAAATCAGCTATTCCTTCGAGAACACCTATTGTAAGTTCCTCATCTCTAACGAGAGCATTATAAAGAGCTCCATGTGGTTTTACATGCTGTAATGTTAATCCTTCAGCTTTTACAAATGCGTATAAGGCCCCAATCTGATACAAGATATAGTTTCTGGCCTCTTCCTTTGTAAGGTCCATGTATCTTCTTCCAAATCCCATAAGATCAGGATATCCTGGATGAGCACCAACTTCAACATTCATGTCTTTTGCAAGTTTCACGGTCTTTCTCATTATTAAGGGATCTCCTGCGTGCCATCCGCAAGCAATGTTGGCTGAGGTTATGTACTTCATAACCTCCTCATCGAGACCTAACTTATATCTTCCAAAACTCTCCCCAAGGTCTGAATTAAGGTCAATTTTCATAGTTTTTCACCACTTCATAGATGAGACGATAAACCTTTAACTCTTTCTTCTAATTAAACCCCATGTTGATTATAGATGCAGCCATATTTATCCAAAGCATTGATGTGGAGGGCATTACAACCCCAAAAGTAATTGAGGAGGTTAAAGACCCAGAATCGAGGCTTTTACTGGAAAGTCTCATTAGTGCGGGCAAAGTTAGAGTCATGGTGCCCTCAAAGGATAGCATTGAAAAAGTTAAAGAAAAAGCTATTGAAACTGGTGAACTTGGAGAATTAAGTGATGCTGATATTGAAGTACTGGCTCTAGCCTATGAGCTTAGAGGAGAACTTTTTACTGATGATTACAACCTCCAAAATATTGCTGCTCTTCTGGGTCTAAAGTTCAGAACATTGAAAAGGGGAATAAAGAAAGTGATAAAATGGCGTTATGTCTGTGTAGGGTGTGGGAAGAAGTTTGAAACTCAGCCTTTGGATAATATCTGTCCCGATTGTGGAAGCAAAGTTAGATTGCTCCCCAAAAAGAAGAGAAAAAGGCGTCAGCGCTCATAGGGCTCTTCATCAATCAGGTTTGATTCATCATCATCCGCTATTGTATTATTCTCATCTTGCCTTTTAACTTTCCCTCAAAAACTTTATAAGTAATGGTACCATTACCAAGTAATGGGGGCATTACCTATGCTGTTTGATCCAAGACCAAAGGAAAAGAGGGAAGACATATTCGATAGGGAACAAGAGATAGAAATGATAAAGAATTCTGCTAAGGAATATCCGATTACCCTTATTCTGGGAATAAGGCGGGTAGGAAAATCCTCTTTACTCAAAGTTGTGTTGAATGAATTGAAAAGCGGTATATACATAGATGTGAGGAAGCTTCATTTTGATTCCGGAGGATGGATAACAAATGAGTCTCTGCTGAAGGCCTTTGAAAATGGATTAAACTCTCTCAGTCATCCCATAAAAAGGGAAGTCTTTCAGTACCTGAAAAGAGTGAAGGGAGTATCAATTGCAGGACTTCAATTAAACTTTGAACCTGAAGTCTCACTCTCAGAAATTTTGGAGGCATTAAATAAGCGCAGTAGGATTATCATAGCCTTTGATGAGGCCCAGTATTTGAGGTTCTATGGACGGAGAGGAGGAAAAGAGTTCTTAACCCTTGTGGCCTACGCATATGATAATCTGCCAAATATAAGTTTTATCTTTACAGGTTCTGAAATAGGGCTTTTGCATGATCTTATTGGCGTTTCAGATTATGAATCTCCCCTATACGGCAGGATATACAATGAGATTACCATCTCTCCTTTTTCCAAGGAACTCTCAATTGAATTCTTGAGACAAGGATTCGTTGAAGCAGGGATAAAAATACGAGAGGAAGAAATAGAACACGCTGCAGAACTTTTGGGTGGAATTCCAGGATGGTTAGTAGAGTTTGGGTACAATTACATAAAAACGAAAAGTTTTGAAAATGCCATAAAAGGGGTAATAAGAAAAGCAGAAAAATTCCTCGAAGGTGAGTTAAGAGAACTTGAAAAGCGGAGTCCTAGGTATATCTTGGTGTTAAGAGCTATTTCAATGGGATTTGATAGATGGGCACTCATAAAAGAATTTTTGGAATCTAGGAGTGGCAAAATACCAAATTCGCGATTGGCTGCCATCTTAGAGGGTCTTCAAAAGATGAGTTGGATTAATGCAGAATATAGAGATGGGGGGAAGAGATATAAAATAATTGATCCAGTTATTGAGAGGGTTATTAAAGAGCGTTTTAACCTCTAAGCGTTGCTATTAGTCGTTTTTCGTTCAGCAGCAGATTAATGGCATCTTTAACATCCTTAACCATCACATCACTCGCCAGCAAAGCCTCAACACTTGCTCCCTCTTCTCCTATTACACAAATAGCAAGTTCAGCGTTTTCAAGCATTCTAACGTCGTTGTTTCCATTGCCTACACCAATGTAAGGCTCATATTTAAGGGCCTTTTGAAGCTTTTCGTTGCCATCTTTTACCAGTTCTATCTTTACATCAAGTTCATTGAATTCATCTTTCAATGTTCCGAATGTATCGGAACTTAATACAACGATTTCATATTTTTCACTAAGTTTTCTCAAAAGTTCTTTAATGTTCTTTCTTACCTTTCCCTCAACTCCCAGAGTTCCATTCAAATCAAATATAACTGTCTTTGCTATTATCCTCCCATAGTTCGGGATCTCCATATTTTCACCACTTAAGGTTTGGCAAAAATACTTAAAACTTTGTTCTCGAACTTTGGATGGTGGCAGCGTTGAGAATTGCGTGGGGGTTCAGTGGTGCAGGACATTTGCTCCTGGAAAGTGTCGATGTACTGGAACACTTAAAGGATCACCATGAGGTTAAGGTGTTCCTTTCTTCAGCGGGTGAAGAAGTAGCCAGGATTTATGGGGTTCTTGAAAGAATAGGTAATTTTCCCCTTGTAAGGGAGTCGAAACAAGGACATGCATTTCCATCATGTGGTTCTTTCAATTTAGGTAAGTTTGACGTTTTTGTAATCTCTCCAGCGACATCTAATACGGTGGCCAAAATAAGACTTGGAATTGCGGATTCTCTTCTTTCATGCTGTGCTTCGCAGGCCTTAAAAAGCAAAGTTCCTTTGATAATGGTTCCTACAGATTCAAAACCTGTTGTCGAGACAAAGGCACCTAATGGTAAGGTTTTCAAAATATATCCGAGGAAAGTGGATCTTGAGCATATTAGGGCCTTGAAAGAGGAAGGAGTGGTAATATTAGAGCATCCCTACGAAGTAGAGAATATTTTGGAACGATTTCTGTGAACATAGTAAAATCTTCCATCTTTTGTAACTGTAACATAGTCTGGCGTGTATTTAGACCCATAATAGAGATTACGTCCATCGAGCCTGTACCATAAACTTCTTGCTGCTTCAAGTTTGTTTAAATCTTCAAGTACGCTTAGGTCCCCCTCTTGTATTTTTTCTAGGAGATCTTGTACATACTCTTTGCTTATGTTAAAAGTTACGTAAGAAGCAAAAAACTCGTAGCCGGTGATGAGTTCTTTCATGAGATTTTTATACGGATATGCAGGAGTTACGCGGAGGTTAAAATGTCTGTAGAATTCTTCAACGGAGACCATATCTGGCCTGTATGGAAGTATTCCAAGAACCAGCATCTCTACAGTGTCATCATAATATGTAGAAAACCAATCAGGATCATAAGGATAGAAGAGATTATCATTCTGGATATAGGGGTCTTTTCCCAATGCATAAATTCCTCTGTAATTGCTTCCTACCAGAAGGGGGATATCCCATATAACAATGACCTCTGAATGATCCAGTCGCCAGCCACTTATACTTGCGGGTACCTGAAGGGCCCATGCTTTTAGATTGAAGTCCAGGAAAAGGTTGTTCATAAGTACTACTTGTGTCTCTCCATCATATCCACAGATGGAGGAGCTCAGGGTTTTTATGTAAGGCATATCATATGAGTGCACATAGCTGTTTACAAAATACACAATATGAAGAGGGTTATTGAATAGAATGGGAGGGGTTTGTGGTAGAATTTGAAAAGATCTCTTTTTGCTTTCTCGTAAAAGAATTCCATTGCACCATCAAATTTCATTTTTCCATATCTGTCAAATCCCAAGTATGGATAAACGATCTTGTAAATCTGCAGAGGCTTGTATTTGGCCGCATAGCGCCACATCTTTGTGAGTTCTTCTTTAGTGTAAGGCTGGGCGTTCTGGAACTCTTCGCCACTCCCATCAAACTTTATTTCGAAGATTTCAGGGTAGTGGGAGAAGTCAATTTTTGCAGAGTGTTTGTTCCCTTTTGCATCCATACCTGTGACTGTTACATTGTATTCTCCCCATTCTTGTTCAAACTCTATGGCACCGATATATGTAAGGGAATTGGTGGAAATCGGAAGAGCAATTGTTTTTGCTCCTATTTTGATGACTATTTCCTTTGGAACATTTACATTGTCTTTTACCGTGAAACTTACTCTGATATTCTCTCCTTCACTTGTTACAACACCCCATATTTTTGGAGGCGTTGTGTCTTTTTGGCGTTCTTGTACAAATTTATCCCAGCTTGTTTCGATATTAGTTGCATCAAAGTGTCTTGAATTTTCAACGAACCATTCTCTAAACGTTTGGTTCATAAAGAATCTTTCTCTAACCGAGTTGAGGCTATCTAAAAACTCTTCTATCTCGTGGGGTTCAAAACCATCTAGAATGCCTTGAGCATTGTCTATTGCTATTATAATGTCGGGTGGAAGTTCATATAGGTTCATGTAGAGCAGCTTTACTATGGCTATATAGTCTTGGAGGCTTTTTACTTCGTAAATGTTTTTTGAGTTCTCTATCCCATTCTTAATTCTCGGGGGTAATTTCTCGTAGGTCTTGAGAAACTCATTTACCTGAGACTTAAATATCATCACCCTGTTTGAGAAGTCCTCAAGGGTATATGGACTCTCGGAGAACAGAAAGCGCACCATGTCATCTCAGAGAGGAAGGGGGACTTTTTCTAATATCTCACTAACTTGTTCGCTTAGATTTGCGAGGAGTAAGGGGTTGTCAGTCTCCACCTCATCAAAAAGACTTGTACGATACTTGTAAAGGGGATAAATCTTGAGCACCACGATTTTTTCCTCTTCGCTTAGCTTATTGTCATTGAGAAAACCAAGTTTTTCGGCAATAAGTATGTTCTCTTGCTCCTCTTCCGGTGGTAGATGGGGAGGTGGCTGAACTGCTCTCATACTCCAGAAGAGAAATACCAAGTATGCTAAAAACAGGATAATAATGAGTTTTCCAGCATCCAGTTTAAACTTTTTTTGCATGTATTACTTTTCCTTAACCTTCCTTATCTATTTTTCCTTTCTCAAAATTTAAATATTAGAGACGATTATTTTACAAAGGTGGTGAAGTATGAAAATAATCCGCTTTGGAGTTTCAATGCCAGAAGATTTATTGGAAAAATTTGACACGATAATGGAAGAGAAGGGATACGCTAACAGAAGTGAGGCCATAAGGGATTTAGTAAGGGATTTCATAGTTAGACATGAGTGGGAAGAGGGGGATAAAGAAGTGGCAGGCACTATAACGATAGTCTACAACCACGATGAGGCCGATGTTGTGAAGGAGCTTTTGGACATGCAGCATGATTATGTGAACGAGATTATATCAAGTCTTCACGTGCATATGGATGAACATAACTGTCTTGAAGTTATCGTTGTTAAAGGAAAGGGCAGCAGGGTGAAAACGATTGCTGAGAGACTAATCAGCTTAAAAGGGGTGAAGCATGGGAAGCTCGTCATGACCACCACTGGCAAAGAGCTGGTATGAAAAAGCTTATAAATTTCCCTATTATCAACACCTCTGGGTGTGTGCCGGGGTAGCCTAGCTCGGTAGGGCGGCGGACTCGTAATCCGCAGGTCCCGGGTTCAAATCCCGGTCCCGGCTCCACAAGTTTGTATTCCTCATAAACTTCACTTCTTCCCCAAAAATAAACCACCTGAGCAGGGCGTTAATAAGTCTGGACTTGTTAAAAGGAAAACTCTCAAGAGCTTCGAACACATCCTCATCTAGAGTCACGTGAGTGCGTGTCTTTCCCTTTTTCTTGTGTGAATCTCCCGAGTGAGAGCCTTTTTTATTAGTGGTCACTTGGTCATTTTTGCCCAGAAGGTGAATTAATAAGAGTTCTTTTTCTATTCCGCTCCTAACATGTACTTCTTCAACCTTGGAGAGACCTACAAATCCTCTATCCTCCACCAACCCTAAAGCGTTGGTCCTGACATTAGTAGTTATTTTCAACCCGCCATACCATTCATCTATAAAATAGACATAAGGGTTTATAACCCACGTTTTGTCCTGCCTCCCGGTACTCCTTGGACATCACCTTTGAGTGAGTTGCCTCTCCGTTAACTCACCAAGTTTTTCATTTCGAGGTCTTCTAGTAGTTGGTTTGGTCCAGCTCTCCTTCCCGAAAGAAGCCAAATACAGGGAGTTCAACTTTATGTGTAGGGAGGAAGTTTTTTGATGATGCGGAGACTTCATTAAACTTACCCTGATTTTTCTTTGTTTTTGATATAAAGTCATCTCCGGGGCGCAATGTTTAGTATTGATAAAGAGGATTAAAATGGCTTCACTATTTCCTTCCTAGGGTTTTGTGTTTAGTGGTTCAAGTTTTTAATGGCACAAAAGTTTAATATACATCTATGTCATTCCTACATGGTGGATATATTGAGGAAAAAACATGCTCTTTTTGTAATACTGCTCGTAACAATGACGCTTCTTAGCAGTGCATGCATCCAAAAACCTGGGGGAGAAGAACCTACGGTTTCTTCCTCAACAAACCCTGAGGATAACGATGGGCTGAGCTTTGATGAAGAGCAGAAATATGGAACTGATCCTTCTAATCCGGATACAGATGGAGACAAGATAATTGATGGGGATGAAGTCCACAAATATCATACAGATCCGCTCAAAGTTGACTCGGATGAAGATGGACTTACGGATTATGAGGAACTTTTTGAATACAACACAAATCCCCTTGACGTTGATACTGATGGTGATGGGCTTCGTGACAATGTTGAGGTAGAAAAAGGTACAGATCCCACCTTAGAAGATACTGATGGTGACAATATAGTGGATGCGGATGAAGTAAATACCTACTTCACAAACCCATTATCGCAGGACACGGATGGGGATGGACTCACAGACTATGCGGAAATATTCACCTACAACACGAGCCCAACAACAGAAGACAGTGACGGTGATGGGATGGATGATTCAGCAGAGCTTGAACTAAAAACGAATCCACTATTAGAAGATACGGACAATGATAGGTTATGGGATGGGGAGGAGCTTGTAAAATACCACACAGACCCGTTGAATCCCGATTCTGATGATGATGGTTTGCTAGATGGGCATGAAATAGTTTTTGAAACTAACCCCCTAAAAGTTGATAGTGACAGAAATTATCTGGTTGATAGCGATGGAGATTATCTACCTGACGGTTACGAGGTAAAGATTGGGACGAATCCAGCACATGATTGGAGGTATAAGTATGAGGAAGAAGCATTCAAAGCGGGATTGAGCAAACTTCTCAGAAAAGAAGTAAGTCCAGTGTCAAAACAATTTATGGAATACAACACCACTTTGGACAGGGCTTGGGCGATTCTTGAATGGATTGACGAGAACATACAATACAACTATACCAAACTTGACCTCATTGAAGAGATGGTATACAATTGGAGCACCCTTTCAGGGCATGAACGCGAGCTTTACAAGAAGCTGACGAGACTCCAAGCAGCCAACGATACTATTTATCGCAAAAGTGGGATTTGTGGTGATTATGCAATCCTGACAGCAGCTCTACTCCTTGAGTCAAATATAAGCCCAGTGTACATGCTGGATATCAACTATAAAGATAAAGAGGTCGGACATAACACCGTGGCAATAAAAATTGATAGCGAATACTTCGTCCTAGATCAGCACCTTCCAATGAAGCCTATTGGGAATTACTACTGGGATTCCTTAAGAGCAGAAATGGGAGAAATCGCCAATGTAACCTTTTACATAATTAAACTTGATGAAAATGGCGAACCGATAATTTACTCTAACTGGATTTGGACTGGGAAGTTCATGAAGAAAAAAGCATACACTATGACGGAGAAAGATATTGACTTCATTATAGAACTCACAAAACAAAAGTTCCTGGAGCTGTACCCTGACTATAGAGAGGATGAGAGGTTAAAACAAAACGCAGAAACACAGTTGAAGTCCATAAAATCGACCAATGAGACTACAAAAATGTCTTTACCCTCTGGTTTTACCAAAGGCTGGACATTGTGGCGGTATTACGAGTATTTTGCACTTTACTATCATCCAGCAATAGGGGAAAAGCTTATAGAGGACTACTGGCCAATTCCAGCATTTCTTAAGGATAACTGGAAAGAGGTAATTGAGCAATGTGACAAGTTTTACCTAATCATGGATGCTGATGAAAACAATGTGATCATTATTAAAGACTCTACGGGGGACGCGTTCAAAATCCCGAGGATTGTAATGGTGATGGAAATTGCAAAATAATCTTCTCCTTTTGTTTTCAATAATGTCCCAATTTTTCACGGTGATAACCCGATCCTAGATTTGAAGCAACTTAAGGAGCCCCACTCATTAGGCTGGAGTATCAAGTCGAGCCTAGACAATGTTATCAGTAGGATTATGATGTAGAACGCTAATCCGGCTGTGAAAAAAATCCAAACCCAAACTTAAACCCCATCGTATTAGCAAAAGCTAAGCCTGAGAATATCACATGAAAGTATGAGAAACTTGCACTAAAAAGATGTAAAGTGTGGCTTAAGGCCTCCCCTCCACAACTTTTTTCAATATCTTCACTATGCGGGACTGCGCTTCATCCGTAAGGGTTGTTTTGTCTAAATAGTGTTTCTCCCAATTCTTTCGGATGCACGACCTTGGATGTAGTCCGCCACGTCTTCAGGAACACCATTCCTTCTTAAGAATGTATAAAACCATTTGCGAATAGTATTTGAGGAGATTTTGCCAAAATAGGTTATCTTTTCTGCTCTGTAATAGTCAATATTAATTCTTTGAGGGTTCAAAGCAAAGTCCAATGGCATGTAGGCCCAAAAGGCCCTTTTCTTCCCTCTTGAGAACTCTTGCATTGGATAGCGAGCTGTCCTATTGTTTATCCTTTCGAGCTTTGTAGAGTCAAAGTTATTCAAGAGCCTCACCGCTTGAGAAAACCGTAAACCACTATAAACTAAGAGTTTGAAGAGGCTTACAAGTTCCATTGGGAGTATCTTTTCTTCACTCAAAAATGTTAAGAACGAGCGGAGGGCATTGGCATATTGAGTTAACTTTTAGTTGACTCACTCTTCTGGAGTTTTTGTTTAACTCACGTGCATAAGATAAAGAAATTAGAAAGGTAAGGGAGATCTTACTAGCATTTTTCACCTTTAATTCTGGTAACAACTCCACCAATGAGGACAAAGACAAGGAAAGTTGCTGGGCCGCAGATGTCACTGTTTTCTTCTTCGGTAGTTTCAGTGGCCTGCTCTTGGCTGGTAGTAGTCGTAGCCGTAGAAGTTGTAGTCTCAGTAGTGGTCGTTGTAGTTGTTGTTTTAAGAGTCTCCAGCTCTATTACTTTAGTGATAATGGCTTTAGAGTTCAACACAATAGCATTAGAATCCATTACTCTAGCTTCAGAATCAGATATTGTGGCATTTGAGTTGCTCTTTTGAATAGCCAAATTCCAGATGATGGCTTCAGAGTCCATCGAAAAACCGGGAATCAAACCATCTGGGGGGAATCTGAGAACCCAAAAATCATCTTTACCAGTGCCAGAGCTGTTAGTGATACCCGCTACGATAATGTCACTATTCAGAGCGAGGGCAATTGCAGTAGCTACATCAAGGTCACTTCCCCCATAGGCCTTCTGCCATTTCACATTTCCATTCTCATCAAGCCTAAGAACCCAAGCGTTTGGATAATCTGGAGTGCCAGTGCCGAAGCTTGCAGTGGCGCCTGCCACTATTATATCGCCATTTTCAGTGAGGATAACCGTGTTAGCCCCATCTAGGTAGCTCCCGCCATAAGTCTTCTGCCACTTGAGATTCCCCTCAGCGTCAAGCCTGAGAACCCAAACGTCACCTTTACCAGCACCGAAGCCAGCCATACCCGCTACGATAATGTCACCATTGTCAGCCACAACAACTGCATTAGCTACCTCAAAGTCACCCCCGCCGTAGGTTTTTTGCCACTTGAGATTACCGTTCTCGTCCAGTCTGAGAATCCAAAGATCTTGTGCACCACCACCAAAGCTCGCAGTGGATCCTGCTACAATTACGTCATTGTCTTCACTTACTGCAACTGTTGTAGCGTCGTCATAGCTACTCCCGCCGTACGTTTTCTGCCATTTCACGTTCCCATTCTCGTCCAAGCGGAGAACCCAAAAATCATTCTCACCAGCACCGAAGCTTTCAGTGTAGCCTGCCACTATAATGTCACCATTCGGAGCAATTGCAACCGCGGAAGTCACATCAATGAAACTTCCACCGTAGGTTTTTTGCCACTTGACATTCCCGTTCTCATCTAAGCGAAGAATCCAAGCGTCAGTTTTACCAGTGCCAAAACTCCAAGTCAAACCCGCCACTATAATGTCACCATTCGGAGCAACTGCAACTGCATGAGCTCCATCCCCGTCACTCCCGCCACACGTTTTTTGCCACTTAATATTTCCCTTCTCATCCAAGCGGAGAACCCAAACATCACCTTTACCAGCGCCAAAGCTTCCAGTAGCGCCTGCTACAATTACGTCACCGTTTGGAGCAACAGCAACTGCATTAGCTACATCAAAGTCACTTCCACCATAAGTTTTAACCCAGTAAAGGTGTTCCTCGATACTCACCTTTTCGGCTGGAATCAGCGTTCCAAGAAAGATGAGGAGCCAAAGGAGGATTAATATTCTC
Organism: Thermococcus sibiricus MM 739; assembly: GCF_000022545.1. Taxonomy (NCBI): domain Archaea; kingdom Methanobacteriati; phylum Methanobacteriota; class Thermococci; order Thermococcales; family Thermococcaceae; genus Thermococcus; species Thermococcus sibiricus. Next base: position 684,997 of record NC_012883.1, read on the forward strand.
TTCATGGGACCACACCTGATACTAGTCCCTAGGTTATAATAAGTCATAATTCTTAATAATGGTTATGTAAAAGCCTCTCCTAACAGTGGGATGTAGGTGAGAAAGACATATATATGTAGGCTCCTCTTAGATATGTACTTCATTTAGCGTTTTTTGGATTTCTACAGTTTTTATGGAATATCAAAAGTCAATGATGGATTCAATTTCGTCCGATACCTATTGATGGTTTAAGTAAAGGCTTTTTGAGTGAGGAGGCAACCTTTAATTATCCCTTCAAACCTATGAATATATGGGTAATTGACTCGATGAAGTTAGATCCAAGTTTATGTATACTGTGCAGGGGCCGAGGATGGTGTGGCCTTGCGTATTGCCCCGTGATAGCCAGAGCTAGGGCCACTTTGAGAGTTAGGCGAAGTGTTTCATCAAAAACCATAGAGGGTTCCACTCCACCGTCGATTTTTATAGGTAGGGTAGGCTACCCCTACGTGAGGATAGGCCCTGCCACGCCACCTTTAATTGGAGACACAAAGATTTTTGATTTTCCGGAACTGTGGATTAATCATAAGATAGAGGATATCCTTGAGTATCGATGGAGCCTTATAACTGGCATTAAAATAGCAGATGTGAAAAAACCTGAAGATAAACTTATCGATGAGTTAAGGCTTTTGGCAATGAGCTCCAAACCTGTGGATGTTGAGATCATTCTAAAAAAGCCTCCACGGCCGTTTATGACGTTCAATGAGCATGAGCCGCCACAGGGCCCGCGCTCTCCACTCAACAACATGAAGATCCTTGGAAACCCATCCATTCCAAGGCCCGTGGAGAAGGCCCACGATGACACCGATTTACCAGCATTTGAAGCGGTTACGTATTTATATGAGTCTGGTGTGCCGGTTTCACATATACAGAAGGTATTTAGCACTGGTGCATTTGGTGTTAAAGGTAGGAGAAGACTTGTCCCCACAAGGTGGAGCATCACCGCAGTAGATAGTATGCTTTGCAGAAACCTGATCAAGGAGATAAAAGACTACGAGCCCTTGAACGAGATTTTAGTTTTCAGATATCGCCTTCATGATAATTTGTTTATCGCAATACTGTATCCGGCCAAATGGAGTTACGAATGGATGGAAGCATGGTGGCCTGGATCCACATGGAACCCAAGCGCAGACAACGTGGTTATCGAAGGTGACCATGAGGGGTATCACGGAAGGACAACTTACCCAGGTATAGGGGGATGTTATTATGCAAGCATGCTCGCAACACTTGAGTATTTAAAGAGAATAAAAAGACAAGCCACCGCTATACTCCTTAGGGAGATTTACCCCGGATTTAAAATTCCTGTAGGGGTTTGGTTTGTTAGAGAAAGTGTTAGGGCCATGTTTAATTCTCCACCAGTTTTAAAGACAGACACCTTGGACGAGGTCATGGAACTTTTAAACATGGAAACAAAGCTTGGTAGTGGTAAGTGGCTTTCATCTTCGGCCCTTTTGAGGAGGATAAAGTTTACAAAGACTATAGATGAGTTTCTGAAGAAGGAATGAGAGCTATAGCATATTCTTGGAGAAATTGCTCTGTGAACATGGGAGCAAAAAGCTAACTGATGAGGCCTGTAAGGCTTTCAATGATTATTTTATTATTGTATTATTTAGGCCCCTTGCCTTAATTTATAACAATTCTTTGTTAAAAAGGAGAATTGAGATCACTCCCAAAATTAAAACCAATGATAAAATAATTATTGCATTATTTAATCACTTAAACTCAAGCCGTCGCTTTATCTTTTCGATTTCCTCCTTCTCGGCCAGTTTTACCAATCTCCTAAACCCCTCCTCCGGTAAAACTTCCCGGAGGCTCCAATAAAGCCGTATGGCTTTCTCAAAGATTTCATTCTGCTTCCCTTCTCCCTCTGCATATAATGTTCTCAGTAGTCTATCTGCCTCTACGCTTATATAGAGAGTTTTCATCTTCTTTTCGGTCTCTTTCTTTATCTTTGGCCTGTTATTTGGTTCTTCCGTTAGGGTTTTCACGACCTCACTGCTCATGGACGGGAGTTTTGGTAAGCTTTTCTTTTTACCTGACATTTTTTATCACCTTCTCCGCAAGTTGTAGGAATGCTTTTGATACTTTGTTTTTGGGATCAAACTCAAACACTGGCTTACCTTCTCCTTGAGACTTCTCAACTGCAACTGCTCTCGGCAAAATGGCCACTACAGGTAAGTCGGGATAGGTCTCTTTCAGCTGATCCAACCTCACCTGGGGGACTTTGCTCTGGCGTGTAAATTTGTTTGCAACAATACCCATGATCTCTAAGTCTGGATTGAGTTCGGTGGATTTTATCTCCCTGATAACATCAAGTGTTAGCTGTACCCCCATGACACTGAAATACCCTAATTCAGTTGGGATCAAGACATAATCCGAGGCCCCAAGGGAGTTTATTAAGAATATTCCCAGGCTTGGAGGGTTATCGATGATTATAAAGTCATATTCGTCTTCAATTTTTTCTAAAACCCTTTTAAGTCGCTGTTCGCGCATGTATGCTGTCATAAGTAGCCTCTCAATTGCAGAAACTTTTAGATGAGAGGGTATGAGTGATAGGTTCTCCTCTATGGGTATAATAGCATTCTCGATTTGAGTCTTTTTCACTGCATTCTCTATTAGAAGTGTCCCGATGTTGTTGTCATTGCGTTTTATGATATCCATACCGATTAAAGCGAATGTGAGATTGAACTGAGGATCAGTATCAATTATTAGGGTATCATACCCCTTTTTGGCCAGTGCATAGGCCAAATTGAGGCTGATTGTAGTCTTTCCAACACCACCTTTTTGATTAGCAATACTGATTATAATCGCCATTTGATCACCATAATTAAATAATGCAATAATTATTTAATAACCTTACTGAATATTGGGCTTCTTTAAAAGACGTTTCTTTCTTGTCGGGGAGAATGTTGTCATGGGCCTGTTTTGTTGTTAATAACTATTAAAGGGCCTCTATTATTCAGTTAAAGGCTTAAAAGAGCGTATTTGTTTAGTCTGTTTAGATGGCTATCTAATCGTTTTATATTAATAAAATAGGTTGTGTTACTTTAACTCTCAAACTTTGACTTAATTTTTTACTAAAATGAATGGTCATGATATTATTACTAATAAAAATTTTTAATTACAAAATAGGATTTTTTCACGATTATTATATCTTATAATTTTATTTTCAAAAATAAACTAACATAATATTAATAATAAAATTGTAAATAGTAAAAAATGTCAAATTATTATGATATTAAATAGTAATATTATTTCACTGACTTTTAAATGATCTCAATAACAGGTAGGGCTCCAGCAGGGAAAGAGAGGTCACATAATTAAATAATTATTGTATTCTTTAATTATTTTATTAATTTATTATTTAAGAAAAAGAGCAAAAATGGTCGTTGAGAGGTGATTAAATAATAGATAATGGTCTTGATTGTAGATTCTATCCTTGAAATGTACATAGAGCCTTTTGTCGATAATATAAATCAATTTAGATCTATTTTAAATAACAGAAAATGCAATAATTATTTAATTATTTTATTAATTTATCCTCATGGTGATGGGAAGTAGTATATGATCCATTTTCGCCTGAGTAACAAGGTGCAATGATATTTTACTTTTCAGAAGGGACTTGAAGTATTAGATACTCTTTTAAACTTTGGTGTTGTTATTAGTAATATATGGTGATCAGCCAATGTTGGATGTTATAGGATTCCTGGTATATGTTGAGGCTTTCTTAACAACCCTACTTACAGCGATGTTTTCGGATGGCCCAGCGAGATTACTTGGATTTCTTGCGGCTTTTGGTTATTTGCTTTTGACTTTCTGGTCAATAGACCAAATAAGCTCGGATATAGTGCCAAAGAGAGATGCTGGGGGAGTTAGGGTTATGTTCTTTTTGAATATAATAGCATTTGTTTTTGGTGTGGTATCTTTTTACATGTATACTGAGAATGTTGTGGCACCTATAGTGCTCTTAGGACCAGGGTTTATCATTGGCTTCTGGAAATCTGTGAAATATGTCTGGGCTTTACGGACTTTCCATATTTTCGTTCTTGATATTTGTGGGGTTTATGATGTATGTTATTGTGCATGAGTTTTAGATATAAGGCTTATTATATGACAATTATGTATAGTGGTAAAATCAACACATTTAAAAACACGTGTGGTCCATTAATTTGGGGTTCAAATATGAGAGGAGAAGATACTATTAAATATCCTTCACTCCTGTCTCTTTCGAGGGAAATACTAATAGCAAAGCTCCAGCAGGCAGTTCTTGAGCGCAGTGATTTAAGGCCTTTTTTCAGGGAAAATCAGAAAAATGATAAATTGGAGTTTGTAATTCCCATTAATTGTCTCTCCATGCTGGAAAAATGTGTATTAGATGAACTTAATTATCCAAAAAAGTCTGTGAGGATTGAGAATAGGTTCGTTAAAGCGTTCGTAATAATCCCTGGGTATATTCAAAAAAGTGATCCCGGGTTAGCCGAAGATATGATTAAGGCCTATAATAAACTCCTGAAATAATAGTTTAATGAAGCTTAAACCGATAATAAAGGTGGTCTAATCTGATTAAAGCTTTGTAGATTTGATTCAATGAATATATCCGATTTTAAGAAAATATTTTGTCAAAATGTCCCCTCAGCTGTTCTTAATATTTTTTGATTTTGGATGAACTTGGGCTAGTTGAATATCCGAAATCCTCTTAATCTCCGCCGTAAGTTATATATCTCATCAAGAATATGGAATAACTGGCAACAAAGCATGGATATCCTTTCTAATTATTACCACCTAGGATTGTAATAGAAAAAATTGGTGCAGATGCCGGCTTATGCAACTACAACTCTTCAACTTTTGCAAGGATGGCTCTTATTGCGAAAACCTCTCAAAGGTCTTGATTGCCCATTTATACTACCTAATCTCGTAAAAAATGACAGTTTTATAATTTAGTATTATAGTAATTTTTACCATTATTATAACTTTTATAAATTAATATTTCTTTATTTTTAATAATGAGCAATTTCATTTAATATTAATATAAACGACATGAAATTTTAAATAACATAAATAGATTCTATCGTAATTAATTCAAGTAAAAGTTGAGAGATGGAATTGAGTACGTTGCACTATCCAATACTACTGGATAAAGTAAAAATATACAGAGAGTATTTATATCATGGCCACACTACATTCTTTTGGTGGAAGAAGCATGGAAAATGGTCAAACATTTGTATGCCCATTCTGTGGATACAAGGCAAAAAGCCTTGAAGAACTAAAACAGCACATACTGGAGAAACATACGTTAAATAGGGAAGATATAAAAGGTATAAGACATGGCCAAAAAGATTAATAAGCTTGTTTCGATTCTTATTTGGGGGTGAGGCCAATGAAGTTTAAGATTACTGAGAGAAAAATAGGGTGGCATAAAGAATTTGACAGCTCTCATTTTTTGGTCTTGCCATATGAGAGCAAATGTCTTAGGATTCACGGGCATACTTACAAGGTTGATGTTGAGGTTTGGGGAAAGCTAAACGAGAATGGAATGATTTTTGACTTTAATCACTTAAGCAACCTCATAAAGCTTCTTGATCACAAGATGCTAGTTAGTGAGGATTGGGTGAGTGTTAAAGGAGACGGGAGCGTGGTTGTTGAAAAGAATGGCAAGCATTTAGAGTTCCCTAGGGATGAGGTTGTCATTCTTAACAAACCCAATGTAACCGCTGAACTAATAGCCGAGTGGTTTGCAGAGAGAATAGCTGAAAAAGCCGGGCAAAATATTAAGAAAATCAGAGTAAAAATATGGGAAGATCCAAGGAGTTATGCAGAGATTACTTTAGAACGCTAAATCATTGTATTTTTGTAATGACCTAAAAGGTTAAATTATCCCCCGCTCATATTTAGTTTTAGGTGGTTAATATGAGGTTTTCCAAAGGTAGGACATTCCTCTTTAGAATACCCGAGGGAAAAGAATTCCTAAACTCTGTGACAGAGTTTGCTAAAAAGCACAATATCCTGATTGGCACCATTAGTGCGATAGGCACACTCAGAAATCCGAAGATAGGATATTTTGAAGAAGAGACGAAGCAATACAAAGTTATTGAACTTGAAGGGACTTATGAACTTATTTCTGCTATAGGCAACTTAAGTCTCAAAGACAACGAACCATTTGCCCATATCCACGTGAGCTTGGGTGATGAAGAAGGCAAAATGTTTGGAGGCCACTTGGTGGAAGGTGAAGTTTTCGTTGCAGAAGTGGTTGTTCAAGAACTATTAGGCGAATTGTTGGAGAGGAAACTCCAGGAAAATGGATTAGCATTGTGGGATGTGGAGGAGTTTTAGCTTGTATATCAATGTTTCTGTTCTTAGTCCCATTATCAGGATATTTGTTCAAGATTATTTAGAAAACTATTTAGGTGGTGTTGGCTACTTGAAACAGGGGTGTGAAATATGAAGGCGATTATTGGTATTGTTGCATCATTTAACTGGGAAACTGGTGCTCTCACAATAAACGATACTTACGTCAGGAGAGTCAAAGAGGTCGGGGGGATTCCTGTTGCAATCCCACCACTTTTAGAGATAGTAGATGTTTTGGAAGCTATAGATGGTATTATCCTCCCTGAAGGGCCAGATATTCACCCAAAGCACTATGGAGACACACTATCTGAAAAAATAGAGTGCCTTGATGTTGAAAGGGATGAATTTGAGCTGGCATTAGTCAAGGCTGCTTTAGAGAAAGACCTCCCAATATTGGGAATTGGGAGGGGAGCCCAAGCAATAAACGTGGCCCTTGGTGGGAGTCTTTATCAAGATGTTAACGAGATTCCAAAATCCATACAGCATAACTGGATTAGAAACGGAAAGTTTCTGGTCCATCCGTCAACAAGGGTTCATGAGGTGAGAATAAAGCAAGATTCTATGCTTTTTGAAATTCTCAAGGAGAATTTGAATTTAGAGGCTAATGGGGAGGCATTTATAGATGTGAATAGTTTTCATCATCAAGCGATTAAAAAATTGGGCAACGATATAAAACCTGTTGCTTATGCTGAGGATGGCATCATAGAGGCAGTGGAAGTTGAAGGGCGATTTGCCATTGGGGTTCAGTGGTGGGCAGAATATTTGGATGAAATGGAGCCACTTTTTAAGGCTCTTGTAGATAAAGCCTCTGAGTATAAAAAGAAAAAGTCCGGCTTGGATGATCCGGCAGAAGAGATTACAAAGAGCTTTCAAATCCATGAACTGTGAGTTCCTTTATACTGGGACCAGATGGGAGCCATCACAGCTTGGATATGAATAATAACCCTCTCTACAGGAACCAAAGGTTATTCCTCTCCCCTCGATTTTTTTACGTGCTTCTTCCAGGATTCTAAATCTCAAGCTTTTTAGTAAGTAATGGTAACCTCCAATTTTCTCTCCTCTTTTGTACAGTGGCTCAAGCTTCTTCATTAGTTCGGGGAATTTTAGTTCCATTCTTCTCCATGAATCTGGCCTCAGTTTTAATGTTGATACTGTTATGTGAGATACAAAACTCAGCTCTTCAAGCGTTTCATCAAACTCTTTCCAGGTGTAGAATGGGATTATTGGATCAATTCTGGCATACACAGGGATTCCCTCTTTCTTTGCTTTTTTCAGAGCTTTAATTCTCTCTTGTGGAGAGGGTGCATTAGGCTCTAGAAGACCTGCTTTTTCTTCATCTATGGTTGTAACTGTGATTCCAATGGCACATTTTAAATTCTTTAAAAGATCCAAATCTTGTTCAAATAGGTTGGATTTTGTTAGAATAAGACATCTGACATTGTATCTCTTAAAAAGTTCAAGCACTTTTCTGGTTATTCTCAAATCTTTGTCTATTGTGGGGTAAGGGTCGGAAGAATAGGAGAGGGCTATTATGAAGTTTTTATTGAATCTTTGGAGTTCTCTTTCTAAGTTTGGGAGAAGGTTCTCTTTTATTCGGATTTTAAAGGCTTTGGGAATGTAGGAGGTTATGTAACAGTAAACACACGCATGATCACATCCTGTATAGACGTTAAGGGTATACTTAAACGGGCATGTGCAGAGTTTGGATCTCCATGGATCAAAGGGTCTTAAGTACATACACCTTAGGTTCACAAAATACATTTAAAAATTTCCTGCCATTGTAAGATGGTGGTTTTATGAAGGGGACAGTTAAATGGATGGGCAATGAGAAATTTGAAGCGCTTACTGAAGAGGGTGGAAAAATAATCTTCGGTGAAAATGGCATATCACCAATGAAAACTCTACTCCTAAGCGTTGCGGGGTGCACATCCATAGATGTAGTCATGATACTGCAAAAAATGCGTGAGCCCATAGAGGGCCTGGATGTTGAAATAAGTGGTGAAAGGAGAGACGAGCATCCCAGAATTTATACAAAGATCCACTTACATTACAGGATATATGGAGATGTAAATGAAGAAAAGGTTAAAAGAGCTATAGAGCTTAGTCAAGAGAAATATTGTTCGGTAGGGGCTCATTTGAAGCTTAGCGGGGCTGAAGTAACTTATTCCTATGAAATTATTAGGGAAAAAGTTTAAGTCTCCCTTATCTATATTATATAGGTGATTTCGATGAGGGGAGAACTTATTAGGATTCTAGGTTCTGTTGAAGAAAAAGCTAATGAACTTAAGTTGGATGGCTTTGAGCCCGATGTTGTCTTGTTTGGGAAGGAGGCTTATGAGTTTTTGAAGAATCAGGTTAATCAAGAGTTTGGAGGAGAAGATTCTGTTTCCGAGATTTCTGGGCTTAGCATAAGAGTAGTGGATGAGTTTGGCAAAGATGCTGTTGTTGTCGACTCAAAAGTCTTGGGTCTTGGCCTTGGAGGGGCCAAAAGGCTTAAAGTGATCAAAGATTGAATTTATAGCCATCCAAGATAAGCAAACTCAGGGAGATTGCCATTATATCAGCCAAACTTCCTGGGTTTCTTGAGTCTTTCTTTTCTCTCAGGATTTTATCGAATTCCTTAAGATCAAGTTTTTCTGTTAATACTTCTTTTGCTTTCTTTTTGACAAGCTCTGCTTCCTCAAGGCCCGCTTTTCTTATAATTAAAGTGTCCAAATGGTTCGCTAAGACCTCAAGGAACATTTTTAAAGTGGCCTGTTCAAGAGGAAGGGAAGAGGTTAACTCTTTAAGTCTATGAAAAGTAGAGTAGCTCAATTTGTAACCGTTCAACCATTCCTTGAATATGAGTTCTCTCCCGCTTGAAATCTCAGCAAGCTTTTTTAGGTTTATGTTATCTCTTACAAGCTCATCAAAAGAAGAATCATCGTAAACGTCGTACGTTACTCCCTTCTTAACCCCTTTTGGATTTGCAATTCTTATGGCTTTGTAGAAGTCTATACTGTCATACGGGCTGGATGCCGAGATGAGAAGCTTAACTTTTTCTCGGGCCAGTTCGATATTATTCGCCCATCCAAATGCCACAGTGAGGGGAATTGCGAGGGTTATTATCCCAAAGTTGGGGTTTGAATTTTGGACTTTTTTGGAGTTTCCAACAGCTTTTTTTATAAGTTCTCCGAGTTTTGCCTCTTCTGGCTGAAGTTTTTCCTCTCTTATGAGCTCACCTCTATGAGTGGCTTCAAAGAGGACATCAATCACAGAAGTGTTGGCAAAGAGAAAATGGTAGAGGGTAAGATCCTCAAAGTCTCTATATCTGTTTACGTTGCCGGGCTTGGGTATTGCGACTTCAAGCAGAGATCCAAGGGTAAAGGCCTTTACGATCTCCCACTTGTCCATGTCCATCATTCCACGACTATTTTTCCGATGAAGCTTTTGACTGTTAGTTTTAATGTTTTCTCCCCAGTTTCAAACTCCTCATCAATGGTAACCGAAGTTAAAGAGCCTTCAATTTGAGGTGTTACCTTAACGTTTTCTGGGATGTGGATGTCAATATCTCCGCTTCCCCTATATATCTCAATTTGAGAGCAGTATCCGTCGATCTCTGTCTCGGGACAGTTTTCAAGGGTCACTTCCATGTCTCCTACAAAGTCTGTGACGATGAAAGAGCTGAATACCCCAGAGGCACTGATGTCCCCCACCACATTGTCTAAGGTAACTGATGCAACCTCTCCCAATTTGAGGTCAACGTCACTCGCACTGTTTCTTAAGGTTAAAGAAACAAGTTTAACCTCGTTTCCAACTTGTATTAGGAGTTTTCCGTTTTCGTATTTTTCACACTCGGAACATGAAAGCTTTAAAGTTTCGCCATCACTTACTTCCACTGGCAGATTGCTAAGGACGTTTATAGTATTTCCTGGTACTCGTTCTATGGTCACTTTTGCGGCAATATTTTCTATTGCTATCTCGGAAGCGCTGAAGTCACCGATTTCCTTTACCTCTCCAGCATCTCTGAAGGAAAACCTCCATGAAGAATATGAGCTCGGAGTTACAAGAAACAGCACTAAGTACAGGATGAAGATTACTGCTAGAGCAGTTCTTGCGGTTTTGTCTTTGATCAGCACGTATAGGCCTGCGATAATGAGGATTACTCCCCAGAAAGCTCTTCTAACGTAAGGTGCATAGGGGAGGAGGTAATCATATAGCTCTGGTCTAAGGCTTTTTAAAATGATCAGCAGCCCCAAAAATGTTAAAAAGAGACCGAGGAGTCTTTTCATTTTTCATCCCCTCGCCACTAAGTATAAGCCGAGCACAAGTATAAGGACGGCCACAATTTCCCTAAGCCCGAGGAATGGAAGTTTAATGAGGTCTTTTAAAAGCAACAGAGCTCCTAAAAGAACAAGGGCGATTCCAAAAAGCTTCGTGTCATCTTTCTTCTCAACTACCGGGGCTTTTTTGACAAGTTTCTCTACTTTTTCTCCGGCCTCTTCAGCTAACATTCCAACCTTTTCTGGAATCTTTTCTGCGGTTATCGTTTCTTCCTCTTCTTCTGGCATGACAATGGCCATCAAGAAATATGCTAGGATAAACACTGGTTCAACTAGACATAGCAGTATGAACAGGATCCTAATTATCGTGGGATCAATTTTCAGATATTCTGCAATTCCTCCCAGTACTCCTAAGAACACTTTATTCTTTTTACTCCTCTTGAGTCTCGTCTCCACTTGTTTCACCCCTTTCTTCAGGCTCTTCCGGCATTACAAGGGCCAGCAGGAGGTATAACAGCACTGCAGTTCCTACACTTGCTATGAGGAGTATTATGAACAATATCCTTACGAGAGTTGCATCTACGTTAAAGTACTCTGCAAATCCTCCACAGACACCAAATATTATTTTGTTTTTTCTACTTCTATACAACTTTTTTTCCATCTAAATTCACCTCTCCTTTGAATTAGTATTCTTTGTTACACTTAATATACTTTGCGTGTTTCAATATTTACTCTGCGGTCATGATATATCTTAGTGCCGATCATTTTTGGCCAGAAAATAGTGTTTTGCTTGAGGTTAAATTTTACAGAAAAAGAAAAGGAGTTCATTCTTTGGTGTCAATTCTCAGTTCTTTTATTACTCCTCTTTGGTTATTGTGGGATCTTGTAACCTTAGGGACTAAAAACAAGTTTTATCTGGAAAATATGTACTAATTGAGACATAAAAAGGGTAAACATAATAAAAGTTCGCTTATAGAATAAAAAAGGGAGAAGAAGGCAATCGCGACTAAATTTCCTCAATCTCAAATCCGATAGTGTCTCTACCTAAGTTTTTTCTCGCTATCTCAATAGCTTTTTCAATCTTATTAACAGCTATTATTTTTTCTTCAGGGATTGTACTGTTTTTGTAATAAACTATTCTTGCAAGCATTTTTGTCACCTCATCAAATTCAGTATGAGCGTACATCTTGGAGGTTTGACATTTGTAAATTAAAAATATAAGCTTTTTTGTACAACTAAGTACACCAATGAACAGAAAATATTTAAGGATAAAATGTAGAGAAGCCATTATGAAGTGTCTTTTTATAAAACATGTACATCTAAACAACATATTGAAAAGGGCTCGTGAAGAAAATATAGAGATATGTGGATTTTTAGTTGGTAGGGATGAGGGAGAGAAGGTTTTCGTAGACTACATTGTTTTCGAGAAAAATATATTAAAATCTTCTCATGAATTTGAAATAGACCCTTTAGAAACTCTTAAAGTCCTTGAAAGCGCTGAAAAAAAGAATAAAGATATAGTGGGTATCTTTCATTCTCACGTTAATTTTCCGCCCTATCCTTCACAAAAAGATTTGAAGGGAATGAAAGCTTGGCGCAATGTTTGGTTAATAGTGAATAATTTGGGCCAATATGCAGCTTTTATCCTTAAAGATGGAGGAGTTGAAAGAATAGAAGTGAAATTAGAGTGAACTCACTCATTTTTTATAACAATTTCAATGATTTTTCCTTCTTTATAACTCTTCATAGCAGAAAGCATACCTTTGATAGTTTTTTCTACAAGTTCCTGAACCCAATCTTTCATTGGAAGCTCTTTTCCATCTATCTTTACCATTACTCGGGGCTTTGAGTTTAAGACAGAACAGTCTTTGACACTCTTCTCGCCATTTACAATTAACTTCGCCATTTTATAGCAGTCAAATCCACACATACGACAGTTGATATTCGGCAATATAAACCCTTTTTCTTCCACTAAATCGGCGATTTTTTCTGGAGTTTTTAGAGCATTGATAACGGGGAGACCATTTATCTTTTCTATACCTTTGTTTGCAATGATTCCACTTATCCCTATGGCCAAACCATCATTAAGTTCCTTGACTTCATCTTCAATTTTGGCGCAGATTATTTTGGGGATGTGTTTAGCATCTTTGAATCCTTCTAGAAGGAGGAAATCAACTTCTGGCATCATTGAAAGGAGGGAATTTAGGTCTCTTGCGTCAAAAAGGAGCGCATCGGTTTCTTGGGCCCTCACAACTACATAATCCGCTATTTTTTTGAATTTCCATGTATCGCTATCTTTTTTGTCAAAGTTGACGTGCATGCTTTTTGCTATTCCAACCTTGTAACCTCGCTTTTTCAATTCTTTAGCAACATTCTCAACCACTGCAGTTTTTCCACTCTTTTTGAATCCAACAAAGGCCATGGCCCTCATTTTAATCACTCCAAGAGCATTATCCAGTTGATATCGTCTATTTTAACTATCAAAGACTTTCCTTTATTTCCAACAACATCCATAACGTTCTTAAGAAGAATAATCTCTTCATCAAATTCCTCGAGGATTCCTGTAAAGGAATGATCTCCTCCAACTGCAAGGGCAACCTTTTTCCCCTTCCAATTTTCTAGTGTTTTTTCAAGTAATGGGGGACTTTCTTCACTCATCTTTTCACCTATACAAAAAGACTATAAATGGCTTTTAGCTTTTTCCATCTGGTGATTGCATGAGGTTGATCACAAAGAATGAAATGATAAAAGAAGCATTTTTGGACGAGCTTAAAAGAGAAAAAATAAAATTCTCAGTTAAAGAAAGACTTGGATATGAGGCATTTGTAGGTTACATGATTGAGGGCACATTGGAAGAGATTGGAAACACTATAAATTCAATTCAAAGTGATGAAAAAGAGGTTATTCATCAGGGTTTTTTGGGATTTAAGGAGCAGATTAATCACGCTCTTGAACATCTTAAAGATGGGGAAGACATAAACAGGCTACTCCAAGAAGGATATTGGATGGGCGATGTGCTTGATCAGCTATTTAGAAATGATGTCATTGTTGTTGAGGAGAATAAAGCAAAACTAAAAGAGGATATCGATATTAAAAAGTTAAGATTCCAGTTCCGTTTTCCGTATCAACTTGCAAAGGATTTGGAGAGTATTGAGAAGATAGCGAAGCAGTTTGCTTTTGTAGATTTGCTTCCAGAATATGAGATCGAAATTAAAGAACTTGAAATAGAAAAGATCAACAGGGCCTTGCACATAGCGGCAAAATATTTTGAAGAAGACATGGTTATGGGGGTTTATTTTGCCTTGATTTCCCGAGGAATAGTGGCTAATGAGTTGCTGAATGCTGTTGCTAGTGATAAAGTTCCAAAAGATGAGCTACTTAAAGCCTTTCTTAAAGCCATGCCAATGGAAATACCAACGGAAAAGGGCAAGATGATAATAAATGTAACACATGCAAAGGCCCTTGAAGAGATCTTTAGAATGCTAGAAAAAGAGGGTCGTATTGACATAAAAGGTGGGAAGATCAGGAGGTTGAGGTAAGGTCTTTTGAGGGTAGTAATATCAAGCCAAGCAGCATTAAAATTCCCCCAACCCTGCTGGTTAAGATAAGGGCGATTATCGCTGGTATCAGAAGTTTGTCTTTTGCTTTTTTGTACTCTCCATTTTCAATGAATTCAGTACATTCTTCGGTTCTTTTGTATATCCAGTAGCCAAGGATTGCGAATGGTATTGCGAACAAAATTCCTATCACTGTGAGCAGAAGGAGAACTGCTATAACGAATGGCTCTATGACACTTAAAATCCCTCCAACTTTTATGAGGGTTCTTGCCATTTCCACATCGGCCATTATGACCACCATATATAGTAAGAAAAAAACTTTAAAAGAGCTTCCAAATTTCGTCCGTTTCAGGTCTTTTTAGAGGGATTTCTTTTCCATCTTTTACAATGACTTTTACATTATTGTCCTCCAAGAACTCTCCCACTATTGCAACTTCGATTCCTTTCCTTCTTATTGCCTCCACAACCTTTTCAGCTTTTTCTGGTGGCGCTGCAATTAAAAGGGAGCCCGAGCTTATTAGGGCGAGTGGATCTAGCTGGAAGTGTTCGCACAACTTTCTGGTTTCTTCTGCTATAGGAATTTTCTCATAGTAAACTCTAAAGCCAACTCCGGCAGCGTCGGCCATTTCGTGGAAACCATTTGCAATCCCCCCCTCTGTGGGATCATGCATAGCGTGAACTCCGATCTTCGCTGCTATTAGAGCTTCCTTTACAACACTAATCTTTTGTAAGAACCTTTTGGCATTTTCAACAAGCTCTTTTCCAAAGACTTTCTTTAGTTCTTCTTCATTTTCGGTTGCTATTATTGAAGTCCCTTCAATTCCAGCCCCTTTTGTGAGTATTATTACATCCCCTGGCTTGGCCCCATTTGAAGTTACAAGCTGGTCTTTTTTGACTTCCCCAAGCATCGTGCCTATGACTATTGGCCTGTTTAGGCCTACTGTAACTTCAGTGTGACCCCCCACTATGGAGATACCTAACCTTTCAGCACTTTTATGCATATCTTCCATGATTTTTTCGAGGAGCTCTTCATCTGCATTTTCAGGAAGAAGTATTGTCACTAAGAACCATTTCGGTTTGGCCCCAAAAGTTGCAACGTCATTTGCATTCACATTCACAGCGTAAAATCCAATATGCTTCTCAGCCCCGGTAATGGGGTCACTTGTGGCGACCAGAACACTGTCTCCGAAGTCGATTGCTGCAGCATCAATTCCCACACCAGATTTCATGATAACTCTCTCGTCATTAACTCCCAAACGGTCAAAGACGATTTTTTCGAGAACTTCTGGAGGAACTTTTCCCGGAAGCATTTTTCATCCCCGACTTTTTTTAGAAGGAGAAAATATAAAGGTTGCTCAATAAGCTTCGATCACAGTTTTTAATCTCTTTTTCCACTTTTTCTTGAATTCGCTTCTTTTATTCATGGGTCGGAAAATTTTCTCAATTTTGGGAGGTTTCCACGAGGCTATGACGTCTCTTTGGGAATAAACAGCTTCCGAAAGCAAATAAGCACCGTAAGCTGAGGCATTTAAATACTTTGGCCTCATTATATCCTTGGATGATAAGTCAGCCACACTTTGGAGGAACTCATCGCTTTTCGAAAGGCCTCCATCGGCTATTATCCTTTCAATCTTTATCCTGGAGTTTGATTCCATGTGGTCAATTATTTCTGCACACCTCATGGCTATTCCCTCTATCATCCCTTTGACTAAGTCAGTTCTTTTTGTCCCTCTTGTAATATCAAAGAGTGTTCCCTTAACATTTGGCCTGATATGGGGGGTGCCAAGACCAGAAAGTGCAGGTATGAATATCACTTCATTTTCACTCTCTGCAAAGGCAGTTGATATCTCAGAATAGTCTTTTATAAGGCCCACATCTACAAGCCACTCCACTGCAGAGCCGGAAGTTATTACAGATCCTTCAAGAAGATATAAAGTGTGTTCTTTTGTGCCCAAAGCAACCATTGGATAGAGGCCAAGAGCTCCTGGGAGAGGCTTTTCACCAACATTGATGTCGATGAAGGTTCCAGTTCCATTTGTCATTTTTGTTGTCCCTTTTGAAACTCCAGCTGCGTAAATAGAGGCTTGTTGGTCTGCTATTACAGTTAGTAGGGGAACATTGTAGTCTTTGATCTCTCCAATTGGAGTATCATTTGGCACTACTTGGGGAAGAATTTTCTTTGGTATTTCGACTATTTTAGTAATATTATCACTCCACTTTAAATAGAAGGGGTCAAAGAGTCCGGTAGCACTTGCGTTGGTGTAATCTGTAACATGTTTTCCAGTTAGATTCCATGAAATCCATGAGTCAACTGTCCCAAAAATTGCAGAATCTTTCTCCATGGCCTTTTTAGCTTCTGGAACATTTTCCATAAGCCACCGAAGGTGCATTGATGAATGCGTTGTTCCAAATTGGACATAGGCTAGGGTAATTATATATGCACCCTTTCGTGTATCTCGGATGAACGGAAGACCTTTGGAGAGAATATTAAGTACTTTTCCAAGCGTATTCCCAAATCTAACCATGAATTTTGAGGAGAACTTCTCAATAATATCTTCTGTCCTAGTATCCTGCCATGTAATCATATTATATAATGGTTCTCCGGTCTCTTTATCCCATAAAACAGTACTGCTTCGTTGGTTTGTGAGTGCAACGCCTAGGGGTTTGCCAAGCTCTTCTTCGGCCTTATCCAGAAGTTTGTAAACAATCTCAATGACCTCCTTGGGGTCTTCTTCCACCCATCCGGGGTGGGGGTAGTAGGGTTTAGGGCGTTCTTCAAAACTTGCTACCAGCTCTCCTTGGGAAAATGCTAACGCCTTTATATTGGTTGTTCCCACATCCAAAACGAGGAAATAATCCATTTATACCCTCTCCATATCTCTTTCAGCAATCACATCTACTCCTGTGTTTCCAACATTTTTTAGAATCACCTGGCCCATTTTAACAGGGGCCTCAACTACAACCTCTTTTAGAGCATTGATAACATCTTTTATTCTCTCTTTGGGTACTGGTTCAGCAGTTCTAACAGGTAATCGTGGGTATTTGGCATTTAGAATCCTAACGGTGGATGTTACTATTCTTTTTGGATTTTTAATTTCTTCAATTCCATATTTTTCCCCTACTGGGCAGTCATTCCCTTCTACAACTATTTCGTCGTCTCTGACTGTTACCGTGAGCATACAGCCTTTTGGGCATCTTATGCAGAGTATCTCAACTTTCTCCGACATCCAAGACCACCTTTTTAGTTCCTTTCAATATTTCTCGTGGGATTTCTATTCTCTCAAGTGTGGAAGGTCTTATGTACCGGCGGAAATATCGTTTGAGCAAGGTGCCCTTTTCATCTCTAAGCTCTACATATACATTTTCTTTTTCTAAACCGGGCCGGAAGAACGCGACAATATTTCTTTCATCTTTCCATTCAATCACATGTGGAGTGAGAGTCCTTATGCTCTTTCCGGGGGTTAACTCTATTCTTTCTCCCTTTGGCTCTGCATTTAGGTATTTTTCCACTCCTTCAGCAGCCATGAATGCGCTCTCAACTGCATCATCAACATAATCGAATATCTGAACAAGATTTCCTACGGCGAAAGTTCCATCTACAGTGGTTTCAAAGAACTCATTAACAACTGGCCCTTTAGTTTTTGGATCTATTTCCGCCCCGATATTTTTGAGTTTTCTTGAGTATGGAATGAGGCCGACGGAGAGTACTATAGTGTCGCATGGATAAAATTCATCTGTCCCAGGGATTGGTTGCCATTTTTCGTCGACTTTTGCCAGTATTGCCCCTTCGACTCTTTCTTTTCCAACTATCTCTTTTACAATTGTGCGGGGGCGGTAAGGGATTTTAAAATCCAGCACACACTGTTGCACGTTTCTTGGCAACCCAGCAAAGCGTTCTTCTGGGAATACTATGAGAATGCTTTCTGCTCCCTCCAGATGGAGGTGTCTTGCCACGATCATTCCCACGTCTCCGCCACCAACAATGAGAATATTTTTCCCCGGAAGGATTCCATAGAGATTGACAAGTCTTTGAACCATTCCTGCGGTATAAACCCCTGCAGGCCTTGTCCCACCGATTTTTATTTCGAATTGGTGCCTTTCTCTGCATCCCAAGGCGTATACTATAGCCTTTGCCTTAATTTTCTTTACTCCTTCGGGGCTTATGGTGAGTATTTCCTTTTTGTTTTTGTCAATTCTCATGTCCTTTACATAGGTGTTTAGGTGTGTCTCTATGTTGCTTGAGTGTACTTTTTGTATGAAAAATGCTGAGAATTCCAGGCCTGATAGTGTCTTTTTGAAGATCTTGGTTCCAAATCCATCATGAATGCACTGATCTAAAATACCCCCGAGTTCCTCTTTTCTCTCTACAAGACCCACAGAATAACCTTTTTCTGCAAGCTTCGTAGCTGCTGCGAGCCCTGATGGTCCACCCCCAATAACAATAACATCATACTCATAGGTTTTCATTAGTCTTCACCTCTAACGGGCCCGTTGAAGAGTTTGCCTTTCTCCTTTAGAACTTCTCGTAGAGGTACATTGAGTTCTCTTGCGAGAATCTCTGCTATCTTGATGGTGCAGTAGCTCCCTTGGCACGTTCCCATTCCGGCCCTTGTCCTTCTTTTTATGGCATCCACTGTTTGAGCGCCTCGTTTAATGGCTTCAACAATTTCTGCCTCAGAGACCGTTTCACAGGTACAGATAATGTTTCCCCACTTTGAATTCTCTTTAATCATTTTGTTGAGTTCTTCTACCGGCAGTTCTTCTGTTCGTGGTATTGAGCTTCTTTTTGGGTTGAATTGTGGCTTTTCTTTTAATTTTAGTCCCATTTTTCTGAGCTGTTCTATAGCATACTTGGCTATTGCCGGTGCTGAGGCAAGTCCCGGTGATTGTATCCCTGCAACGTGGAGGAAGTTTTTCACCCATTTAGCGGGTCTTATTATGAAATCCTCTGTAAATGTTGGAGCCCTCACTCCTGCGAAATAGCGTATAAGCTGATCTTTTGGAAATTCTGGGATTATAGTGGAGTATTTCTCTAAAATGAATTCTATTTCTTCTCTTGTTACTGAAACATCCTCTTTGTCTGGAACTTCAACTGCAGTTGGGCCCCACATTATGTTTCCATGAACAGTTGGGTTTAATCCTCCTCCCTTGGTGGTTGGGTGTTGAGGGTAGAAAAGCTCGGAGATGCAGTGGTTAACTAAATGACCAGTATCTTTATGGAACATCAGTTCCACACCTTTTCTTGGATGTATTGTGTATTCCCTCGCTCCAGCAAGCTCTGCTATCTCATCTGCATAAATCCCAGCCGCATTAACCACATATTTGCATAAAAAAGTCCCTCTATCTGTTACAACACCCTTTATTGAATTGTCCTCTTTTAAGAATCCAACAACCTCTGTTTTCAAGTGGATTTCTACTCCATTCTCTTGAGCATTCTCCGCAAGTGCTATTGCGACTTCATAGGGATCTACAATACCTGTAGAGGGTACATACACAGCTGCCACTGCATCCTTGGTGACATAAGGTTCCATGTCAAATATTGTTTTTCCGCGGATGATTTTAATCCCTTTTACACCATTCCTCATCCCTTTAATCTTTACGAGCCATGGGAAGATGTATTTTAGAGTCAAGGTGTAGAGTGGCCCGGGTAGGTATTTCCTATATTTTTTAAGGGTTCTGGGGGTTATCAACCATAAACTCCCAACTCTCCTGAATTTGAAGCCCAACTCGTCGGCCCACTTATCATAAAGTGCATTTCCTTTAATGTTGAGTTTTCGTTTTAGGGTGTTCTTTGGAGGGGCCACTCCGGGATGTATCATGCCGTTGTTAGCCTTTGTAGCCCCAGTAGCAACATCGGGCGCTTTTTCTAAGAGTGCTATTTTCAAATCATAGCGGGAGAGTTCTCTCGCAATGCCAGCACCTATAATTCCTCCCCCAATTATGACGACATCATATTCTCCGAGGATTTTTTCCTTGTTTTCCTTGAATATTCTTCTTCTGTGTTCTTCTTTTGCTTTGGTTTTCTCCTCTGGGAAGTCTTTCCACTTTATTTTGTTTACCACTCCTTCAACCTCTTTGATTTTGCCAATTGAAAGCCCTATTTCTACCCATTCTTCATATTTTTCCACTTCTCCATATAGAAAGACTATTTGGTCTTTTATTTCAAACGACAAGTTATAGGGATATTTTTTCAATATTTTATTCACTTTGGATTCGAGTGAGACCAAATTCACCCCTCCAGAGCTTCGTATAGGAGTTCCACAATATCAAGGACTTTGCCATCGTTGGAGTTAAAGGCAAGCTTACAAGTGGGGCATGCTGTCACTATGAGTTCGGCCTCCTCTTGAAGCTCTTTGAGGCGTTCCCGTGCTATTTCATCCGCGAGCTCAGACCTTAGGCGAGATACGGTACTTCCACCGTAACCACAGCAAAAAGTCTCTTTTCTTTTCCTCCGAGGTGCCTTAATCTCAAGTCCTTCTATCT
Organism: Thermococcus sibiricus MM 739; assembly: GCF_000022545.1. Lineage (NCBI taxonomy): Archaea > Methanobacteriati > Methanobacteriota > Thermococci > Thermococcales > Thermococcaceae > Thermococcus > Thermococcus sibiricus. The sequence goes on from NC_012883.1 coordinate 705,680, forward strand.
TTGAAAGAATCTCTTCGAGAATTTCAGGTTTATTGAGCCCTATGGCCAGCTTACATGGCTCATGGAAAGTTATGGTATCTTTGAGTTTCAGGTTTTTCAGTTCATTTAATTTTTCTTTGACAAACTCTGTGATGTGTAGAACCTTGGGCTTGATCTTTACCCCATATTCTGGGTAAATAACTCTGTAAGCGTATGCACAGGAAGGGCATGAGGTCACGACAACTTCCGCTCCTGAGGAGTTTATTATCTCCGCCTGCTCTCGTGCTAGTTTCTTAAAGAGTTCGATGTTTCCAATATTATAAGCAGGAATTCCACAACACTTCTCATTTATAATAAATGCGTCTTCTCCAAGGCTGTTGAGCACTTTTATAGCTTTCTTTTCGAGTTCAGGATACTTCTCCCTAATGGTACAGCCCCTTAAGTACAGGATGTTCCCACTTTTTGCTTCCTCTTGGGATTGAGGTTTTCCATAAACGTATCCATAACGTTCAAGGTTCTCAAGAACGTCTTTAAACTCGTTAAATACCACTCCTTTTTGAATGGCTTCCTCTTTTATGGGTCTTATTAAATCAGCCACAGAGAAGTTGAAGGGACACCATTCGCTGCATGCATTACATGAAAGGCACATATAAAGTGGTTCAAGGTTTTCTAAATTTAGCTCTAACTTGCCTTCTCTTATGAAGAACGCAGTTCTGGTTTTTCCCGTTGGAGACGTGGTCTCTTTTCCATCCACGATACTTATGGGACATGCATGGCGGCACATATTGGGACAAAGGGCACATTTTATGAGATCATCTGGCCCTTTAAACTTCCCGCTTATGAATCTAAAGATTAACGGTGCACTTCTCAGCAGCTCAATTCCTTTAATTTCATCTCTTAACCAGTCCCACTTTCCGGGCATTTTCAAACCCCCATATTTCCGGGATTCATGATTCTTTTTTCATCAAGGGCATCTTTTATTCTTCTGAGAACTTCAAAGGCATTTCCAAGCTCTTCTTGGAGCCATTCTCTCCTCTGTCTCCCGATTCCGTGGTGGTGACTTATTGCACCGCCCACATTTAGCGTGGCTCTCATTGTAGCATCCCAGACTTTGTTGTAATATTCCGTTGGATCTCCTTTTGGAACACCTGCAAAGGTGAAGTAGAAACACACTCCTTGGGGGTAGAAGTGAGACGCATGAGCTGAGGCAAAAAGAGTCCCTTTTACAGAGCGCATAGCTTTAGAGACCTCGTTATACAATTGTGTTGCTTTACTCCAGTTAATTGAGACTTCGATGGTATCGAAAACTACCCCCAATGGGGCGAACTCTGAGGCCTCTTTAACGTTAAACCTTGTCTTTAACCAGTGGTCAACAGGACCCTCTCCTATAGGTGTCCCTTTAAACTCTTCCCCTACTATCTTTTCTTCTGCTTCCACTGTTCTAGTGTCTCCTTCGAGTATCATAACTGTGGCTACTTTTCCGTATGCTTTCTCAAAGTTATAAAAGTGCCTTTTAGTTTCTATGGTGTCGTATATTCTCACAACCGCTGGCTTGGCACCTCTCCTTAGTATTCTTCTCACTGAGTCTAGGGCATCATTAAGGTTCTCAGAGGCAAATGACAGGTTTACCCTCTTTTCTGGGTAGGGCCATATTTTAAGCCAGGCCTTTGTCACTATTCCAAGTGTTCCCTCACTTCCAATGAAGATTCCCTTTAAGTCAGGCCCGGTGGCACTTCTTGGGTGGGGTTTTAGCTCAATGCTCTCTCCCCAGGGGAGAACAACATCAAGACCTAGGACCATGTCTTCTATTCCACCATATTTTGTGGAGAACTGGCCGGTGGCTTTGGTTGCTATCCAACCGCCTACAGTTGATGGGTAGAGGGACTGTGGAAAATGGCCCAGTGTGTAGCCTTTCTTATTTAGGTATTTTTCTAGATAGTATCCGTTAGTCCCAGCCTCTACTTCCACTAGAAGGTCCTCTTCGTGGAGCTTGATAGAGCGCATTCTTTTCAGATCTACGATTATTCCTCCCTTTTCTGGGATTGTCCCTCCTAAAACTCCGGAGCCCCCTCCATAGGCATAGATAGGAATGGAGGTTTCGTGTGCTATCTTTACTATTTCCTCAACTTCTTCCTTATTTTCAGGCCAAACTACAGCATCTGGCAGTGCTGGTAGTTTTCCTTTGAGCATCCAGTGAAGGGTTATTGGCCAGTAATCTCTGCTATAAGTGAGAAGATCGACTTTTTTGGTGGATAGTCGGTCTCCCACCACTTGGCTTAAATGTGCCAGAACTTTTGATGAGAGTTTGTGATCATATTTCATTACGATATCAAAATCGGTCAAAGTATCACCTCTAAGTAAAAGTTTATACTCTTGAAATTAAAAAACTTTTTAAGGATCTTAAAAGCAGTTAGGAGTAATAAAACCCATCAAGGTCTGATAAAAGTTTGATCTTCTTGATTACATGTTCCAGTGAATGAGATTTTCAAAAGAAAATATAAGGGGAGAATGGGTAGTTTTAAACGAGTTTCTTTTCTTTTAGCACCTTTTCCATTCTGTCCATGGCTTCTTCAAGCTTTTCGTAACCTGTGGCATAGCTTATCCTAACATAGCCCTCTCCAGCCTTTCCGAAGGCACTCCCTGGGACTAAAACTACTTTTGCTTCTTTTATCATTAACTCACTAAACTCTCTGCTCGTTAGTCCAGTGTCTTTAATTCTTGGGATTATGTAGAACGCTCCCTTAGGCTTAACAGTCGGCAGTCCCATTTCGTTTAGCCTCTTCCAGACGAGGTTTCTTCTCCTTTCGTATTCCCTGCGCATCTCTTCCACAGCTTTCCAGCTCCTTTCGTCTCTTAGGGCCTTTGCAGCTGCGTATTGGATGAAAGTCACTGGACAAGTTGAGTTGTACATCTGGAAGCGAACCATCTTCTCCACTACCCATTCTGGAGCTGTTAGGAATCCTAAACGCCATCCAGTCATTGCAAAGGTCTTGGAGAAGCCATTCATTGTTATTGTCCTCTCAAACATGCCATCTAAAGAAGCAATGCTGTAATTTTTAACACCATCATAGACAAAGTATTCATAAACTTCATCGCTTAATACCATTAAGTCATGCTCAACTGCAAAGCTTGCTATCTCTTCGAGATCTTTCTTGGCTAAAACAGCACCGGTGGGATTGTTTGGTGTATTTATAATTAGTGCTCTTGTCTTGGGGGTGACATGCTTTTCCAGTTCCTCTACAGTTAATCGGAATTCATTCTCCTCGTATGTGGGTACTTCGATAGGTTTTCCTCCAGCTAAAACAACTGCTGGGGCATAGCTAACAAACATTGGGGATGGTATGAGGACCTCTTCATTATCTTTTAGAAATGTTGCAAGTCCCATCAAGATTTGCTGGTTAGTGCCGACAGTTATCATTATCTGGGTTTTTGGATCTGCCTCAATTCCGTTGTCTCTTTTAAATTTTTCTGCAACTGCTTCTCTGAGTTCCAAAACTCCGATGTTTGGACTATAATGAGTCAATCCCTTGTCAAGTGCTTCTTTTGCATACTCTTTTATATGTTCCGGTGTGTCAAAGTCAGGCTCTCCAATCCCAAGTGAAATTATTCCCTCAATGCCTTGAGCAAGGTCAAAAAGCTTTCTTATCTCAGAAGGGTTCACCATATCGAGTCTATCACTTAGGGCCATCAGCATCACCAAGGGGAGTACTCCTTGATGTTTATAATTTTACCTACATAAAATAGTTTACAATAGTGGATAAAAAAGATCATTGGTAGACAATAAAGTTCTCTAGAACTAAGAGATCAAGCTTGGCGGTTTTGAAGGTTTTTAAAGCGTCTTCTGGTGAACAAACTATTGGTTCCCCATGCATGTTGAATGATGTGTTAAGGATTGCTCCAATACCTGTCTCTTTCTCAAACCGCTTTATTATGTTATAATATCGTGGATTGTCCTCTTTCAGGAGTGTTTGGGGCCTTGTCGTCCCGTCAACATGAACAACTGCTGGAGCATCTTTTATCATTTTTTCCGTTGCCGTGTAGCTCATTGTCATGAACTTGTTTGGATAGGGGTCTTTAAGATACTCTCCAATTCTCTCCTCAAGTATTGAAGGAGCAAAGGGTTGGAAGACATCTCTATTTAATGTTGCATTTAATTTTTTGACCACTCTCTTGTCTCTGGGATCCGCAATAATTGACCTGTTACCTAAGGCTCTTGGGCCGTATTCCATTGCCCCTTGGAAAATCCCAAGTATTTTATTCTCTATTAGGCTCTCAGTGACAAAGCCTTCTATGTCCTCACGGTACTCAAAGTTGAGGCTGCTTTCTTTTAAGATATCTTCAATTTCGCTCTCATCATAGGAAGGGCCTAAATAGACATGTTTCAATTTGAAAGGTCTCCATTTTCCATCAAGTCTCTCAAACTGGGCCTTTACAAAAGCTGCAGCACCAAAGGCCAACCCGGAATCATCCATAGCGGGAAAAACCCATAAATCTGGGAAATGTTTCCTCAAGACTGCATTTGCCTTTACGTTCTGGGCCACTCCTCCAGCATAGGCGAGTTTTAAGTTGTAACTTCTAAGTTTTAATCCAAGCTCATTGACAATCTTTTCCAGATGTGTTTGGGCACTTGCAGCTATTTCTATTGCTTTTTGTGTTATTTCTCCATCCAATTTTCCTTTTTTCATTTGCAGGGCGATATCTTTGGCTTTTGAAAGAGGATAGTTAAAAAACTCTGCAAGCTTTTTTGTGGCTTCAAGCCCAACAACTCTTAGATTGTTTTCAAAGCTTAAACCGTTCAACTCTATTATATTTGACAGATCATAAGTTGGCCTGCCATAGGCAGCTAAGCTCATGACCTTCCCTTCGTGTCTCATTGGCCTAAAACCTAAAAGTTCAGTAATTGAGGCGTAAAAATCTCCAAGAGAGTCTAGATAAGTACTCTGTGCTATCCTTATCATCTCTCCATCTCTTCCGAGGTAGATGGAGGAGCTCAACCCATCTCCAGTGGCATCGATACTGAGGGCTAGGGCTTCTTTCCATCCTGAGGTGTAATAGGCCGAAGAGGCATGAGCAAGGTGATGTTCCACAAAGAGAACTTTTTTCTTAAAGTCTTTGCCGAAAACTGATTCAAGGCCTTTTTCAAGTTTTAACAATCGAGAATGCTTTCTAAAAAGTCCTGCTACTGCTATTACGTCGACTTCTTCTGGATTAGCATTCCCTCTTTTAAGGACTTCCCTTATGCTGAGCTCTGGAAATCCTCGGTACTTCTTTATTCTATTTAACCTCTCTTCATTTACAGCATAGATTTCTTCTCCCTTGAAGAGCACTGCTCCAGAGTCGTGTCCATCATGCACTCCGAGTATAATCATATGTGAGGATTGAGTGGATGATTTTTAAACATAACTTTGAAATACAAAATGGGGATTGAAATGAAAGGAAAGATTGAGGAGTTTGTTAATAAGGGAACATATAGAAAAGCACCGTTGTTTGAAGGTGACCTCCCGGAGAGAAGCTATGCTCAAATAGTGGAGATAAAGCCTAGACAGAGAGTTCCTAAACATTATCATGAAAAACAGTATGAGCTTTTTTACATAATTTCTGGGGAGGCCAAGCTTGGGATCGGTGAAGTCGAATATGATGCAAGGCCTGGAGACATTTATCTTGTAAAACCACAAACAATTCACTGGGTTATTAATGAGGGAGAAAAGCCATTTAGACTTTTTGTTGTTAAGTTGAACTACTTTGGTGATGATAGTGTATGGTTAGGCGATTGAGATGGGAGGAGCACGAAGTGGTTTAAAATTCAACTAAGCGAAAAATTATTTAATCCCCCATCTTATCTCAAAGCATGAACATCTATGAAATGTTGGCTCTAATCACCACCGGGTTTGCTTTGAAGAGGATAATAAAATCAGACAAGCCATTTATTTATCTTAATAAGATTGCAGTGGAAGCCCTCTTGACGTTTTACATCTTTTCAAGTGTGGCAGCGAAGGATCTTGAATACCTTATCGAAATAAGACTGGTTTTTATTTATGTCTTCTTGATCATCGGGCTGAATCTTCTATCTTCATATACTTATGCACGGTTTTTTGTGAATGATGATAGATGGAAAGGAGCCTTGATTATTCTTTCTACGTATCCGAACACTGTGGCCATGGGCTTCCCAATAGCCAGCTTATTTTTAGACGATCTAACTCCCGTATTACTCTATGCTAGCATACACACACTAATAATCATTCCGCTGGCCACATTTTTGGCTGCTCATTACTCCAGTGGAAAAGCTTCATTAAAAGACAGTCTTTTAAAGGCATTAAAGTTCCCACCCACGAGTGCTAATCTTCTTGCCCTTGCTTTTGTATTTTTGGGCATTAAATTACCCAATGCTCTGTTAACAGTTATGAATCAGGTTGGATGGTGGTGTATCCCTCTAACCTTGATCTACTTTGGTTCTCGGATAAACCTTCAGAAATTTGAGATAAGGAAGCTTTTAGAAGTCGCTACATTTAGAACAGTCTTGCCATTTATCTTTGTTTTTCTAACTTTAAAAGCTCCGTCAGACATATTTTATGCAGTTCTTGTAGAAGCAACAATGCCTCCTGCAATAATAGGTAATGCGATTTTGGCCCATTATAGGCTTAGAGAAGAAGAAGGGATAGGAGTTACGATTGTCTTAACTTTGATGGTTTTAATAATCTTTTTAGTCTTTAGAGTTATTGTTTGACCATTTGAAATGCTTTCCATAATCTATTGTTTGTAGATTTTATGATTTTGAAAGTTTTCTCGTCGTCTTTATAGATTTTGATCACAGTGCTGGCTAGTTCTTCCAATAATGGAATCACATAGGGGATGTTATTCATTAGTACATCAGTGTTAATGAAATAAAAGGCAGTTCTTTTCCTACTTCCAGCATATCTAGCAATTGTATTTACTAGGGCTAGAATCTCCAGCTTGGATTCAGCTAGTAAAAACAGTTTGTCGAGTCCAACTATGGGGACTGTTGCGTGTTCTATTCGAGAGAGGATATGCTCATAGTTCATTTCAAATTCTTTTGTTAATGATAGTATATCACTAACCTGAAACCGTGTTATGACGTTCCCTACTTCTAACCTTCCCCCAGTTTTAAGCACTTTTATGTTGTCTAATATTTTGGAGTCTATACCTGCAAGTTCCATCTGACTCTTGTATGTGTAGAGAGTATCGAGAATGTCTTCAATAACCAAAAAGTAACCTCTTTTTTTACTCCAAGCTGTTAACTCAGCAAGCTCTTTGTATGGAAACATCAGGGAGTCATGTTCTAGAAGCACAGTCTCTCCAAACTTTAGTGAATCCCAAATAATATCTGTTTTCATATCTCTTACCTCCTACTCCTTTCTTCAAGTTTTGCAGCAATCCAAGCAAGGAGGAGTATAAAGGCCATACCTCCTGTAAATCCAGCTCCACCAAAAAGAAGTTTCTGTTTTATTGGAAATACTGTTATTGTGGAGTTTAGGACTTTTGTGTGAGTCACTGTCGTTGTAATGGTTTCTTTAATAATTTTTGGTGCAGTGGAAGTAGAGGTTTCGTCTGTAGAATTCCCAAAGTTCTCTTTTTCTATGGGTGCTGGAGTGGTGAAAATCTCCACAACTGTAGAATTCTTGATAATATACTCTCCTTTTTTCAGTGCTGCTAGTATCTCGAATTCTCCTTCTTGGTTAGGTATGAAGATTAAGGAATATGTTTTGTTCTCCTTGAGGTTTAATGAATCTTCAAAATAAACAAATCTCCCTTGGAGGTTTATGTTTTCCCCGATTATGGCAGATCTTTCTGGAAGTGCTATTGTTATTGTAAACGGCCCTTTAGTGTTCCCCATGTTTACAACAGTAAGGTTAAGTTGAGTGCTACTACCTACTGTGCCATTTTGGCTGTTTAGAACAAGTTTGTATTTTGGAGTTGCATTGTCCACATTTATCCAACGGGTCTCCGAAGAAAATGAGATTCTAGCAAAACCATCACATGAAAGTTGGTATGGAACATTTGCCTGGATTTCAATGTTTCCCAGTTGTAGAAACCCTCCTTTCTTTGGTTCGATTCGGACGTTAAACTCTATCTTTTCCCCTACCCCAAGTTCTGGAATATATAGTGGATATGAGCTTATGATTTTGAATTCTTCAGAAAGCTTTGGGACTATTTCAATATGCTTCAAATCAATGTCTCCTGTGTTTTTTATTACAATAGTGCTGTTGAATGGTTCAAATTGAAGAGCCATTGAGGGAGTTAAAAAAGAAACATTTGCAAATGCGTATTCTCCGACTTTTGGTATTTCTTTTTCGTCTAAAAACCCTATTATTTTTGCTACTTTTTTGGTAGCCATGTTACTTATTTCAGTGACCCCTATATGCAAACCTCCGTGTGATACTAATGTTCCAATTTTCCCTAAACGTATCCACGCGCTCTTAAGGGTCATTCCACACGTGTTTTTAATAGATATATAGACACCATCAGAGAATATTTTTTCGAGTTTAACAATATAAGGCCCTATTTGAGTATCTTTGCCTTCTTCCAGCTCTTTATATAAACTCGGAGAAATAGAGAGGGACACGTAAGCTCCGTTTATTTTTATCGCTGTCTTCAAGTACATTGAACCAATCAACTCCTTAGTTTCAACAATAATTCCTTCGGCTTTCAACGTGTCCCCTACTTCTATCCAGTACTCCTTGTTGTTAATAGAGATCTTTGCAAATTCTTTGAGTTCTCCGTTGATTTCAGTAATATTATAATCTTCAAGCTTTATCTGCCAATCTTGAAGGTATTTGGTACTTCCTTTGTGAAGATACCCATCAAAAAGAAGGGGCATTATAGAAAGTTGGGCTGTTAATCCATTGAATTCTATCTTACCTCCATTATATATGAGTTCTTTTTCAATGTCATTATACCTAAGCCTAATTTTTGCCCTATTTTCTTCTATTGAGAGAAGTGTGAGGGCATAGTCTTCTGCTAAAAGAGTTTGGTTTTCTAGGAGATATGGAAAAGTAATGTTAAAAATAGCATAACCTCCATTTTCTTTTAAGAATACCGAATTCATGTAAACCGAATAAAAACTTGTGTTCAGTAGCGATTCTGGTTTCAGAATGTATTCTCTATTATTGAGTTCAACAAGCAAAGAACCTTCGGTTGGTGAAACGTCCCTGACCTCTAAGGGGTAATCTTTTATCCCAATTCTAGAGGGTATTTCTACCCATCCTGTTATGATAGAGTGTGCAGTTACATATGGGAGTAGAATTATTAGGAATAAGAGAGAGATTAACTTTTTCATGTTATCACCCCCAGCAGAGGAAGTAAAATGCTTGAAAACGTCATCATTTTACCCATTATGAATTCCCCAAGATAGATACCTATTGCGGACATCCATGTAAGCATAACAAAATAATAGAGGGCTATTCCTAGGTGCCCTCCATCTGCAATTTTTATTGAGAATGCTGAAATTAAGGAGTGAACTAGAAGAATAGAAATAAGGATGTAGTTTGTTAGTTGGAGCCCTTCTGGGCTTGGAACAAAAAGTATGTCTTGAATGAACTCTCCTTGTAGCTGGACACTTGAGAAAAGGTGAGTCATGTAAACTGCAACTTGAAATGCTGCTGCGACAGAAAAGGCAAAAGCTCCAGTAACTCCATAGATAACCCCTTTAAAACTGGCCACGTTCTGTTTTCTCTTTCTTCTAAGTCTTAGAAGTCTCTCAAAGTTACTAGAAATGACTTTTCCTACATAATCGGGGTCCGCTCCTAAGTGTAGACTCTTTCTAAAGATGTCTGAGAAGATATCTATGAGCCAGCTTCCGGTCTCTGAAACGAAGTATTTCCATGATTTGGTATCGTCTATCTTGAGGGAAATTCTTTTGTTCAAGTTTCGGATATCTTTAGTGAGGCTTCCAAAATCGTGAGAGCTCAAATATTTTAGAACTAGTGCCATAGATACTCCACTAGCTGCTAAAGACGAGCTTAAGCTCCTCATAAACGATGGAAAGCTCTCATCTTTTACCAAAATCTCTTCCTCTTCTTTTGAAAGAACGTATCCAATGTATGCTATCGGAGTCAAAAACAAAGCGATGGCGATTTCTATTGGCACATCAAATCTTACTCTTATTACAAAAAAGTATAAGATTCCAACAGCGGCCGTTCCAGCGATAGAGAGTAGGATAGCTCGTATTAATTTCTCTTTTCGTTCTGGATTCATTGCATTGTGGGCCCATATATTATCTTCCGGCATTTTATGTTTTATCAAAATCAAGACTCCCATTTCCACGACCATAACAAGTATAAATGTAAAAATTGTAAGGGTTACTAAATCTTGCCCGGTAATAATCGGCCCTATAATAATAAAGGTCACCATAAATACTACAGAAATTATTAGAGAGCTATATACCTCCTTAAAGACGTCCAAGTCGTAGAGTGCTCCCTCATAAAATGTCTGATAATCATCCATCACAATTTTCTGCTCTTGGAGTAGATATTCTCTTAGCTCCACACCACTATCCAATGAATATGCGAGTCTTTCTAGAAAGTCTGAGAAGACCTTACTTGGTGTTCTCTTAACCAAAAATCTAAACGCTTCAGGCATTCCACGATTAAACTTTGCTATTAAATGGTAGATTTTTTCCATATCTCTTGAAATAGGCTCTAAAACCTTCTCCTTTGCTAATGTGTGTATAAGCTCATTTCTTCCAACTTCACTAGTGGAAAGTACCGCAAAATAGGTTACAAAATAAGGGATTTTTGAATTTATTTTTACTTTTTTCCCACTTGCCATTGAGTAAGGGTGCATGATTGCGTAAACCAGAGGAAGAATGGGAATCGCATAGAGAGCAATCCGAATTATCCGTGAAATTGTAGTAAACCTGGGAACAAGTGAGAAAACTATGAAAAGAATGATACTCCCAGCTATGCTGGGCAATAATACTTTTCTTGCATACCTCTTCACATCCAAATCAGCTTGGATAAATATGCTGACTTTTTCTCTTGGCATCATATTCACCTACAATCTAAAGCTTAATCCTTGAATGCCCTTTTCATAGAAGTTCTTTATCTCTCTATAGACATCCCAATAGTTAGTTATTCCAAGTTCTGCCATTCTCTGGATTATCCTAGCTCTTAGAAATAGCTCGTTGTAAATGTCCTTTGGATCTTCATAACCAGCAACTTCAGCGATTTTCCTCTCAAGGATATATGAATTGTTCATACCTCTGAATATATGTTTATCACCCACAGAATCCCATTCAAACACACTCCTTGTTGCTACTCCTCCAAGCTCCTCATAATAACCTTCAATCTCAACAACGTTGAGGATCCTTCTCAGGAATCTTCCCTTAACATATACGGCCTGCTGAAAGAGAGCAATATTCAAATTATCTATAAAAGTCACAGGGACGTTTATTGGATGCCCGGTAAAACGTTGTATCATCTTCTTTATATCGCCGGCATGAAAAGTTGCCATGACTGGATGGCCCGTTTGCATGGCTTGAAAAGCAATTGCACCCTCTGCACCTCTGATCTCACCTACAATGATATAATTTGGTCTTGATCTCAGTGCCGCTTTCAAGAGATCAAAAAGTGTAACTCTGCTTTCCTCAGGTCCTCTTTCTCTTGTTGTAAGTCTTTGCCAAGTAGGATGAGGAACAACAACCTCTGGAGTGTCTTCAGCAGTAAAAATCTTTGATTGAGGCTTGATGAAAGGAACGATAGAGTTTAAAGTGGTGGTTTTTCCACTTGCTGTTTCTCCACATACGAAAACACTCATACCATATTCTAATGCAAGCCATAAATATGCCGCGACTTCTGCAGAAAATGTATTCCACTTTACAAGTTGGACAACACTTAGGGGAGTAGTGGAGAATTTTCTTATTGTAGCTGAGGATCCTTTTATACTAACATCTGGGCTGTATATTATGTTGATTCTTGATCCATCTGGAAGTGTTCCATCAACAATGGGGTTTTTGTCACTAGCAGGCCTTCCAATTCTTTCACTTAAGGCCTTGAGATAATCGGCCAATGTAATATTACTCTCAAATTTTATATTGGTGGGTAAAGCATCAAAGATCTTGTGAATTAAAGACACATATTCGGCACCCAATATGTGAATATCTTCAATATATGGATCTCTAATGAGAACCTCTAATGGCCCAATTCCTACAATATCTCTTTTTATGAGATATCTAAATTTCTCAATTTCTATTTTTGTTATTTTAACGTTTTTTCTAGAGAAAAAACCCCTATTGTTAATCTTCTGGAGGGCCTCATTATACAGTTGATCTAGGAATATTTCAAATTCCTCCCTGTTTTCGGGTATTGTCTTTGAAGGAGCAAGTTCAAGAATTTTTTCTTTGACTAGTTCGTATTTTACTCGCTCTTCTGTGTTCTGAATTCTGGGCTCTATTACTATGTATTTTCTCTCTGTTTTTGGGTCTCCGTAAATGTGAACAAAAAGAGGGTCTCCGACTGGATATACTATGTTGGGATACTTTATTTCTTTCAGATCTCTGCTCAGTTGAGTGTAGAATTCTGGAACTTTTCCATATTTTTTAGTAAACTTTTCAACGTATTCTCTTAAGTGTGGATTTCTTGCCATTGCGGTTTCTAAGGTTTCTCTGCTAATCTCAGCCATTCTACACCACCGCAGCTATCTCCACTATAAATCCTGCCTTGGGTTCTACTCTAAATGGAATTACCTTCTGAAAAACTCCCATAGCATTGTTATACTTCACGATAGTGGCAGAATTTTTCAAGTCTCCTCCGAATACTTTGACCTGCAATCTTATGAGCATTGTAGTTATTTCTTCTAAAATCGAGAGTACAGAAGAATCGAGATCACTTGGGTTTGCTGTTAATATTATGGCCTTGTTAAGAGCACTTAATTTTTTGAGATGTTCTGTAAACTTTCTCAAAGTCTCCTCATCTATTTTTGGAGGTAAAATGGAAGGCAGTGAATCTATGATAATAACATCTTTTTCCCACAATCGTTCCTCGCTCAAGAATCTTGGTAAAAACCTTCCTCTTTTAGAAACACTGCTCAAAAGAGGATATAACGACACAAAAAGAAGTTTTCGTTTTGTCAGAAAGGGGATTACGCTATATCCTAGTGATTCCATTTGATTTATAAATTCAGGGGTTGTGAGTTGGGTAGAAACATAACTAACTTGAATGTCATTTTTTAGAAATCCATAAGCAAGCCTCTGGGAGAATATAGACTTTCCAGTCCCTCTGTCTCCCTCTATAAATATTAAACTCCCAGAGGGTATTCCTCCACCTAATCGTCTGTGAAGCTCATCATTTGGGATTTGCATTTTAAGTAAGCGAGTCATGGTGTTCACCTCAGATTTTGAATATAAATTCACGCTGTTTTCCATTTTCAATGACCACAACAAGTTTGTGATAGCCGGAGGAAAGAGTAGTACTTATTCTCAACTCGCCGATATCATATGGATAAAGGGTAGATGGTGTCAGCGTGAGATTTGAAGGAGGAATGAGATTCCCGTCAATAAAGACAATAATAGTGCTGCTTGTAAAGGAGAATTCCTCACTCCCAGTGTTTTTGATATAGAACACATAAGCTCCACCCAAGAAAGGAATATTCTCTGGATCATTTATTATTGTGAAGTCCACTCTGAGATTTTGGGCTATTATTGTTCCTCTAGTGCTTATACTATCTGCTAAGTCCTGGGTCACTATATAAAGACCTCCAGCTATTGTTCCTGCGACAAGGAGGGAAACAATGAAAAGGATTATTTCTGAAATTACTGAGCTCGCCATTAGTATCACCTTAGGAGCAGTACCAAGCTTTTCCAACAATAGAAGGTTGACCAATCGTTTGATTTGGATCAAGCCATATCCATTTCCATTCTATTTTCAGAGAACACCCCGTTTCAGTTGCTACTATCAGACTGTGGATAATTTGATCCTTCACTTCAGTAGTTCGTATTAGTATGGATTCTCCGGGAAGTAAATACGCTTTATCCTCCACTATGAGTGTCGATCCATCGGGCTCCTTTAGTTGTCCATCACGAATAAAATCCCAATATCTAGGGGATAGGGTGGAGCCATTATTGCTAATATTGAAAGTTATTGTATAGATGGACACATCACTTCCAGGATTGATGTGAGAGACATCTTGTAGAGCAAGATATGACGTCTGGGATTTTATGAAAGTTTCTTTGTACGTTTCAACGGACTCAGCTATTGAAGTATAAGTATTCTCGAGAGAGATATAGAGAGTGCCAAATGCCATTATCGACGCAATGAATATCACTGCAAAGCTTGCTGAAACGCTGAATCCCATACCCTATCCCCTTAAACACCATATACATGTTCAAGAATCTTATTCATCATCTTGAGTTCTCTTTCTAGAGAGTTCAGGACTTCTGGGGTTATTTTAGTACCTCTTAGGCGCTCAATGAACAGGAGTGATATTAAGTGATCTTGAATCGTAAGTTTGTCATCTGGTTTCCAGTTTGGTTCTCTCTGGTGAGGTCTGGTCCCGTTTGCATACTTCAATAGGCTTTCCAATACTTCTTCGGAGATCCACCCTATTGTATAGTAAAACTCAAGGATGTTTTCTAGATTCAGCACTCCTGCTCTGTCGATGAGGAAACCTAGCCATTTTAGTGCTATCATTGTTGAGGCAGTGTCATTTGGGAGATGATCTAATCTTGCCCTCATTTTTGTTGGGTTTATTAGGGCTTCTCTCACATCTTTCGGAATTTGAAATTCTTCAGTCAAGATTTCTTCCTCCCCACTCATATTATTTTCAATTAATTCAATCTTCGGGGGATCATAACTTTTAATTCCCTCTTGGTGTTCAACTTCAGGAATTCTCTCTGGAACTCTCTCGGACTTTTCATTAAATTCTTTATGAAGTGTTGTTTTGTCCATTAAATGTCTTCTTATTTCCTCTAAGTATTTCCCAATCTCTTCTACTCTTTTGTCTAACCTTCTGAGCCTTTCTGCTTGACTTGAATAGTTCTCGAGGACCTTGTTTATGATTAGATCCACTTGCTCTGGTGTTAAGATGTCTATTTTTGAAACTAATTTGTTTTTTAAGTCCTTGATAAGGACATTAGGTACTTCCCCCTGTAGCTTCTGAAGTTTACTGTCTATCTCGTTCTCGGTTATCATGTTTCTCCCTCCGAGATTGCTTCGTATATTATCTTGTCGAGGTCTACCCCGTGATAGGCAAGGAGTTTCAAATCTCCTCTTATCTGTGCTATTTCTTTTCTAATATCTTCGAGATCTTGCTTTAGTTCATGTATTTCTTTTACTATTGGGTTTTCACTATCCAGATCCCTAAAGGGGTTTATCTCTTGTGATACTACTTCATAGAGCATCATGACATCTTTGATAGTTTTGTCAAGCTTTTCTATTTCATCTCTTAGTTCTTGGATTTGAGACTTCAAAGTGTCGATGTTGACCTTAATTCTTGGTAGCTCATTTTCGATTTCATTAATTCTGTTCATTATGAGGGTAATTTTTTCTTCATCTTCTTTCTGCTCTTTTGGGTTTTCTTGAGTGTTTCCTTCACTTAGAGCAAGTTCTAGTTGCTCGATTTCATCTTTTTCTGATTTTTTCTTGAACTTCTCTTTCAAATAACTGAACGACATCCCTGTCCCACCCAGGAGTTGATTGAAAATTGAAAAATAGAAAGAATTGAAGCATCACTTGAGCTCTATAATCTTGTAGGTTCCGTAGCTCGGTGGGGTTATGACCTTGGTGTAACCCGGTGCTCCAAATTCTGGCCTGACCTCAATAGCGATTTCCGTTCTTGTTGGGATTTCACTACCAAATACATCCTTTGCGTCTACGGTCAGAATCACTACATCTCCAGCGTTTATTGTTGGTGTGTCAGCGCTGAGTGAGTTATCAGCATCTTGAATCACAAGTATTCCAAAGTGAGTTCCATCGACGTTTGTGCTCCAAGCTCCTGATAATGTGGTATTGTCGAATATGTTGTTGGTGACTGTTTTGTTAAAGGCTCCAGATCCATACTCTAATACTGCGACTGTATTTCCATCGTTTAAGTAGAGTTTTGTCTGGGTGAGATCAATTGGTTCGCTTCCTGCATTGAGTGAGATATATATTGCAAGCATGTCTATTCCACTAGTACCTACATGACCAACTACCTTGTCTATCTTTAATCCGCTGGCAACTTCTTTTGTTGTTTGTCTTCCTGTGGCTTCTGCTCTTTGTTGCAAGTAGCCGCTGGTGTTGATGAGTACTGCTGCAGCTACTGCTGCCACTAGAACCATGGCTATAAACACAATCAGGGTACCAATACCAACAGCACCCCTCTTCTTACCAAAAATAGGCTTCACCTTTTGACACCTCCATTGGAAATTCTGCAATAGGATATAAGGTTCTTTGACTATAAATCAATTTTTTGTTTTTACATTAATCTTTACACATGTAAGTACATATGTAGGTATATACTAACATTTGGTAGTAATTTTTAGAATTTGAAGAAATATGATAAAATTGGAATAAAGCCAAGATAAGATAAAAGAACAACAAGATGTTACAATATTGGCTCAAGAACAAGAACAGATTTTCCATATTCACTTATTTTGGCATCCTTCCCATAGTATTCTAATGCATCAAGAATCTCAGATTTTTTTGGAAATCTTCTGAATTCTTTTGTGAGTTTTTCGAAAAATTCCCATGCAGCTATGTTTTCAAAATTCTCTCTAAATGGCTCTACGATTATTAGTTTCCCTCTTTCATCCACCAAATTCAGAGCCTTTATAATGTTTCTGTGTACTTCAGGAAGATACTCGAGAACAAAACTCATTATAACTAAGTCATACTTTCTTTTAGGTATGGCATTTGTTATGTCAAGCTCTCTTAGGAACACCCAATCCATACCAAGTTCTCTTATTCTTTGTTGGGCTATGCTTAGTAATCCTGGGGAAAAGTCAATGCCGATATACTCTCCATTTGGACCCACATGTTTTCCGAGTTCTATCGGTGAGACCGAGCCGCAACCAAGATCAAGGATCCTCATTCCATCTCTAAGTCCACCAACCCTAACGATTATTTCTCTATATAACTTGTTTAGGGGATTTGAAAGTCGAATGTCCCAAAAGTCCGAGTCTTTGTCAAAGTCCATCATCACTTTAGAATTCTCGAAAGATAAAAATGCATAATTTGCCATTCTGACGATCTCATCTTGTATGTCAATCCATTCTGGAATAATATCTCGTAATCTCTCATATTCAAGGGTAAAAGTACGTAAGAACCTTTTAGGGCTTAATTCAGTCCCCTTAGCTTCTAGAATTCCTAACTCATAATATGCACTTAGTAGTGCTCTTAAGTAGGCTTTATTTTTGACATCTATTAAGTTTAAAATATCTTCAAGGGTTTTAGTTTTGTCCAGTTCCTTAAAAACGCCTAATCCCAATCCAATTTTGACTGCATTAAAGAACGAAAAGTCAATAAGAGTTGAGAGATTGAAATCGAACTGTTTTATTAAGTCATCCATTTTTTGCACCTCACATAAATCTACTATAATATGATTGATAAGTTTTTAGGAATCCAACAACTTTTTCCCCGTGCTCAGTAAGTTTGTAATATTTAAACCCATTTTGAGTAATCTCCTCTACCAAGCCAAGATGAACTAAGGAACTATCTCCATTATAGCGGTTTCCCATGCCGACTAGGGCCCCTTTTACATTGGAAGGATCTGATCTGACGATTCTAGCAATCTCGGAAAGGTATGTAGGAGAGGGGTAAATCTCATGTAAGTAGAAAAGAATCTTTTTTCTTAGTTCGCTCCTGTGTAATGATCGTAAGATGTGAGGATCAATTACCAACCTTGTCCCCCCACAAAAATCTAGACATGTTAATCTAAAACTTAGTAATACTAGACGTTATATTATATTTAAATATTTCGGTTTTATGTTATAAATTATCTAGTTATTTGCGGTAGTTCTTATAAATTACACAGTTATGATTTACAATTGTTAATAAGTTTACATTATCCACTGGATATATATGCATAGAATCTATGATATTTTTCTAAAATGAATGAGTTCATTAGCCCTCTTTTATCGGATAGTTATCATTTTGACAAAAAATCTGTCAAAAACTTTAAATAGCATTCAAGATTTATTGGGTTGTACTTTCAAGAGGTGCAGAAAAATGGACGTAGTTTGGACTACACTTGTTTTATACATGGGAGCAATGCTAGGAATTTCAGTATATGCCAGAAAATACATTAAAACCTCGGCCGACTTTTTGGTGGCCGGGAGAAGACTAGGGTTAGCACTAACCACTGCAACTTTGGCAGCCACTCACTATGGTGGTGGCTTTCATCTTGGGAGGAGCTAGCTGGGGAGCCACCTATGGATTAGGAGGAATCTGGTACGGTTTTGCCTGTGGTCTGGGGCTTCTTCTCTTGGGTCTGACTCTTGCAAAGCCCATGCGCGCTTTAGCATTATACACAGTCCCAGATGTTTTGGAGATGCGTTACAAGAGTAAGGCAATAAGACTTCTAGCTGCAATGCTTTCGCTTCTGGCCCTTGTAGGTATACTTGGGGCGCAAGTATGGGCAGCATCAGCAGTCTTTGAAGCTATAGGCCTTCCTGGAACTGCAGGAGCGGTATTTGCCACGCTTATCTTCATAGCCTACACGGCCTTTTCTGGATTGTGGGCAGTAGCTTTGACGGACTTTATCCAGATAATACTTGGAAGCATTGGTGTTTTAGTTGCAGTAGTTCTCGGTTTGAATAAGGTGGGGGGCTTTGAAGGGCTTAGAACAAGCCTTTCAGCGATTCCAAACCTACCACAGGCAGGTGGAGAGTATTTCAACTTCATGTCTTTGGGCATTTCCCTATTTGCTCTAACGTTAGCAGCAACAGTAATGTACACTTTGATAGGCCAAGATTTCTACCAGAGGCTTTTTGCATCAAATGATGAGAAAACGGCCAGAAAAGGTGCGATTTACAGTGGGGTACTGCTTATGGTACTATCTTTCCTCCCAGCCCTTGCGGGAATGCTTGCATTAACCCTTTCTAGCGATCCACAGGCGATAATCGATTCACCAAAGACTGCAGTACCAAAATTGATAATCACAGTATTTGGAAGTGGTGTTGGAGCGATATTCGTGGCCGCAATCCTTGCGGCGGTAATGAGCACGGCCGATTCACTTTTATCAGCGGCAACTTCTCACGTGGTTAAGGACTTATACCAGAGCTTCATAGAACCTGAAGCAGAGGATAAAAAGTTACTGAATCTCTCAATAGGAACCACAGTAGCTATAGGGGTTTTAGCACTTGTAGCAGCACTTACTATTCAGGGGATAATTGAACTTCTCATATATTCCTACGACATCTATACTTCGGGGGTCTTTGTACCACTGTTGCTTGGAATCTACTGGAAGAGGGCCACAAAAGAGGGTGCTTTGCTGGGAATGATAGCGGGCTCATTGGTTGCTGTTGTAGGGATAACAGGGTTAGTGAGCTTCAGCTACTGGGAATACATATACGTAAGTGGAGCTCTTGTTTCGGCAGTGGTTATGGTGCTTGTTAGCCTTTTAACATCACCAGAGCCTATTGATAAAGAGCTTCAAAAGGTGTTTGAGCTCTCTTGAGCTTTTTTTCTTTTTCCAATTAATTTTGACTCAATATCGTATTTTCTATCCGAACATAAAACTTTAATAGATGAATTGCAAAAAAACAAAGGGGACCCTATATGAATGAAAGTAAGAGAGATCTAACACTTGACTCAATATTGCTTGGAATCAAGCCGGGGGAAACTGTACTGGTTGAATACACTCCCATATCATCTCCTGAAATCCTATTGTATCTTATGATAACTAAGTGCATGAAAAGAGGTGTTCCGGTTATAATTGATGATATCGCCGATACTTTTTCAGAGTATATCACAAGGCTTAAAATTTTGGGAGTTCCAACTGAGGATCTCTTAAACGCTCCAGTTATAAAAATCGGTGGAGATAAAAATGTTGGGAAAGTTCTAGGAAACGTTGAAATTAGAAGGTACTCTTTAGACTTTGTTGCGTATAGTGAAGTTTACGAGAAGGTCGCTCCAAAGGAGATTGTTTGTAATCCGGTTTTGGGGATCCACAAACTTTTTGTATCCCTTGATCTGCAGGATGCCAGAGGGCTTGTTCGCAATATTGCAAGCTTTGTGGGGAATGAAACTCGTTTTGCGGTGTACTTTATAAATCGGGAAATACTAAAAGAAAAATCGTTAGAAATCCTCGGTCTTCTTGAAGAGATCTCCACAAGCGTGTTTAGGTGGGAACTCCATAAGGAGGTTTACAAGCTAAGCGTCATCAAATCTCCCAATCCTGATATCTTAGGATCAGAGTTTTCTTTCTCAGCTGCAGATCTCTCTAAACTTATAAAGCGATAAAAAGAGAGGCCCCATTATTCTTTTCATTGAAGGGTTGTCTTATCGTGCTTTATCCCAAATGTAGCTTGGAAGCTTCTTTGTCATTTATAATTTTCTGCAAGCTTATCTCGGGTGTCTCCTCATGTGAAAAAGCTTTAAAGAGAAACCTCAAATATCACCCGAGGTGAAAGCAATGGAAAATCCCTTTGAAATTACCGGAATCTTTGCAAGGGAAATCTTGGATTCGAGGGGAAACCCAACAATTGAGGTTGATGTATACACTCCTGTCGCAATGGGGAGAGCAGCTGTTCCAAGTGGGGCTTCAACAGGAATTCACGAGGCCTTGGAGCTTAGAGACGGTGGAAAGAGATACCATGGAAAAGGCGTTAAGAGGGCCGTTGAGAACGTCAACAAGATAATTGCCCCGGAGCTTCTTGGTATGGATGTCACACTCCAGAGGGACATTGATATGTTCATGCTTGAGCTTGATGGCAGTGAAAACAAGAGCAATCTTGGTGCAAACGCTATTCTCGGAGTTTCATTAGCAGTTGCAAAAGCAGCAGCAAATGCTCTTGAAATACCACTTTACCGCTACTTGGGCGGGGCAAACGCTTACGTTTTGCCTGTTCCAATGAGCAACGTTATCAACGGTGGAGCCCATGCAGGCAACGATTTAGACTTCCAAGAGTTCATGATCATGCCGGTTGGTGCAAAGAGCTTTAGGGAAGCAATTCAGATGGTAAGCGAGACCTACCACACCCTAAAGAAGATTCTCATTGAGAAGTACGGCAAGTTAGCGGTCAACGTTGGTGACGAAGGCGGTTTTGCTCCCCCGATGAAAGAGGTCACTGAGCCTTTGGATGCTCTTGTGAAGGCAATTGAAGAGACCGGCTACAAGGTTGGAGATGAAATAGCATTCGCCCTTGATGTCGCTTCAAGCGAGTTCTATGAAGAAGAAAAGAATGTGTACATTGTTGGGGGCAAGGAATATACAAGAGAGGGGCTCATCGACCTTTACAAAGATCTTGTTTCAACATACCCAATAGTTTCTATTGAGGATCCAGTTCAGGAGGAAGACTTTGAGGGCTTTGCAATGGTTACAAAGGAGCTTGGAAAGAAGATTCAGCTTGTTGGCGATGACATCTTTGTTACAAACGTGAAGAGACTTAAGAAGGGCATTGAAATGGGGGCTGGAAATGCACTTCTCCTCAAGGTAAATCAGATCGGAACTTTAAGTGAAGCAATAGACGCTGCTTATCTGGCCTTTAGAGCAGGCTATGGAGTTGTTGTTTCTCACCGCTCAGGTGAAACGGAAGGTTCAACAATTGCCGACATAGCTGTTGCATTAAATGCTGGCCAGATCAAGACGGGAGCACCAGCAAG
The DNA here is from genome assembly GCF_000022545.1 of Thermococcus sibiricus MM 739. Taxonomy (NCBI): domain Archaea; kingdom Methanobacteriati; phylum Methanobacteriota; class Thermococci; order Thermococcales; family Thermococcaceae; genus Thermococcus; species Thermococcus sibiricus. Next base: position 727,414 of record NC_012883.1, read on the forward strand.
AAGCGATAGAAATGCTAAATATAACCAGCTCCTAAGAATTGAAGAGGAACTTGAGGGCGTGGCATACTATCCGGGTAAGAAGTTTAGAAATCCACTACTTTGATTTTTCTCTTCTTTGTGTATTCTTTCTCTGGAGATATCTTTAAATATTCTCATAACTTAGATAAAGATGGTGAAAACTTATGCTTACAAAAATGCTTATTAAGAATTATAAATCAATCAAAAAAGCAGAGCTGGAGTTCTCGAAAATTAATGTTCTCGTAGGCCCAAATGGAAGTGGAAAACATCTATTTTGGAATGTGCCGAGGTTCTGAGGAATCCATACATATACGCTAGACATATAACTCCTACTCCACCTATTTTTGAAAGAGACGTTCTTGAAAACTTATTTGAGATTAACTTCTTTGATGAAATAGTCCATGCCCACGATGTTTCTAAGACAATTCACATAAATGCTGATTTTAAAGACGTAGAAATACTAAAAGTTGAGGTCTCATTGTCAAAAGAAAAAGGTACTAGAAGACTAACTGGCAGTCATTCCTCCAACAGAGACTTAAAAATGGAACTTTCGCGAATACTTCATATTCTAAAAACTAACCGTAGAGTAGGGCGAAGATTGGGGGAGTTTTGGCAAATACATCCGCTGTTGATACATCAAATTCTCATGCAATTTTTTATTATGCTTGTTATCGTTCAGAATTCCAGGAAAATATTAGAATCATTCGTGAGTTTTATACAAAATATGGTCTCCAAAATCTCAGATGGGTGCCAACAGAAACACAAGGCCAGTACGAAATTATTGCAACGACTCCGGGAGGAGTTGACATAAATCTCACAGATGCAGGTGCAGGATTAAATGCGCTTTTCCCAATAGTAACAGCTCTGGCATTTTATCCCAAAGGAAGTACAATTTTCATTGAACATCCAGAAATGCATCTTCATCCAAAACTTCAGTATGAACTTGCTGAGTTCTTCTTAATGGTATCAAAGAAGAGAGAGTATCAACTGATAATTGAGACTCATTCGGAGCACTTGCTATATGGGTTGTTAAATGCCGTAGCCTCGAGACGTTTATCGCCAGAGGAACTCGTTATTTACTCATCACAGAAAGAGCAAGAAGAGTCAGTCTTTAATAGGCTTATTGTTCATGAAGACGGAAGTGTTGAAGGGGATCTTCAAGACTTTTTTGAAGCAGATATAGATGTATTCCTTGATTGGCTAAAAGCATGAGGGGAAGATAATGATTGTCATTGTGCTTGATACCAATGTGCTTAGAAGAGCTCTTGAAGAAGAAAAAGGTCTAAAAGGTGATGAGGGAACTAAACTTGCATATGAAATCATTACAGAGTTGATTAAAATTAAACATGAAGATACCATTTTTGTAATTAATGAAGATACCGCAAGTGAGTATTATCGTCATTTAGAGGCTCTTAAGAAGCGACTCAAGCAGTCAAGAATCACCCCACAGTCTTTCAAATTGCTTTCCTCAATACTACGAAAAATGAGAAAAGTTCCAACAGAAAATCATAAGTTTGAGATAGAAGGGGAAGCCATTGGGAGAAAGGACTATTATTTGCTAAATTCTGCAAAAACAGGGGCCTTAGAGTTCAAAGTTGAAGATGCATTCGTTTTAACTTTTGCCCAAGATGTTTATAGAAGCAAGAGGGCCAAAAATGGCCACGGGGTTACTATCTACTTAATCAATCTTAAAGATGAAAAAGAAAGAAAACTTCTTGCGCAAAGGATTACTTAAATTTAAGGCTTTCTGACAACTATCAAGGCGTGGTCTTTCTCGTAGGGCTCTAGTGAAATTCTTTCAACTACCTCAAAGTATTCACTGAGTTCTTTTTCAACTTCTCTAAAAACTTCTTCAGGTTCTTTTGTCACGTCTATGCTTCTGCTCTTAATTGAAATCATTCCATATCCGCCGCTCTTCAAGTAGGCCTTTGCGTTATCAATGAGTATTTTGGCTTGTGTTGGCTGGGCAACGTCCTCAAAAATTACATCCACTTTTGTAACAAGGGCCCTATACTCTTCAGGTTTTGTTGCGTCACCTAAGATGGGTACGATATTTCTTCTCTCTTCCACAAGGGGAACTAATTCTCTAAGGACTCTCGGTGAGAACTCAATACCGAAGATTTTTCCTTCCCAGCCTATGATGTCGCTTACGTGTGAAGCCGTAGTACCGCTTGCTATTCCCAGGTAAAGGACAGTAGTTCCGGGCTTTATTGGGAAATTTTTGAGGTCGTTGAGAATTGCCGCGGCAAGCTTTGACCTGTTTGGATTCCAGATTCTATATTCCTCGCCTTTCCATTTGACTATTCTCTCTCCATAAACCTTTTGACCGGGCACTAGATTTTTAGTTGCTATTCTTTCACTTCCGTCATCTTCAATAACAGTATAGACTCCAGGGAATTTATGCTTTTTAACGTTCATTTACCTCACCTCCTCCTGGCTCTCTCTCCTCCTTTCTTTTGCTTTTTCTCTTTTCCTCTGAATTTCTTCTCTTTCCCTTTCTTTTTGAATTTTTTCTTCTTCTCTTTCTTCACTGGTTTTTCTTTTCGTTTTGGAGGGTTTGGATACTTCTCTTTGATCTCCTTTATTCTAATCTCGATCTCATTTTTGAGTTCTTCTGCTATATATTCGCCGGAGAAGTAGTCCACTCTAGCAGCAATGGCTAATTTTCCAGCCAAAGCTCTTGCAATTTTTCCCCTCTGCCACCAGGGAGATTTGTTAATTGCAGGATACTGGTAGATAATACCATGCTTTGGAGGTTTAGCACCGCTCCTTAAGTGCCTGAACAATGCTTTTTCTGCACCTAAAACCTGAATAGTAGAGGATGGCATCAGGGCCAGTTCTTTCAATCCTCCAGCCAAGCTTATTAACCTGGCTCCAAGCTTTGCACCTACTAGAGCTTTTAGATTGGGCGCGACGTCATCCATAGCTCTCTCAATGTAATCTTCTATCTCACTTCTTAGTTTGTATAAATCTTCTATTTCTTTAGCGAGGTTTTGGATAACTGTGATATCTTTTTGGTCCATCCAGGCACCCATTGTTTTTTCTTTGACTTCCAAAACTCTTGCTATCTTGTTTTCACCTAGACCAAAAGATTCTAGGTTTTCCCTCGTGATATTTTTTCTGTTTCCAATTTTTTTAATAAAGGCAACATATTGTGGGTGCTTGGGCAGAATCTCATCGATTTCGGGGAAGTGAAGTGAGTACCATTCTCTAAGTCTTGAAACTAGGAGGTTAATGACTTTATCAATATCATCCAGCGCCTCTATGGCTTGAATTATCATTTTATCTCTTGCACCACTTTGCTCTTGTATCCTAGCTCTTGTGAGATTTATACTTGTTTTAAAGTATTTTTCAAACCAATCTGACCCTAAGAATTCTTCTGGATTTTCTCTAAGCTTCTCCCCTGCCAGGTTTGGAAATTCCACATCAACGTCAAACCCAGCTTCTCTGACTTTTCTACTTAGTTCAGGGTGCTCGACAGCAAACCTTGAATATCCATTTTCTTTCAATTCTTCCAAAAGATCAAGGAGGTCATCAATGATTTCTCCCTTAAGTAGTTTGTCTAGTGCGGCTTCTGGACTCTCTGTGAAGATTCTCTTTCCAATGAGATTGCCACCCTCATCAAAGGCATAAATCCCCTGTACATTTTCGCTTATGTATGCTTTCATGAGCATCACCTTTTCTATTCTTTGCTAAAGAAGTATAAAAGAGTTGGGCTTTTAAAGGTACGGAGCTGATAAACTTTATAGTCAATTGTCGAAAAAATATTACACATTTACCGAAAGACTTTTATAAGAGCCATACTTAACCTTCGAGAGAACACAGTCAAGTTCATTTAAAAAAGAAGGTGATGCCCAATGAGACGGCTATTAAAACCAATTAAGGATGTAGGGATTGTTGGGTATGGTGCATATGTGCCAATGTTTAGAATTAAAAACGAGGAAATTGGTAGAGTATGGGGTGTCAATGGGTTCCCCATACAAGAAAAATCTGTAAACAACTTGGATGAAGATGCAATTACTATTGGAATTGAAGCTGCGAGAAATGCTCTTAAAAGAGCTCGTATAAACCCAAGAGAAATTAGAGCACTTTGGTTTGGTACAGAATCGAAGCCTTATGCTGTTAAACCTTCTGCAACCGTGATAGCTGAAGCAATTGGAGCAACCCCTGATTTGGATGCAGCGGATTTTGAGTTTGCATGTAAGGCTGGAACTGAAGCCCTTCAAGCTGCAATAGGTTTTGTTGGGAGCGGAATGGCTAAATATGCTATGGCAATAGGAGCTGACACTTCTCAAGGAAGGCCCGGAGATCACTTGGAATTTACTGCATCGGCCGGAGGAGCCGCCTATATTGTGGGAGAAAAAACTTCTGATACATTAGCTTATTTTGAAGGAAGTTACTCTTATGTAACTGACACGCCAGATTTCTGGAGAAGGCAACACGAACATTATCCAAGACACGGAAATAGATTTACTGGAGAACCAGCTTATTTCCACCAAATAATAAGTGCTGCAAAAGGTCTAATGGAAGAACTTGATTATTCTCCAAGTGATTTTGATTTCGCTGTTTTTCACCAGCCAAATGTCAAGTTTCCCCTCACAGTAGCAAAAATTCTTGGGATTCCAAAAGAGAAAGTTCTTCCAGGGTTGCTTAGTGGGATAATAGGGAACACATACAGCGGTGCAACCCTTGTGGGTATTTCGGCTGTTTTGGACATAGCAAAGCCGGGAGATAGAATTCTTTGGGTAAGCTTTGGAAGCGGAGCAGGAAGCGATGCATTTAGCCTTATTGTACAAGATGCAATTGAGGAGAAGAGAGAGCTAGCACCAAAGACAATGGACTATGTTAACAGGAAGAAATATCTTGATTATGCTCTATACGCAAAGCACAGAGGTAAGTACATCTTGTGAGGTGGTTAAAATGAGGAAGCCAGTGATTATTGGTGTGGGGCTAACTCCGGTTGGAGAACACTGGAGACTTGGTCTTAGGGACCTAGCAGTTGAAGCATTGCTCAATGCCATGGAGGATGCAGGCATTGATAAGGTGGATTCCCTCTATGTGGGAAATATGGCCTCAGGTTCATTCGTTGAGCAAGAAAACCTTGGTGCATTAATAGCTGACTGGGCAGGTCTTGGAAATATTCCAGCGGTTAAAGTCGAAGCTGCATGTGCTTCTGGAGGAGCTGCCGTTCAAGAGGGAGTAAAAGCAGTTATGAGCGGCCTTGAAGATGTTGTTGCCGTTGTAGGCGTTGAAAAGATGACCGATGCATGGCCAAGCGACGCTACAAGGTACCTCGCTTATGCTGCGGATGCAGAGTGGGAGCTCTTCCACGGGGTGAGCTTTGTTGCTTTAAACGCTCTCGCCATGAGGCTCTACATGAAGGAATACGGCTATACCGAAGAGGATTTGGCGCTATTTGCGGTTAACGCTCACACAAACGGTGCTAAAAACTCATATGCAATGTTCAAAAAGCCGATAACAGTTGAGACCGTTATGAAGAGCTCCTATGTAGCTGATCCGATAAAGCTCTTTGATGCTTCCCCAATAGCCGACGGGGCTGCCGCGGTAATAATAACCACTGAAGAAAAAGCCAAGGAATTCGTGGATAAGGCGAAGATAGTCGAAGTTGCCGGAATGGGGAGGGCAATAGATACGATAAACCTAGCAAACAGAAGGGAGTTCCTATTCCTCAAGGCTGCAAAGGTTGCTGCTGAGAGGGCATACAAAATGGCGGGAATTAGCGTTGGTGACATAGACTTCTTTGAGGTTCACGATGCCTTTACTATAATGGCTGCCCTAAGTTTGGAGTCAATAGGTGCTGTAGAGAGAGGAAAAGGCGCAATGCTTGCAAAAGAGGGGCAGATAGCCATAGATGGAGACTATCCGATTCAAACTTTGGGTGGACTGAAAGCAAGAGGGCATCCGGTAGGAGCAACTGGAGTTTATCAAACTGTTGAAGCAGTATGGCAGCTTAGGGGAGAGGCTCCAAATCAAGTGCCAAATGCTGAGATAGGATTGACACAAAACATAGGTGGAACTGGTTCAAATATAACTGTAACCATATTAAGGAGGGTCTGAAAATGGGAAGGCCAATGCAAGTTTCTAGATATTGGAGACACTTTAAAGAAAAGTATCGCCTCATAGGTGGTAAATGTAAGAACTGTGGTCATGTTCACTTCCCAAAGAGGCCCATATGTCCCGAATGTGGAAGCCAGGAGATAGAGGACTTCCAGTTCAGCGGGAAAGGTAAAGTAGTTAGCTGGACTATAGTGAGAAACCCACCAAGCGGTTATGAGTACTACAAGCCCTATCCAATAGCCCTAGTTGAGCTTGAGGAGGGGCCGGTGGTTTTGACCCAGCTCACAGATGTTGATCCAGAGGAAATATACTTTGGAATGGAAGTGGAAATGGTCACGAGAAAAGTAAGGGAGTTCGAAGAAGACGGAATAATCTTGTATGGTTATAAGTTCAGGCCTCCGATAAAGTGACTTTTCTTCCATTTATCTATTTTTTGAATTAGTAGTTTTGGTTTACATAATTGTTTTAAACTCAATGTGAGCTATTACCCTTATGAACATAATACTTGGTGTAGTGCTGGTGATCTCAGCGGCTTTTTCATTGGCTTTGGCTCGGTGTTTTCTAAAATACTGATGAAAACTATAACTCCCTTTGCCATAAATATCATTAGGCTTATAATAGGTGGCGTTTTTTATTTTGTGGCACTTTTGTATCTTGGATTTCCTTCTTTTAGTCGGGAAGTATGGGCTATCTTAATCCTTTCAGGAATTTTAGGGTTCACTGTGGCAGATTGGATGTTTCTTGAGGGAATAAACTACCTTGGGGTTTCGAGGGCCTCCCTACTGCTGACCTCATCCCCGCCCTAAAGGGCAAGGTTTTCAAAAGAAAAAGCAATTCTATTAAAAGAGAGATTCTCAAGAAGACTATTGTATGCGCTGATTTTAACATCTTTGGGTGTCTACTAATTGCTCGCTGGGGTTAGTTTTTGTACTGTTGCTTTTGTTGGTTTTCTTTTGTTTGAGAATCTGATTCTCTCTTTAGATCTTTTACCATCCTCACCCAGATCCCACTCTTGCCGACAACTTTAAAGCCAAGTTTCTCGTAAAATTCTATTGCTTTTTTGTTCTTTTCTCCGACCCATAGCTCTATTCTGTTGTTGTATTTGCTTAGGTGTTCTAAGCACCTATCCATCAATTTCGTTCCAACATTTTTCCCTTGATAACCTTTATCAACTACGAACTCATGAATAGCTCCCACAATCTTGTTTTCATACCGACTATGCCAATCATTATCGCATACAATAAAACCCACTACTCTGTCTCTGTCCTTTGCAACAAAGAATCCATCACTGGCCTTGCTCCAGCACCAGCGAAGGTATCGCTTGGCATAACTTTCTCCTTCACCGCCGTATTCCCTCATCCCTTCGTAACCTCTCATATAAATCTCTACGAGGGTTTCAAGAGTCTCCTGATCCATTCTCTTGAGCTTCTCTATCTTGATTTTGTTGTTATTGTTCTTGTGCTCCTCTTCTGCATCCATATCTATCGGGAATAAATTTAGCAGATGGGTTTATAAAATCTAACCTTCAAGTCAGAGTAGAGTGAGTTGAAGGTGGTTTTAATGGCAAAAGCCAAACCAAGAATTTGTGAAATCTGTGGAGCAGAAATAGGAGGTAAAGGCCATACAGTGAAAATAGAAGGTGCTGAGCTTTTAGTGTGCCACAGATGTTATGAAAAGTATGGTAGGAAAAAACCTGGCACTTGGAGTCCAATGCCAACGGGAAGAGAACCTAGGAGGAGATACGCTTCAAAACCAAGATCTAAACCAGCTCCAACAAGACGGAAACCACTGTATACAGAGGATATAGTGGAAGATTATGCGGATAGAGTGAGAGAGGCCATTCAAAAAAGCGGGTTAAGCTACGAAGAGCTTTCCCATATGGTGGGCCTTTCTACGAATTTAATTAGAAGAATAGCACATGGAGAGTATATACCCACCATAGACGAAGCGAAGAAGTTGGAGCGCTACTTTAAAATAAAGCTCATTGAAAGGGTCGAAGAGGAAGTGAAGGAGAAAGCGAGTATACCAAAGGATTACGAGCCAACACTTGGAGATATTGCTAATATCAGAGTCAAGAAGAAAAAGAAGTAGCTATTCCTCTTCAATTTCCTCTTCTTGAACCTTCTTTGGTGGATAAAAACCTTTCAATACTTCAAATGTCCCCCATAGTTTAAGGAGTTCTTTGTGAACGGGAGTATCTGGAGGAATTACGATTATATGAGCAGGGGGGTGTATCTCCCTTAATCTCCCTATGGCCTTGGCAGGTGGTAGATCTACTTGGGCCACAACATGAGCCCGATATTTTTTCTTGGGTTCTTCTCCTACAATTTTTTCAACGGCCCAATCTGAAAGGGCTGGGGGTATTATCTTCGGCTTACCCCGTATTTCCATCCCAGCATATCTCACTAAATCAGCCAATGCTATTAGAGCCTTGTCGAAGTTGTCTGTCCTTATCAAAACCATCGTGTTTAACATGTTCTCACCGAGAAAAGGTAAGTTGAGAGGTATTTAAAGATATAGTATTGTATTTTTATAGTGAGGAAAAATTTATAAGTACAGGTCGGAAGAGATATGAGTGTCTTTTCGGGCGGGCCCGTGGTCTAGACTGGTTATGACGTCGCCCTCACACGGCGAAGGTCCGGGGTTCGAATCCCCGCGGGCCCACCATAGGGATTTTATGAAGTTCATAATATCATTCTCCCCAAAGAGGCCTCTTCTGAGCAGGATATTAATGGACTTAGATCTTTAACCTAGTTCCTCCCTCCACCTTAAAGGCGATGCTTTTTTGGTGTAAATACATTGTCTAGGTTATCATTAATGAATATAATAACCGGTAACTCCAATTTGAAGTCTTTTGAGTAAACTTCAGTGTACTTAATTCCAGAACCAGTATTGTATAAGGAGTATTCTTTTGTCTCTATCAATATTTCCCTTATCAAGCAGTTGTTTCAATCCTGTTAAGGTTGCACCACCTTCTGGAAACGCAAACATGCCTTCTCTCGCAAGTTCTTTGAAGCTTTGAGGAGTTTCTCATTACAAATCCCTCAACATCAGTAGAAGATTGTTTTCCTTAAGTTTTTCTATAACTCTTGTTTAATATTGCCGGTCTTCTTCTAAAGCATGAGATTTGGAAAAGAAAAAAGTCAAAATATCTAGATAACCATCGTTTAGGCCCTTCGCTCTTGGAGGCTCATTATCAAATATTCTTGATCTTTTACATTTTTCCTCTGAAAGCCTCGCCCTTTTGGGTGGGGAAGAGGCCAGTTTATGAATTAGCATACCATTTTTTGGAAGTTCATTGCTTCATATTTTGCATACTCTTTCTGAACTTCAGGCTTTCTTTCTTTTCCCCAAAATCCTCTTAAATTCTTAAAACTTATCATTCGTCTCACCAATTAATAATAGAATGCTCAAACTACAAGGATATATCGATCAAAAATGCTCAATAGGGATAGAAATTCTAGAAGCGTTTCAAAAGATATTTAAGTCTCTTTAGATTATCATTTGTTAGTTGAAATGAACATTTACGTCGATGGTGTTGAGTATGGAACATGTGATTGAAACTAAAGACCTCACCAAATTTTTCGGAAAGAGGAACATAATCTATCATCTAGATCTCAAAGTTCCTAAAGGAGTGGTTTATGGCTTCTTAGGGCCCAACGGTGCTGGTAAAACCACCACCATCAAAATGCTCACGGCTGCTCTAAGGCCTACCTACGGAGAAATAAGAATTTTTGGTCTCGAAATACCCCAGAAGAGAGTCGAAATTATGAAAAAGGTTGGTTACATGCCGGAAATTCCGATAGCGTATGAAGACATGACGATTGTGGAGTTCTTGACTTATATGGGAAGACTTTCGGGGTTAAAAAAAGAAAAAGCAATGGAACAAACGAAAGAGCTAATGAGGTATGTAGGTGTAGGAAGGCTGGCATTAAACAAGATAAAAGAACTTTCTTCAGGTCAAAAACAACGGGTGGCATTTGCTTCAGCGTTGATTGCAGATCCCGAGCTTTTAATACTTGATGAACCCACAGCTAATCTTGATCCATTAGGAAGAATTGAATTTATAGGGAAGATAATTTCTCTTGCAAAAGAGGGAAAAACGATTTTTGTAAGCTCTCATATAGTAAGTGAAGTGGAGAAAATGTGCAATTATGTGGGCCTTATAAATCAGGGCCGTTTAATAGCCCAAGGGAGAGTAAGCGAACTGACGCAAATCGAGGAAACCGAGTACGATATAATAACTTCTGACAATGGAAAAGCATGTGAATTTTTACGAGAAAAACCGTATGTAAGAGAAATTTGGGAAGAAGAGGGGACTATAAGAGTTCAAGTGGATCCCAGATTCTTAGACGAATTCTTTCTTCAATTTCCAAAATATTTAACCTCTCAAGGCATTCGTTTAAAGTTGTTCAGGCCTCACACAAGTCCACTTGAAAGAATTCTCATGGAAAAGTTCAATATAGGTGAGGAAAGTGATTAGTGTTTTGTACCAAAACGAGGTTTATAGGCTTTTGAAATCCAGAAGATTCAAAGTAATGCTTGTTCTGATGCTCCTACCGGTTGTAATCTATTTTTTCACTCATGAGGAAATAACTGAGTATAGTGCAAAAGCTCTCAAGATATCATTCCAGATAAATATTTCTCAATTTCTAATAAATTTTTGGGCGAGTGTAATTGGCCAACTCATTGTGATAATTATCATGAGTGACTTACTGGCCAGTGAAATAGACAGAGGAACAATAAGACTTCTTTTGGTGAAACCAATAAAGAAAAGTGAAATAGTCTTTGGTAAATTCTTTTCGGGAATCACAACTGTGAGTTTGATCTTCGGAATTCCATACCTGGTGATGGAAATATACATGGTACTTCTCTACAAATCGGGGTTTGAAGGGTTTACAGCGACATTTGATGACTTTTTGTATGCTCTAGGTGTTACCATTCTTGTGCTTGGAAGCTTAGGTGCGGTTTCGATGCTACTTTCTGTAATTCTTTCAAGACCACTCTATGCTTCATTAGCGAGTTTTGGCCTAGTCTTCACAGCCCAGTTTATACTTCCTCAGCTACCATTTTTTGACAACCCTGAACGCTTTAATTTAAGCTACCAGATAGGTGTTCTCCTGAAGAGAGGGTTTACACTCCACACCGGGTTAGACACATATAAAGGAGATGCAACTATGAGTGCCCTGTTTTTCCTTAGTGTTATTTTACTTTCCTTAACTTTTACTCTGTTAGGTCTTTACAGAAAGGAGTATGAGGGATGAGCCATGAAGAGGTTCTTAACAATCTTTATCCTGCTTCTCTTTGTTCAAAATGCTCTTGCTCTCTCAGTTGAGCTTGGAATAGATGAAGTATTGGTGGTTGACAACACTACCGTAACATTTGATGTTGCAGAGAATAACCCAGACTTGGTTTTCTTAATCTTGGAAAGTGGAAATGAAAGTGTTCTTAAAGCTCTTCATTTTGGAGAAAGCATTTCTTTTAGAGTGGTGAATTATACAGTGGGCAGTCTTGATGTTGAGACTCTCACCCTTAAGCTCCATATCCTTGGAAATTACTCTAGAATTGAAGTTGTGAAAAGAAAAGATATAGACATTACTCTGTTAGAGGCCTTTGATAAGTATTTAAAAGTGAAGATTAGGAACACCGGATATTATGAGATTAATGATACTTTATTGATTTCTTCTCAGGGCATTGTCATAAGAGAACAGGAATTGTATTTGAGGCCCGGTGAAGAGGTGATTGTAAAAATAATGCCTCCCTACAATCAGTTGACCTTCACCTTGGAGGAGGCAAAAATCTCGAAGAGTATTGTAATCTCTTCTTTAGAGAGTCTTGTGACAATTGATAGGATATGGAGGGACGATAAGCTCCACGTGGTTCTTAAAAACCCTGGAGATGCTGTTAATGCTACAGTCAAACTACTCTTTAGTGGGATGACCATTGATAAGAAAGAGGTTACAATTGGTACTAATGAACAAAAAGAAATTATTTTTGAAAAGGATGTTACTCAAGGTACAATAGTTGTGGATTATGGGGTTATAACTCAGGAAAGCTTTTACTTTGAAGCGCCGATGATTTCCCTCGTAAAAACAGTGAAGGAAGGAGAAAAACTTCAAATATGGCTGAGAAATGAGGGTGACCAAAAATTTGAGGGAAAAGCTACTGTTTATCAAAATGGCGTGATAGTGAGTGAACCATATTACCTTGATGTAACCATTCCTCCAGGGGAAGAAGTTTCGGTGGAATTTATTGTCCCTGAAGATGCCCAAATCTTGACAATTGGATTAACAGCTCAATCATATTCGGCCACTTTCCCGGTTTCAATTAAGACCGAACTGGAGGCAAAGGCTGTAAACTCCTATGCCAATGCCATTCTTGGAGGAACAACAAGCTATGCTGTTGTTATCATTGGGAACGGAAAAGTGCAATTTGGGGTTGAGGGATTACCGGAGTCAATAAAAGCATATTTCTACTACGGAGATACCCAAGTTAGAGAGCTAGATGTGGTTCAGAACGCTCAGGTATCTCTTGTCCTGAAACTTCCAAATCTTCCGCAAGGCTTTGTTTTGAATGAGCCTATAGAGTTCAATGTGACTGTAAATGATATTAAAATTCCACTGAAACTTGAGGTTACCGGAATGGGAATTTTGTCGGTTTATGGTGATAATTGGCTGGCAAAGCTTAATTACACAAGTGAATATCATCATGCAGGATTACCATACAGGTTTGCAGGAAATGAGATAACTCCACCATTTGTTTTTGAGCCATTGGATGGAGAAAAGATTGCAATAATTTATGGGAGATACATAAGGCAGGGTAAAGATGTAAGAATTCATCTTTTAGACTCTTCAGGGAAAATAGTGCAATCTTCAACCCAAGAAAGGGGTAGAAGTGACTTCCTTATCTTTAACCTTAATAAATTCATGCTAATGATTGAGGGTGAAAACTACTTTGATGGGGCATTATTAGTTGCAGATTACTTGAGAGAACTGAAGAACATAAGTTTTGAACTTAAAAAAAGAGAATTTGGAGAAGGTCTGAGAACATTTATTATAAATGCGACTTCACTCAGAGGCCAAAGATTGCAGTTTTCTCTAACTTCTGATAAAGATGTTGAGCTAAGGGCCTACTATTTTACCCTTAACAATGAAAAAGAGAACTTTGACCCACTATCTACAAACTTTAAAGGGGTCTTCAAAGATAAAAGAAAATCCATTAATGGGGAGATTGGCATAAGGAGCTACGAAGACTTCGTGGCCATAGCTCTTATCGGAGAGGGGAACGTTACTTTAGAGTTTAAAACCACAAGAGGAGGTCCTGAGGTTAGTGAATTAGCATCGAGAGAAGTTTATCTCTTGATCTTGGGCTTAATTGCCCTCTTGGCACTGGTAATATATTTAGAAAAGAAAATGGGGTGAGTTCAGAAGATCAATGGGGCCCTGTACTCGCCCCAAACCTCTCTTAGAACGTCCGTAACTTCTCCAAGGGTTGCAAGGTGTTTATGGGCCTCTATGATGTATGGCATTAGATTCATGTCTTCGCTTTCAGCAGCTTTTCTTAGCTCGTTTAAAGCTTCTTCTACTTTCTTGTTGTCCCTTTCACTTCTTAGCTTCTTAAGTCTCTCAATTTGCTTGTCTCTGATGCTTGGATCGACTTTGAGAATCTCGACATCTAGGGGTTCATCAACAATAAACTCATTTACACCCACTATAATTCTCTTCTTCTCTTCCACTTCTTTCTGGTACTTGTAGGCTGAGTCTGCAATCTCTTTTTGGATGTAACCCCTTTCGATGGCCTTCATCATACCACCCATGGCCTCAATCTTCTCGATGTACTTCATGGCCTCTTCTTCTATGTGGTCGGTGAGCCACTCTATGTAATATGAACCTCCAAGCGGGTCAATAGTGTCAACAACTCCGCTCTCGTAGGCAATAATTTGTTGTGTCCTTAAGGCAATTCTAACGCTCTTCTCCGTTGGGAGTGAAAGAGCCTCATCATAACTGTTAGTGTGAAGTGATTGAGTACCTCCCAAAACTGCAGCGAGAGCTTGGATGGCAACTCTAACTATGTTGTTTTCAGGTTGTTGGGCCGTGAGCGTTGATCCACCAGTCTGAGTGTGAAACCTCAAAAGCATTGATCTCGGATCCTTTGCATTGAACTTCTCTTTCATTATTCTGGCCCATAATCTTCTGGCTGCTCTAAATTTTGCAATCTCCTCTAAGAAGTTGTTGTGTGCATTGAAGAAGAAGCTTAACCTTGGAGCAAATTTATCGACGTCCATGCCTCTTGCAATAACTGCCTTTACGTATTCAATACCATCGGCGAGGGTGAAGGCAACCTCCTGTACAGCGTTTGCTCCAGCTTCCCTAATGTGATATCCGCTTATACTTATTGAATTCCACTTTGGAACATGCTCTGCACAGTACATTATGATGTCTGTTGTTAATCTCATTGACGGCTGTGGCGGGAAGATGTAAGTTCCCCTGGCAATGTACTCTTTTAGGACATCATTTTGTACGGTTCCTCTCAGTTGATCTTGTGGGACTCCCTGTTTTTGACCCACAAGAATATACATAGCTAAAAGGTTGGCAGCTGTAGCATTAATTGTCATTGAGGTGGAGACCTTATCTAGGGGAATTCCATCAAATAGTATTTCCATGTCCTTAAGAGAATCAATAGCTACACCAACTTTACCAACCTCACCCTCTGCCATGGGGTGATCGGAGTCATAACCAATTTGTGTTGGCAAATCAAAAGCGACACTTAAACCAGTTTGTCCTTGCTCCAAGAGGTATTTGTAACGCTTGTTACTCTCTTCAGCAGTCCCAAATCCAGCGTACTGTCTCATTGTCCATAATCTTCCTCTATACATTGTGGCATAAACCCCTCTTGTGAAGGGATATTGACCTGGGAAGTTAAGCTTTTCCAAGTAATCCCAGTGCTCGAGATCGGCAGGTGTATAAGTTCTTTTAATTTCAAAACCATCATCAGTCATGAATTTCTCTTTTCTTTCTGGCCTTTTTGCAATAAAGGGTTTTACAGTTTTTTCATTCCACTCCTCTTCAGTCTTTTTAATCTCCTCTATCTTCTTTTTATCGAAAGTCATTAGCACCACCGTAGGGAGTTATGCTTTAAGCCTATAAAAATCTTTTACATATTCAAAGGGTTTGCTTTCTATTGGACATTTTATCCAGCCTTTAAAAAATCAGGAAAAAAAAGAGTTAAGCTTTCCACTTTGGATTGTCCTTGACGACTACTTTTCCTTTCTCATCAACCACTATCTTGGAAAATCCCTTTTCTGCAATTGTTCCATAGTCATGGCCAGCATCTGCAGGATATAGTGCGAGGAATATGAAGGGTTCCTTGCCAGTGTTAATCGTCCTGTGGGCCCAATAGGGAGGTACATAAACTATAGTACCAGGTTTCATCGGTATCCATCTTGCTTCTCCTTCTGGAGTCTGAAGCAGCATTCCTCCTTTGCCTTTAAGACCAAAATAAACCTCAGCTCTGTCTATTTTTGAGTGGTAGTGACCTTTGGTCATGAAGAATTCATTTCCAACTTTTCCAGGATATAAAACAGTAGTCGCAAAATTTAAGTCGCCTTCTTTTTCCTCTTGTTCAATAGCGTAAACTTCGTAAATTATCGGATCCCCATCTTCTATCATTTTTTTCCATGCCTCTTCATCTATGAAATATC
This sequence comes from Thermococcus sibiricus MM 739, assembly GCF_000022545.1. Taxonomy (NCBI): domain Archaea; kingdom Methanobacteriati; phylum Methanobacteriota; class Thermococci; order Thermococcales; family Thermococcaceae; genus Thermococcus; species Thermococcus sibiricus. Next base: position 743,210 of record NC_012883.1, read on the forward strand.
CTTTCATGTCGCTGAGTCTTCTGATGCTTTTCTTTGCGTTCTCGATAATTCCAGTTTCAAAATTAAGTTTGACACCAAATGGCTCTTTGTACTCCATATTCCCACCTCTATCCTCAGCTATATGTTTTCATTATTTAACTTTTCTCATTTATCTAAACTCTTCTCTGTCTTTTGGATCAAAGCCTCGAAAAGAAAAACTTTATAGAAGAGATTGAAAGAGAAATGAAACTCCTATTGCAACTGCCCAGTAACCTGGATTCCATCTAAATACTTTATAACCATCTAAGGGAGGAATTGGGAGGAGGTTAAATAGAGCTAACAAAAAATTAACATAGGCAGTATAATAGAGGGAGACTCCCAGTATTCCCGAGATTTTTCCAAGAGTTAATAATGCTAGTGCAAAAATCCCTACTGTGATATTCGTGATGGGACCTGCTAGACTAATCTTCCCATAAATTTCTCTATCTTGCCATCCTGCATAAAGAGAATAAACTTGAACTGCTCCTACAGCAGCGAAGATGAATCTCAACCCTAGGAGTTTATTTATTATACCCGCAAAGAGTGCAAGCATGATCCCAGTGTCCCACCGTTTGTAAATCGCGTAGTATCCATACTTCCTAGCAACTTGTCGATGGGCAATCTCGTGGAAAACAAAGGCTGTAAAGATTCCTAAAGCTACATAGGGGATTGCAGTTAATTCAAAACTGGAAAAAACAAGTGTAAGGACGATAAAAGAGATGGTTAGGTCTTCAAGTTCTTGCTTTTTAAGTTCCATAGGCATTCTTCATCTACCTCTAATTTCGATTTTCTTTCCTAAGACTAGCTCTGCAGCTCTTACAGCACTCCCACCGCTTCCTACTGCTATCCTAACCTGGTCTTTTGGAACATAGACAATCACTTTATCTCCTTCATATTCGATCTCAAGTATGTCTACCTTAAGCATGCGTTTTAGTTCTTCCCTCATCTTCGACCCCATTGAAAATTGGAAGAGGAGAATATAAGTTTTAGGGAGTCAAAATACTAATCAACTTTTACCTTATAGAGGGTTGTCGTTGGTTTTGGTGGTAGAAGCTCTATTGTTTTGTCGGCAATGTTTTGAAGTGCTTCACTTACTTTTTTTTCAGGTGCAATAACTATTACATCTTTTCCCATTCGTTTAGCTTCAAAAACAAGGGGCATGAAATGAGCATCTCTGGTGGCCAAAGCTAAAACGTTTATTCTTGGGTTGTAAATTATTTTCATTCCCTCAACTGCTACAGCAACATCAACGCGACCATTGACCATAACAGACTCTAAGCCACTATCAATGATGCTCTTGAGTAGATTTGAGGAAAATTCATAGTTTATCACAACTTTCCCCACAACAATTCTTCCAATGTCATTTAAAGCATACAAAATATCCTCTAGACTAATATCAAATTTGCTTAGTAGAATATTGGGACCATTAATAACAAGGCCGATTTGTGGGTATTTGTCCTCCATTGACAGCACCACCTCAACAAAGGTTCATTGAATATTTCTATTATGGGGATTCCTCTTTTTTCTAAGAATTCTTTATATCACTATAAGCGTAAACGTGTAGTCTTCTTACTTTATTATTCCATTTTCAGGTAGTAATTCTTGATGTCTTCTTTGCCAATTTTCAATAAAGTTTCTACATTTTTTGAAATATTAACCGGAGGTTTTATTACTTTATAAGTTAAAACATAGTTGTATTGTTGATCTCTATATTGTTTAAATTCTTCAAGGCAGGAAATGCACTGTCCAATTGTTCTGTTTTTAACTGTGTAATATCTGGTTATTATTTTGATTTCCAAATCACATCCTCTAATCTAGGTTTAGTTGGAAGTAAAAACCATAAAATCTTTGCAGGAATGTTCGAGATGTTTTTGGTGTAGTGAGGAGTACCGGGTTTGTTGTACATAAAGTCTCCAGCTTTAAGGGGAGTCTCATCTGAAGACGTTCCAAGGATAACTTCTCCCTCAATTATATAAGCGAACTCGTGGAAATTTTCATGGACACTAAAGCCCGTTTCCGGCAGACGACTGTTTGGATTTAATAGCAGTATTCCCACTTGAATTTGGTCATTTTTGAAGACCTCAAGTGCCTTATTTTCAGATATGCTCCACATGCTATTTAAATGGTGTATCCTCCCCTTCATGCGAGTCACCGACATTTTTATACATGAATGTCCTTTAAAAGACTTGTGTGTATGTTTTTGTCTTCTATGTAGTGCAAATTTAAACATAATATTGCTAGTTATTTTTTAGTTAATCCCAAAATAATGTAAAAATTTAACTAAAAATGTTTAAATATTTATTATTCAATGTATTGCTGACTAACTGCGGCAAATAGTGACAATTTCCATAGGAGGGAAAAGCATGGGATATAGATTAGGGGTAGACATTGGAGGTGCATTTACTGATTTAGTTGGATATAATGATGAAACTGGAGAACTTCTATGGGTAAAAGGAGAAACAACTCCAAAGAATCCAGCTGAAGGTGTTCTTAACACGGTTAGAAAAAGTACACTGAACATGTCAAAAGTGGACATGGTATTACATGGCCAAACCTTAGTAATAAATTCCATTATAACTCGCAGTGGAGCAAAAGTTGGTCTTTTGACAACAAAAGGTCATAGGGATGTTCTGATTCTCCAAAGGGCTAACAGAAGAGATATCTACAACTTTAGATACAAAAAACCTGAACCATTTGTTCCTAGGGGTCTTACCGTAGAAGTAAGAGAAAGAATTGGTGGAGACGGGAGCATTATAGAGTCTCTCCATTCTGAAGACGTTAGGAAGGGTCTTGAGAAACTTCTAAAAGAAGGAGTGGAATCTATATGTGTTAGCTTCTTGAACTCATATGCAAATCCTATTCATGAAATAGAAGCTAAGAAAATAATCCAAGAAGAACTAGAGAAGAGAGGGCTTGAAATACCGATAACAACATCTCACGAAATAACAAGAGAATGGTATGAATACGAAAGAACAAATACTGCAGTATTAAATGCCTTTGTAAAACCTAAAATGAAAACTTACTTAGACACTCTTGAAAAAGAGATAGCAGGCATGGGATTTGAGGGAACGTTTTATTCAATGTTATCAAACGGAGGAGTGGCGTCTTTCAACTTTTTGAAAGAATATCCAATCTACGCTGTAGAATCAGGACCAGTTGCAGGAGTTATAGGGGGAATTGCAATAGCTGAACTTATTGGTGAAAAGAACGTGATAGTACTTGATGGGGGCAGTACAACAACCAAAGCTAGCCTTGTAGAGAACCTAACTCCAAAAGTGCATAGTGAGTATCATGTGGGAAGAGACAAGTTTAATCCTGGTTACCCAGTAAAAGTTCCTGTTATTGAAATTGAAGAGGTGGGTAATGGTGGAACAAGCATTGCATGGATAGATGCAGTTGGGAACCTAAGAGTAGGTCCACAAGCTATGGGTGCCGATCCGGGACCGGCATGCTATGGAAAGGGAGGGGATCAACCAACAGTAACTGATGCATACGTAATAAATGGTTTAATAAATCCCAATTACCTCCTCGGCGGAGAAATGAAAATATACAGGGATTTGGCAGTAAAAGTAGTGAAGGAAAAGATCGCAGACCACTTTAATATCTCTGTGGAGGAGGCCGCTGAAGGAATAATCAAAATAGCTAACGAAAACGCTGCAAACGCAATAAGAATTATCTCAGTACAAAAAGGGTATGACCCGAGAGAATTCACTCTAATAGCCCACGGTGGTTCAGGCCCAATGTTCGCTCCATTCATCGCTCAAGACCTCGAAATAAACAAGATAGTAATTCCCGCAATACCCCCAGGAGTCTTCTCTGCTTGGGGAATGCTTCTGACAGATATAAGACACGATGCCCTTATTACTCATGTAGTTGAAGTCAATTCTGAAAATCTAAAACTCATTAATGAGTTGTTCTCAAACGCAGACAGAAGATTATTCGAAATCTTTGAAAAAGAAGAGGGAATCCCAAAAGAAGAAGTAACGATATTCCACTACGCTGATATGAGATACAAAGGACAAGAGCATACTGTAAAAGTTCCAGTAAAAACTGGTGAGTTGACAGAAGATGACGTACCGAGCCTCATTGAGAGATTCCACCAGTATCATGAGAGGTCTTATGACTTCAGACTTTCGGAAAGTCCTGTCCAAATAGTGAACTTACACAGTGTGGGCATTGTAAAAGTCAAGAGACCTAAAATTTACGAGAGCATAGTCGACAAGTATAGCGTCGAAGAAGCTATCAAAGAAGATAGAAAAGTGTTCATAAATGGAGACTATACGACACTTCCAGTATTTGACAGACAAAAAATCCCAACTGGTGTAAAAATTGAGGGTCCTGCAATTTTAGAAGATCCAACCTCAACTGTTCTTGTATTAGACTTCCAAGAATTCGTGAAGGACAAGTATGGTAACATTACGATATCCACTAAGAGGAGGTGAAAGTAATGAGTGTTGATCCCTTTACTTTAGAAATAATAAAAAATGGACTAGTTGTGGCTAATGAGGAGATGTTTTGGGCATTTGCAAGAACTGCAAAAAGTCCTGTAATTTATGAGGTATATGACTTCGCAGTTGGAATGACTGATGCTGAGGGAAACCTTGTAGCCCAAGCTCCCGGAGTTCCAGCATTCTCTGGAGTACTGGATTTTGCAGCTAGGGAAGTGCTTGAAAAGTGGGGAGACGAGATTTATCCAGGAGACGTTTTTGTGAGCAATGTTCCATATAACTCTGGAACTCACTTAAACGACGTTACCCTAATAATGCCTATGTTCTATAAAGATGAACTCATAGGATTGGTATTAAACAAGGGGCACTGGAGCGAAGTAGGAGGAATGGCTTTTGGAAGTTGGAACCCCAACGCAACAGAAATCTACCAGGAGGGACTGCAACTTCCATGTGTAAAGCTATATGAGGAAGGAAAACCTAACAAGAGTGTAGTGGACATAATCCTCGAAAATTCCAGATTACCTGATTATACATATGGTGACATGGAAGCCCAAGCAGCCTCTATGAGAGTTGCTGCAAAAAGAGTTAAGAATCTTATTGAAAAATACGGCCTTGAAAATGTAAAGCTTGCTATGAAGAAAATACTAGAAGACGGAGAAAAATACGCAAGATTTAGATTAAAAGAACTTCCTAAGGGCGAATTTGAGGCTGAAGATTATATTGATGCAGCAATCGCAGGTACTGATGAGCCATTATATGTTAGAGCAAAAATCACAATTACGGATGAAAAGTTTATCGTTGACTTTACAGGAAGCGCTGAACAAGTTATGAGTCCAATAAACTCTCCGTTTCCAGCAACTGTTTCTGGAGTAAGAGAGGTTTATATGGCTATTATGGATCCTCATGCTTATCCAACTGGGGGGTTCTTTAAGCCGTTAGAGATAATTGCTCCGGAAGGCACAGTTTTCCATCCAATTAAACCAGCGCCCACTTCTACTGACTGGGAAGGAATAGCTTTTGCAACTGATTTGGTTTGGAGAGCCCTTGCTCCTCATGTCCCAGATAAGCTAACAGCTGGACACTTCCTCTCAATTATAGCTACAATTGTAGGAGGTATCAACGATAAAACTGGGGAACCATTTGCAATAGTAGAACCTCAGCCAGGGGGATGGGGTGCAGGATATGATATGGATGGAACAAGCTGTTTGGTAGCATGCGGGGATGGAGAAACATACATTGCTTCCACGGAAGTTTATGAAAGGAATTTCCCAATACTGGTAGAGAGATATATGGTTAACACTAAAGACGGGGTAGGACACGGAAAATTCAGGGGAGGTTTTGGAGTCATTAGAGATTACAGGATCCTCAATAGCCAAGCTTTGGTTACCATTCAGGTCGGTAGACATGATTTCCCGCCATGGAGTGTTGATGGAGGACTTTCTGGCCCTGGCAACAAGGTAATCATCTACAAAGACGGGAATGCCCAAGAGGTTCGTAGGATCTCTGCAGAAGTGTTCAAGAGAGGAGACTTGGTAAGCATTAGAACATCAGGTGGCGGTGGATGGGGGGATCCCTTAGAGAGAGATCCAAAGCTGGTACTCGAGGACTACAGAAATGAGTTGATAACCTTAGATGTCGCAGAAAAGATTTATGGCGTCGTTATAGATCCGGAGAAAATAGAAATTAACTGGGAAGCTACGGAAGAGTTAAGAAAGAATCTACGTCAGGAGAGGGGATAATTTGATGGATTACAAGAGAAGGATTCATAAGTTTCAGGCTCACTTTGGAAAGAAAGGCTTTGAAGGGGCACTTGTAGCCCCTGGTTCTAATTTCTATTATTTAACGGGTTTTAACCCACTTGGAACTCTTGAAAGGCTTTTTGTACTTATTCTACCGTCGGAAGGGCTTCTGACAGCAATTGCGCCGAGGTTGTATGAAAAAGAGCTTGAAGAATTCAATGGGGAGGTAGTACTCTGGAGTGACAGCGAAAACCCATACAAGATTTTTGCAACCAAGATTAAGGAGACTTTCAAAGAAGGTGAAAAGCTCTTGATAGACGACACTATGCCAGTTGGTGTTTTCCTAAAGGCAAAGGACATCTTTGATAAATACTCTTTACATCCTATAAGCCCAGTAATTTCAGAATTAAGGGAAATAAAAGACAAAGACGAAATTAAAGCACACAAAAAAGCGGCTGAAATTGTCGATAAAGTGTTTTATAGGTTCATAGAAGGAAAACTCGAGGGGAAGTCTGAGAGGGAGCTAGCAAATAGGATAGAATACATGATAAAAAATGAGTTCGGAGCTGACGATGTCTCATTTGAACCGATTGTCGCTTCAGGACCAAATGGAGCAAATCCACATCATAGACCATCACACAGAAAAATTCGAAAAGGAGACGTCGTTATTTTTGACTATGGAGCAAAGTATCTTGGGTACTGTTCTGACGTCACTAGAACAGTGGTAGTAGGACCGCCCTCCGAGGAGGTCAAAAAGGTTTATGAAATTGTCAAAGAAGCCCAAGAAACGGCTGTCCAGAAAGTTGCTGAAGGAATACCTGCGGAGGTTGTAGATGCCACAGCAAGAGGGATTATATCAAAATATGGCTACGGCGAGTACTTTATCCACAGAACGGGGCATGGGTTAGGAATAGATGTTCATGAAGAACCCTACATCTCTCCAGGGAATAAAAAGATTCTCAAAGACGGAATGGTATTTACAATTGAACCAGGGATTTATCTGCAGGGAAAATTTGGCGTTAGGATTGAAGATGATGTGGCCTTAGTAGATAAAAAGGGGATAAGGTTGACTAATGCGGATAGGGAATTGATCACGCTATAGTGTTTGGATGTTTGGGGGTGAAAAAATGGGAGAAGAAATGGGTTATGACGTACCTACAAAACCTATACCCTTAGAGAAGAGGGAGTCTTGGCTAAGTCCTGCAATAGTATATGCAGGATGTGAATTTACACTATCAGTTGTGATGGTTGGAGCAGGATTAGTAGGAGCCTTTACTGTGCAGAAAATAGCATTGTTACTAGCTGTAGCTCTCTTGGTGACTTGGATAGGAAATGCGATTAACTCATACATTGGTTCAAAAACAGGGCTTCCTGCTGGTGTTATTGCAAGACAGAGCTTTGGTACCATTCAATCAAGAATACTAATTTCACTAATACTAATAATCTTAGGACTAGGCTGGTGGGCTATACAAACTGCTATAGCAGCAAATGCTTTTTGTGCCGGGTTTGGTATTGATTATACAACAGAAAAACTTCAATGGGCGCTGATGGTAGTAGCGCTAGGAATTGTGTTCATGCTTCCCGCAGTGTTAGGATACACCTCTATAAAGATAGTGGATTATCTGGGAGTTCCAGTCGGAATGTTGATTTTTGGGATGGGAATCTACCTTGCTATCAAATCTTATGGAGTTGAAGGTATACTTAACTGGGTACCAACTGAAACTATGCCAATAAGCACCGCCCTCTCTACAATAATTGGAGTAAATGTTTGCCAGTGGGTCATGATTTCAGATTATGCAAGAGTTGCAAAGCCAGGTTGGAAAAATGCAATTTTAGTACCATCCCTTGTGATTCTAGTTGGATTTATCTTAATGTTGACGGGAGCAATAATGGCAGTTGGTGTAGGTTCATGGGACATTATTCAAGTGATGGTTCTATTGGGTTACCCATTTTGGGCATACTTCCTAACTTTCCTTGCACAGTGGACTACACAGTTAGTAAATGTATACAGTCCTGCATTAGCTATAGGTAATACGTTCAATGTTAAAGAACGCAGAAAGCAACAGATTCTCACAGTATTCGTAGGTATTGTGGGAATTATTTTGGCATTGGCAGGTATTCTTGAAAGGTACATGAACTGGTTACTTTTCATGTCGCTGCTTTTCCCACCAATTGCAGCGATTATGGCAACTGATTTCCTAATCTTAAGAAAGGAAAGATGGAATGAAAAATCAGGATGGAATATAGTAGCTACGATAACGTTGATCTGTGGTTTACTATTTGGTTATTACAACCAAAAAGTAGCATTTGGGATACCCCCAGTACAGTCATATATTTTTACAACAATACTTTACTATGTTCTTATGCTCCTTAAGGCAAAGATTGCACCAGATCAATTTACACCAAAACACTGGCTTAGCAACTAGTAAAGAGCATAATAATGCTCCTTTGTTTTTACTATTTTTGCTTGTAGGATAACCTGTGATCTAAATTCAAGAACCCACGAGCTTGTGCTCACACCTAATGGAGAAGTTAGTTGAAAATATAGAGAGTCTATGCACTTTTTTATTTTCATCGTTGTTAGGTTCCCTTTTACATTAAACTTCAGCAATTTGTTGATTCTGGAAAGAGACTTACAAAATTTTAGCGAAATTTTTTAATACTTTTTTAGTAATCTGACATCATGTTGAACGAACTTATGTATGAGGAAGAAATTGCAATTTTAAAAAATATCCTTAAAGGTAAATTAGATGATTTGGATATCAAAATATACCAATTATTGCGGGAAGACGGAAGAATGAGCGATACTAAAATTGCGGAAAAACTTCAAGTCTCAATTACCACAGTTAGACGACGACGCATGAGGCTTCAAGAAGAAGGGATTTTGCAAATAATAGCATTAATTTTGCTTAGAGCAGCTAATGTTGCATATGCTGATGTTTTAATTAAATTTAAGCAAAATGTTAAGATGGAAGAGATTAAAGAATTTATTAGCAGAGCAGTGTTTAATCCGAGGATATATGAAGCAACTGAGTACTTTGGGGGAGAATACGATTTATTACTAAGATTTTTTGAATCTAATCCTGAGAAACTCAAATACCATATAGACAAGTTCCTCAGAGAGGTAGATATCGTGGAAATATACAGAATATTCCCTGCAATTGGAAGTCCCAAAGCATGGTATCGCAAATTTACGTTAAAATTCTAAAAAAGTAAAGTAATGAATAACTTAGAGTCTACGAGCTCAGTCGAAGTCCCATATTGTCCTTCCTTTGTAAAACATCATTACATAGCCACAGCTCTCACAGATTGCGATTTTCACCTTATGAGCTGTGAAGCCCCATTTGCTATCTAATTTCCCGTCTTCAAATTTAAAACTGGTTCCTCCACAAAGGGGGCATGTAAGTTGTCTTCTTTCCATAAAATCACCATTATAAGTTTGTTTTGGACTTAATAAATCTTTGCTCTTTGTAAGAGTTTAAAATTCTTTCTATCCCTTTTTTATGGCCCAGTCCAACCACGGCAATGACTTTTGGTTTTTTAAGTCCCATCCTTTTTAAGTCATCAACGATTTTTTTGAGGTTTCTTGCCATAATCTCATTTCGTTCTTCTACCAGAACTTTAAAGAGGTAGGGATATCTAGTTTTGAATTGTTGCATCATTATTTTGTAGTTTTCCGTGATATCCTCCGAGTTTTCTTCCCTACTGGGAGCTATAGGGAGAAGCACTAAAGCACTTTCAAGAAATAGAAACACTTTTTCCCTAAAAGGCGCTTTCAGAAGTTTCTCCATAATGATCCTAATGTCTTCGTCGATTAGATAAAGGGGGACACCGAGAAGTCCAGACATATAAATAGCTTCTTTCATTTCTTCCCCAGGTTTCATACCGAACTCTTCTCCAATTTTCTCTTCCACCTTCATTAGAATATATGTCAGAAGTGCACTCTTCCCAAGTTTTAAGGCCTCTTGGAAGGCGAGTTTTTTGGGAGATTGAATGGCATAAAAACGCTGTTGGTCTAATTCAATAGCTATCGCATTGGGTCTTTCTTTTAGGATTATTTCCCTTACTTTTTGCCTGCTTTTTGGTGAAACATGCATTGTACCTATGATTTTAACGTAGCGAAGATAACTCATACTTCTCACCAAGCCTAACAACATCAAAATCTTGAGGAATTATAAACTTATACTCACATATCTTATTTGCCTCTTGGACATATTCCTCATATTTATACCTTGGTGCTCTGTGGAAAAGTGCCAAAAGCTCGACTTTAGCCCTTTTTGCAGTCTCACAAGCTTCCTCCACCGTGGAATGATAGCTATCTCCCTTGTCCTCTCTGCTTAAATATGTTGCCTCGTGGATCAATAAGTCAGCTCTCTCCGAAAAGAGCTTTATCCTTTCACACTGCTCTGTATCACCCGTGTATACGATCTTTACACCTTTCTTTGGTTCTCCGGTAACATCTTCCAGATATATCAATTTTCCATTGATTTCTATTTTTCCTTTAATTTCGAGCTTTTTCATCCAAGGGCCAGGTTTCAATCCAAGTTCTCTGATTTTTTCAACATCAAAATTCCCTCTTTTGTCATTTTCCTTGAAAACGTAGCCTAAGGCCGGGATACCATGGTCTACTTTGAAGCTCCATATTTCATAGTCTTTGAACTTTAGTCTTGTCTCCCCAAGCTCGTGGATATGGATCTCAAAACTTGGTCTAAAAAAGCCGCTCTTAAGATAGTTCTGAATGAACTCGAAGGTATATTTGGGCCCGTAGATGTAGAGTGGGCGCTCTCGCTTCCAAAGAGTCATCGTTTGGATAAGACTCATTAATCCTAAATAGTGATCGCCATGGAAATGAGTTATAAAAATTTTTTCTATCTTCATTGGGCTCAATTTCGTTGTATCTAACTGTCTTAGTGTACCTTCCCCGATATCCCACAGAATTATCTCGCCTCCATACTTTAAGGCTATGGCTGGGACGTTTCTCTCTTTGGTTGGCATAATGCCTCCAGTTCCAAGGAAGATTACTTCAAGCATGATCTAAAATCCACATGACAATTTAAAAGGTATTTCCTCTGTGGATTATTTCCTCTTTTCGTGTATCCATAGAATGACACTAAGTATTAACGCCAAGGTTGAAATACCAATGGCAAAAGACTATTATCTACTCAACATCCTTAGGGAATAATGCCAAGGTTATCTTGACAGTATCACTTTCATTTATCTACTTCTGTGGAATAATTGGATAAGTGTAAATCTTTACTTCCTCATTTTGATTCCTATTATAAGTGCAATAAAGACCGCTATGGCGAGAATAAATCCTCCATATGTTTCTTTCCTTGTGTAAAAAGTTTCTGATGGGTCCCCTTCAACACCATAAAAAGTAACGTTGTATATGAATGCGTGAGAACATGGAGCGCCTAGAGATGCTAAATAAAGGGGATGTTGAACTTGGACAGTTTTTTCAAACGCGATTCCATTTTTAAATAGTTTGACAGACAAATTGCCCTCTTGTAGCTTTAATTTTGCGTTGTAAATCCCGGGAGAAATATTAGCTGAGCAATAGCTGGTACAGTAATCCTTGGCTAGGCATACCTTTCCGTTATATATATTCAATATAGGGCAGGGTTCACTTTTCCACCCGTTTACAAGATCAACATCGCTACCATCGTAGAGGAATGTGAAGTTCAGCTCAAATTCTCTCCAGTAGGTTTTGTTTGCAAACTCTAATGCACCGACCTTTGATTCTTTTACAGGACACGAACTGGATGGTATAAGAAGTAAAGGAAGCTCATTTGGCTTAATTTTTGAGATTATGAAAGTAAATTCTTTTACTATGACTTCGCATTCCCTAACTTTTAGGCTGATATCAAGGACATAAGGCCCGCGGTCCAGATCATGGTGATGTGAGTATAAATCTGGTGTGAAAATTGGCAGATAAGAAACCCCGTTCATTCTTCCCGAGGTCCCATAGGACATATAAAAGGACTCTCCTTTTTTGTCCCTTAGCTTGATGTCACTGCTCAATGTACAGTTTCCTATTCCAGAAAGAAGTATACCTGCCCAATAGAGGTATCCTGTCGTGTTTAACTCGTATCCCTTCCATTCGAAGGTTGTACCGCTGCCATCTGCCCATGCGAAGGTAGGGTCTCTTATCATGGTGTAAACATCTGAGGAGAAGTTGAATGTATAGGCAGAGGCAAATGGGGCAAGGAACAAGAGGGCCAGCAAGCCGACATTTTTCATACCTATCCCCACCAATGACAGTTATCTAAATTACTATTGACAATTATATTTTAAAAAGCTTATGCGTAAGGTTAAAATGTTATCTTGCCTAAATTTTTTGAGGTGCGTTAAATGGAGGAACTCCTCAAAGCAATTCAGGAGAAAGACTGCAAAAGATTGGCAAGTTTGCTCTATTACAAGGTGGATGAGCTGAGTGAAGAGGACTTAAAGGAGGTTCTTGAGAGGGCCGAAAAACTGGTCCTTGAGTGTAAAGACTATGAGCTGTATAAGCTTGTTGTGTATTACTTCCTCGAATTCTTAAACATCGATAAGATTGAAGAGTTTGAGAAGCTAGCTGAAAAGGAAGATAGCTTCGAGGTTAAATATCACCTTGCCGATTTGTACTACCTTATAGGCGAATTGGAAAAAGCACTTGACCTTTACAGAGGTCTTCTTGAGGAGGAGACAGAAAAAGGGAACCTTGAAAATATTGCAAAAATCTACTACAACATGGGACTCATTCACGAGGAGCTTTTGGAATATGAGAAAGCTTTAGAACTTATGAACAAGGCTGAAAAAGTTCTCGATGACCTTGGAAAAGAAGAAGACGTCGTTCAGATTGGGATACACAAGGCATACATCACATTTGAAATGGGAGAACTCTCAAAAGCAAAGGCCCAATTAGCTAGAATACTTCCTCAAGTGCTTGATAATAATCGTTTGAGGGCCCAAATACACTTGGTTTTTGAAGAGATATTCGAGGATAAAGATAATTATGAGGCAGCATTACATGAGTGTCTTTATGCAATGTTACATGCAAGGGACACGGAGTATTTCGATGTAGCGTTTGACTCATTGATTGATGTTTTATGGCAGATGATGATGGAAGACCAGTTTGAGACGGTTTACAACAACATGGACATGTTTACGAATGTATTTGAGGATATGAGGGAATTCTTTGAGGGTGTAAAAGCGGTGGCTCTATATAAGGATGGAAAAATAGGGAGAGAGGAAGTGAGCGAATACATCACTAAGATCGATGATAGAAGGCTTTTGGATCTTCTTGAATTTCTAAGTGAAGCGGAACTCTGATTTTCCTCTTTTTGGTGATTTTTATGGTGGCGGTTAGGATAGCAACACTTGAAGATACTGAAGAGATAGTTGATGTTCATTGTTCAGGAATTGAGAGATGGTTTAGAAAGAGTGAAAATCGAGAAACCAGTTATAAAGAGTTGAGTATAAGGGAACGATATTTGCATGGAGGCCCTTGGATGAGTATTGAAACCTGTGCAATCCATTTGAATTATCTTCTCTTGGAAGGCCAAATCCCCCTTGTAGCAGAAGTGGATGGAAAGATAATAGGAAATGCTGAAGTACTGATAAGCGAAGAACCGATAAAAGGGGAGATAATGAAAATAGCTCACATAGATGTTCTTGAAGTTCATAAGAATTTCAGAGGGGAAGGAGTGGGACGAGAAATTATTAAATTTGTTGAAGAACTTGCTAAGGAGAATGGATGTGAGCTTGTAACTGTTACTCCAGAAAAGTCGGCAGTTGGTTTTTATAAGAAAGTTGGTATTGAGGAGATTATACATAAGGCAAGTTTTGTCGAATTTGATTTGGAGCAGTTTTCAGAGGAAATTGAACCGGAACTCTTTAAGTTCTCATGGAATGAGATCGAGGGATTAGAAATGGTTGCCGGAAAGTTCCAGACTTCTTACCATCATTGGTTTACAGCCTTTAAAGACAGAATTGCTGGAATAGACGATAAGAATTATCTTGAAAGTGGCAGAATTCGGGGATCTTATTATGTTCTTGAAGAATCTTTCTTCGATAGATCTCTTGTTACCGCCTATCTATGGGGTAAAAAGGAGGATCTAATCCTCTTGCTTAGCAGAGCAGGAAGTTTGGGGTTTAGGAAACTTCGAACAATAATTGAAAAAGATTTGGTGGAAAAATTCGAACCAAAAACACTGGATAGTGTCGTTATACTTGCAAAGCGCCTTTAATCTTTTTTAAATCACTTTTTGCGTTTATATTGAAAAGACTCTCTTGCCATTCCAATGGTAGGGACTCTATTTTTATGTAACAGGGGCTTGAGGCCCTTATTGCTTTTCCAAGCATATATTCGCCTTTTTCTATTTGTCTTTTAATCATTTCTAGAAAATCTTGGGAATAAGCGGCGTGAAGGGGTTCAAGATATCCGTTTTTCCATTTTGGCACACATACCAGAGTGTTAGACTCATGAAATTTTTCTACAATCCAATCAACGAATTTGGGGTTTATGAGGGGCATGTCACCTGCAACTACAAAAACATCTGCAAAGTGGGATATGGCAGTATAAACTCCCCCTATTGGGCCTATTTTGAGTTTATCAACAACGACACTAAAACCAAGCTTTTCAAAGCTTTTCATTTTTTCTTTAGAGGTTACTATAACAATTTCTTCTATCTTTTTGGCGTTTAACACTCTCTCTATTGTGTGAAGTATCAGGGGTTTCCCATTAATTTTATAGAGGAGTTTTTCTCCTCCAAAACGACTTGATTTGCCTCCAGCTAGGACTACACCTATCATATTACTTTCACCATTCTCTCAGCCCAGGGGGATATTCTAACTTTTATATACCCCCTGAGTTTTTCATCCACTTCTCTTTCCCCGGTATAAACTCTTATTGGCCTTCTAACCTTGGCCGGACTAGCCACTACTATAATATTTTCCTTGGGGATTTGACTTAAAATTTTTGGAGAAAACTGCTGGTTTCCCCTGCCAAAGAGAAAGTTAAGGCCCCCTACAATGGTTACTATTATTTTTGGGGCTTTATCAATGTATTTGAGCAAATCCTTTTCTTGAGCATCTTTTACTACCAGTTTGGCTTTTCCATCTTTGATTTCAACTATGTCAACTCCTAAAAGTGTTCCATTGATTCCAAGCCTGTCTTTTATCTTTTTTATTGTAGAACCCGCTCCTAGGAAATAGATTCCATCCTCAAGCTCTTCCACCAGAGTATTGGCTATGGCCTCAAGTTCTTCCTCCTCATCAAGTGGAGTGGCCTCTTTGGCACTTTGTACAAGCGTTTCAACATAAGGTACAAGGCATTTTCCGTAGAGCTGGGCCTTTACTTCATCATGCCTGTATGCATTTTCATCCAGGTCAAGAATTTCCTTCTCAATTAGTTTTGCATTTCCTTTTGTGAATTCAACTAAAAGCCTCGCTGCATCCTCTGGAGATGTAGCAAAGACTCCTGAAAACATCTTAACGCCGGTTGGAATTCCCAATATTGGCTTTTTTTCGTCTATTGCTTCATAAATATCTCTTGCGGTCCCATCTCCGCCTGCGAATACAATTATATCAACATCTTTGCTCATGAACTTTGTGAGTGTTTTTGTGTCTTCTTTGTTGGTATTCGGGATTTTAACACCTAAAATTTCCTTTTCTCCAATTTTTCTATGCTTGATGACGTGATATGGAAATTCAAACTCTTTGAGGGCGTCTTCCCCTAATCCATCGGGGCCTGTGAAAAACTTGATACTTACATCATAATGGGAGAGTTCTTTCAGAAAAAGCTTCGTAAACTCGATTGCTATTGGTTCAGCCCCTCTCCGTATAGCTTCTTCCACTACTCCGTCAGTTCCTTTTAAAGCGACTCTTCCCCCCATTCCAGCTATTGGATTTACTATTAATCCAGCTTTCATTTTTATCCCTCTTTTACGTTATGTGCATTTAAATTAAACTTAACGCATGTATTTCCTTGCAAAAACCGTCAGGAAAACTGCCCACATAAACATCCCGAAGAGAGCTTCAATGGAAGCGAACACTCTTCCAATTCCAATAGGATGTAAATCTCCATAGCCTAGAGTTGTTGCTGTTACCACACTAAAGTATTCATAATCTAAGAAGCTCTCTAAAGGAACACCAAAACTTGTTACACTTCTGGTAATATAGAAAATCGTAGGAAAAACAAAATTAACCATAGCTATCCAGATCAAGATCGGTCTTTTCCAATCTGTTCCGTATTTGCATGTTAAATCTGCAAAAAACCATTCAAAAAGACCTTCTAAAAGGTGTATGTAGTGTTTCATTTTGGTTTTGGCCTTTCTAAAAGGAAAGGCTGGCAATTTTATACTAATCCCAAGTTTAGGCAAATAAGTCATATACCTTCCCATTTTTTGTTTTCTCTGTGCAAGCATTTCTAAATAGTAGTACTCATCTGCTTTCTCTTTATCTCCACTTTTTTCCCATGTGATTCTTGCTAATCTGTAGAAAAACTCTTCCATTGTAGGATTATTAAAACTGCAGTCTTCAAGGATCACAAATCCTTTTACACTTAATTCTGCTGGGAGATTTGGAAGCACGGTTAAGTTCCATGTCGTGTCTCCGTAAAAAGCAGTCCCTCTAAACACTAGGTTGTTGTGAATGAGCGTGTGAATGAACTCGGGGATCTTTAGCCTTCCGCCTCTAATCTCAACATGGCCTAGAACTTCAAGATTCTCAAATTGAAGGGTTCCATTAAAGTTTCTAATAAAAATTCTTACTTGTCGCTTGAATCTTGGATTCGGATCAAACTCTATATTTTTTATGAGAAGTACTTTTGCTTTTACGTGTCTTTTCGATATCTTGGAGGGATTTACCCCATATTCATCTAAAATCTCTTTAAGCAAAGGATAGTGGGAGTTTATCCCTATTTTTCTAACTTTTTTAAGATCAGAGAGTTCTATTCTTCCATGAATGCTTTCTTTTTCTCCATATTCCTCTTCACCCTTTATTTTCTTCTCAGAGTGTTGCACAGAATTCATCATCAGATACCTAACTGCACTGTTTTTTAGGGAGATTGAATTTTCGAATTCAATATCGAGGGCATTAAATCCATAAAGGGTTGAATTTTTTATCCATATTGTTCCTATAGATGAACTTACTAATATAACCCTTTCAATTTCAGAATTGAAGAGAGATAAACCCTTTAAATCAGAATTCTCGACAATGAGACTTTTTATTTTTGAGTTCTTGAATACAAGAGGATTTTTAATTGTCATATTTGAAATATTGGCTTCATACAACTGAACACCTTCAAAATATCGGATTCCTCTTTCTAGTTTTCTTTCAAATGCTCTCTTTTTAATCTCTTTTAATCTTTCTCCATAAAGTAATTCTCCCTCATCAATAGGGACATGGAGTGAGCAATACTTTGAACCAGCTAGAGCTTTTGTTTTACACTTCTCACCATTTTCAAAAGTGTATTCACACATGTATATCACCAATATTATTCTTTAACAATCACGATATCGTCTAAACTGTTTAACTTTGCTTTTTTTGTAGACTTCTCGATTTTTGTTGGAATATCCCGAATGGGCCTTAATATTATCGACTCGACTTGCGAGAATCCAAGTTTTTTCCTGGCATAAGCCCGATGGTGCCCGTCTAAGATGTAATACTTCCCTTTATGCTCCAAAACAATTACTGGAGCATCATATCCATGTACTATCTCTTGAAGTACCACTAATAGTTTTTTCTCGCTCAATTGCCACTGGGTGGGGATTAGAACATCAGTAGGCAGATATTTATGTTCTGACTCAAAAGGTGTTCCATAAAGAATCTCATTTTCTCTCTTTATTCGCTCAGCCCTCTTAAATGCTTCTTCTCTTGTTATGAGTCTAATCACTTTTAACTCCCCTAATAACTATAAAGGCTCCAAAGTTCTTTAGCTTATCGCTAAACTTTTCACCAAGCCTTTCGCTAATATTAACAAAGGGGAAAAGAGGGGGAGATAAATAATTCCTTTGCTTTTAATTTCTTTAAACCTGCATTACAGCTTCTCCTATCAGGTCTGTTGAGCTGACCTCCTCCCCGCCCTAAAGGGCGAGGCTTTCAAAAAGAAAAAGTAATATTTATCAAATTTTGTATTTTATTCGAATTCTTCCTTTTTCTTCTCCCGATTCCATATGTAATCTAAAAGAGGTCTGATTCTTTCCCAAACTTCTTCGATTCCTCCGTGACCATTTATCTGCACATACACCCCTTGGCCTTTGTAAAACTTGATAATTGGTTCCATGTTGTTGATATAAATATCGTATCTCCTTGATACTATCTCTGGTGTGTCATCTTCCCTTTGAATAACCTCCCCACCACAAATATCGCATTTCCCAGGAACTTTGGAGGGATTGTATTTTATATGGTAGACTGCTCCGCACTGTCTACAGATTCTTCTTCCGGAAATTCGTGTTATACTCTCTTCTTTTGAGATGAAGATATCAATTGCAAGTTTTATTCTAATTCCATGATCGTAAAGGAAATTTTCTAAAGCTAAAACCTGTTCGGCTGTTCTTGGATATCCATCGATAATAAAGTTCTCTCTTTTTTTCCTTAGTCTTGAGAGGACTAGAGTGTTTATGACAGTATCGGGTAAAAGGTCACCCTTTTCTATGTACTTTTTCATTTCCCTTCCAAGAGCATTCCCTTTGTTTATCTCTGCTCTTATTATATCCCCTGAGGCTATGTATTCTAGGTTATATTTTTCAATGATTCTCCGTGAATGGGTGGATTTTCCAGAACCAGGAGGGCCAAAAATCAAGATGTTCATTCGACCACCAATATAGATATATATTTAATAGTGCATTAAAGCATTATGGTGATGCCTGATGCCCAGGCTCTCGACTGGTTTTGTTAGGGCAAATGGATATGCCAACAAGGTTAGAAAGGTTCTATTTGCTTTAACACGAGGTAAAATTGTACCAGAAAATGTTGTGAGGGCCTCTGCTCAGCTAAACCAGTACTTGTTTGATAAACTCCAAGAACTGAATGTGAAAAAGGAAGATGTTGTGAGGATTTCAATAGGCTTCAGTATTAAAAGTGGTGAGATAGAATGGAACTATGATAGCTTGCAAATTGAGGTTTATAAGAAAGAGGAAGAAGAAAAGCTCGCTGAGGCCATGGAAGAGGTTGAAGAAAGTGAAAGAGCCTTAGAAGCTATCATAAATGAACTTAGTAATCTTTCAGAAAAACTGAAAGAACTTAGTGAAGAGGTCTCCCAAATAGTTGAAACACTTAAAAGAGAACACACTTCACTAAAACTGGAATTTGAAAAATAAGGTTGTTATTCTTCATAGTCTTCGTTCTCTTCACTTTTTCCCTCCATTCTTATAACGTAATCAGCAGCGTTTTGAAGAGCAACACTAAAACCAGGTTCTACGCCAATAACAACTGTCTCCTTTCCCTTTCTTTTTCCTTCATTTATTATTGGGAGAAAATCAGCGTCTCTCGTAGCAAACCCTATTACCTCTATGTCACTGTTGTAAATGAGCTCCATTGCCTCAATAGCGATTCTTACATCGGTATCTCCAGCAACAATTATTGGTTCAAATCCTTGATTTACTACCGCTTCAATAAGCCCTTGAGGAGCGTATTGGTTTAAAACAACTTTAGCAACTCTGATATTTCCGATTTTCTCTAGAGCTTCTTTTATATTTTCAAGTTTTATTCCAAATTCTTTTCTCAGGATGTTTGGGCCGTCGATTATAAGTCCTATGGTCTTTGGGGGCCCTTTATGGATTTCTTTCTCTTCTTTTTCTTTAGGTTTTCTTTCTTCTCTTTTTAGTATCCTGAATAATGATCTCCTCATTATCTTCACCTCTTTCGAGGGCTATTACATAATCAGCAGCATGTTTCAGAGCAGCACTAAATCCAGGTTCAATACCGATAATGGCAGTTTCTTTTCCTTTCTCCTTTGCTTTCAATATTATGGGCAAAAACTCAGCATTTCGCGTGGCTAAGGCGATTATATCTATATTTTGGTTATATATCTCTCTCATAGCCTCTACTGCGAGTTTTACCCCTGTCTCTCCAGCAACAATTATTGGTTCAAATCCTTGATTTGCAATGGCTTCAATAAGCCCTTGAGGAGCGTATTGGTTTAAAACAACTTTAGCAACTCTGATATTTCCAAGTTCTTCCAGAGCAGCTACAATATCCTCAAGATGTACATTGAATTCTTTTCTCAGGATGTTTGGGCCGTCAATGAGTAGGGCTATTTTTTTACCTCTTTGAATTTTTTGTTTAATCATTCCGATACTTTTTACTCCTCCTTTTGTAATCGAGACTATCTTTTCCCAATTGCTGGGCATCGTTATCACCACATTGTTGATATAACTTAAAATCTCTAGTAAAAATTATGATTTTAGACTATAAAAAAGTTGGGCAAGAATGCAACAAAATGGTTATAACTATTGAAAAACCAAATATAATACATGAGTAGGGTTCCTTTTTATTTAAGAGAGCGTCTTGATGATGTTAAGCAAAGGGTACTATTTGAGACTTATGAAGCACAAAAGCTCCCAAAATGGGAGCAGGTAGTTTTAACTTGGATTTTGCTCTTTTCTTTTTGGACGATTATAAGTGCGAACTTGAAAGCAGAGAACCTTCTTATTGGCGGGTTAGCAACTTTGGTAATATCTTCGTTTATGCATGAAATGCTCACCGAAGATATAAGGAGAAGCGGTCATATACTGGAAAAAATCCTCTATATTAGTTTCTTTGTCATTCCACAATATTTATTTATCATGGCATTTAGGTTAATTGAGAGCAACTTTAAAGTAGCAAAGCATGCAGTGTTTATGGATATAAACCCGGGTATAGTAAAGATAAAAACTGAATTGCATTCAAATACTGGAGTAACTATTCTTGCCAACTCCATAACTCTGACTCCAGGAACATTGACTCTGGATGTTAACAAAAAATTAGGTGAAACTTATCTTTATGTGCATTGGATAAGTGTAGAAGCACTCAATAGAGAGAAAGCGGGTGAAAAAATCAAGGGGGACATAGAAGGATGGTTGAGGAAGATCTTTTGGTAAACCCCTTTGGGTGGGGAGTTTTAATCTTGATAGCCACTTCCCTGATACTATCTTATAGAGTTCTTTTTGGGCCCACTCTAGCTGATAGAATAGTTGGTATAAATACAGTGACCACGAAACTTGTCGTAATTTTAGCAATTTTTGGATTTATAATGGAAG
The DNA here is from genome assembly GCF_000022545.1 of Thermococcus sibiricus MM 739. Taxonomy (NCBI): domain Archaea; kingdom Methanobacteriati; phylum Methanobacteriota; class Thermococci; order Thermococcales; family Thermococcaceae; genus Thermococcus; species Thermococcus sibiricus. The sequence continues at coordinate 764,636 of NC_012883.1, forward strand.
AGTACTTTTTCCTTGATCTTGCGATAGTGCTTTTGATGGTAAATGCGGTAGGAGGGTTAATACTGGCAAAATACATGGAGGGGGCGGGATGATAGAGTATTTTCTCCTTCTCCTTGGGGAATCGATAATGATATTTGGAACGCTTGGGATTCTCCGCTTTCCCGATGTGTATACAAGGCTTCATGCAGCAACGAAATGCGATACCGGTGGAGCGATGACCATACTAATGGCTTTGGCTATTGCTTCGGAAGCTTCCTTATTGATCAAGCTAAAATTTCTCGTGCTGGCGTTTTTAATAGCCCTAATAAACCCCATGGTTTCTCATGCAATTGCTAGAGGGGCTTACAAATATGGGATAAAACCAGAAGTCGTGGTGGATATGTATGCATGGGATAATCCTTGAAATTTTATTTATAATTATGATACTTCTCTCAATAGCTGTGGTTGAAGAAAAGAACTTAGTTAATGCTGTGGTTAAATATGCTTTCCTAAGTCTAACTTTTGTGCTGGTACTTGTATTGTTAAAAGCTCCGGATGTTGCGTTGTCTGCTATTGTAGTTGGAGCAATTATTATTGGGGCTTTTCTTTTCACCATTAGGGAGGTAGAGAAATGAAGAGGATAATAGCATTTTTAATAACCTTTGGTTTGTTAGTCATTTTTACTTCCTTAGATTATTCTCGGGTTGAAGGGGGAAGTTACGAGTATTACATTACTCACTGGGAAGAGGTAGGAGTCCCAAACTTGGTTACTGCAATTTTGGCCGATTGGAGGGTTTATGATAGTTTGGGAGAGGCTACTTTGTTGTTCACTGCAATCGCTGGCTTTTATTTGCTTTTGGGAGGGAAGAAGAAGTGAAGATGAGTCTAATAGTGAGAACAACAACAAAACTTGTGAGTCCATTTCTGGTGGTTTATTCTACTTACTTGATGATGTATGGTCATTTAAGCCCAGGTGGAGGTTTTCAAGCTGGAGTCATCCTTGCAGTTAGTATTATTCTTTTGATAACTTCACATGGATATAAAAAGGTAAGAAAAACTTTCAAATTTTGGGAAGTTCAACTTATTGAGGGGGTTTCTGGAGTATTTTTAGTCTCTTTAGGGATTATTAGTTTGCTTTTTGGGGGATTTTTCTTCAATTTTCTGAGAGGAGGCTCATTTGGATCACTTTTAAGCGGAGGTATTGTTCCTTTGTTTAATATAGGCGTAGCTTTGAAGGTGGGTGCTGCTTTTACATTTATGTTTTATATCTTGTTGAGGTGGGTAGAACATGATTAGTGCAGAATTCACTGGGATTATAATTATGCTCATTGGCATGTATGCTCTCATGACAAAAGAAAATCTAATCAAATTGGTTCTTTCTATAAACTTGGTGTCTATTGGCCTTGTATTATTTTTTATTGGCACCGGTTATATAGAGGGGGGAGATGTTCCGATACTTCCAAGGAGTACTGTTGTAGATCCATTGCCAGCAACCCTAATGCTCACGACCCTTGTAGTCGATGTTGCTATTACTTCCCTTGCTCTGGCATTAGTTCTAAAGATTAGGAGGGAAGAAGAATGATTCCGCTACTTGTAGCCAGTCCTTTACTTTTTGCATTTATTATTTCCCTCTTACCAGCATTAGGAAAACAAAAGCTTTCTAAGTATTTGTTCTTAATTGGAGCTTTTTCTCCTTGGCTTTTTATTTCTTCTATAATTCAAAAGTTGCCTCTCGGTGAAGTTGTTGGAGGATGGGAAAGAATTTCGGGAATTGAGGTTATTATAGACTCATATAATCTTCCATTTTTAGCCGCTGAACTACTCCTCTTCACTTTTGTAGCGTTCTATGTTTACGGCGATTACTATCCGAAAAAAAGTGAGAATAAGGTTTATGTGGTTCTTCTTCTCCTTCACGCTGGACTTTTGGGAGCTTTTATAAGTAGAGATCTTTTTAATTATTATATTTACATGGAGATAGCTTCTGTTTCCAGCTTTGCTTTGGTGGCAATTTCTAAGGAGAAAGGCGCTAAAAAAGCAGCCTTCAAATATGCTCTTTTTTCGCTACTGGCTTCTTACATATTTATCTTGGCAATTGGAATAATCTATCTGAAAACAGGCTACCTAAATCTTTTTTTAATAAAGGAAAATTTAGTTTTTTCTAAGGAGATAAACGTGGCGTTAGTCTTGGCATTTTCATCGCTTATTTTAAAGATTGGTGTATTTCCTCTTCACTTCTGGCTTCCAGATGCTCACTCTAAAGCAGATGCTCCAATAAGTGCTCTCCTCTCGGGTTTGGTTGTTAAAGCTCCTACATATGGAATGATTCTCCTCATATTAACATTTCCTATTAGTACTTTGATGCAAAGTATTCTCATTACCACTGCATTCCTTTCAATGTTTTTTGGCATAGCAATGGCATTAATCCAGAAAAACTCTGAAAGACTTTTAGCATACCATACAGTTTCTCAAATGGGTTACGTTCTGCTGGGTATAGGTCTATTAAATCCTCTAGCTGCTGCTTATTATGCTATGGCCCACTCTCTCTTTAAAGGAGGGCTCTTCTTGAGTGTGGGGACTATAGCTGAGCATTATGGCACTAGAGATTTAGAAAAGTTATCCTATCGGCATAGTAAGTTTTTGATGGTTGCAATCGTCCTATTGAGCCTTGCTATTGGAGGCATTAGTCCTTTCGTAGGAGCATTTGGGAAATTCATGCTAGTTAAAGAAATTAATGGTCTTCTGAAGTATGTGTTTTATGCGGGTGGAATTGGTACATTAACCTCATTTATAAAACTCAATTATTATCTTCTAAAAAGAGGAGAAAGGGTCCCATTTACATTTAAAAAAGAGATGGTGTCTCTATCTGTTGGTTTGCTTACGTTAATTACTGGAATATATTTTTATCCACACTTACAGTTGGTAAGGGACCTGTCATTTATTTTTATTGGTTTTGGGTTGTTTTACGTACTCAAAAAACTTGGCCTCTTTGAGTTCCAGCTATCCCCTCTTTTCCCAGATACCGTCTCTGAACTTGGAAGGGAAATAAACGTATACATGCTCTTTTTAGGAGCGTTTTTGTTGTTTATCTTATTCAATTCTATTTATTGAGACTTCCATCACTTCCTCTATTTCTTTAAGCTCTTTTAAGAGTTCCTCCAAGTTCGTGTCTATTTCACTTATATCAACAACTGCTACGATCGCTCCTAGGCCTATCCCTTCCATTTCTTCTGCTTCGCTAAAAAGAATATTAATTCGGTGTTTTCCTAATAGCCCCGTTATTTTGGCTAAAACACCTGGTTTATCTTTTACTACAAGTTCAATTTCCATAAGTTGCTTTCCGGGTAAAGCTATTCTTTCTAAATGAATCTCATTCAAATCAGTGTCAATTTCTACTAGAAAATAGGCATCCTTTATAAGTCCAACTTCGTAGGCCCATTCTAGAGGAATCTTAATCTTTCCATTTTCGACTATTTTTAAAATTTCGTAGTGTCGCATAAAAAAATTAAGGAGTTACTAAAATAAAAAGCTTCTGCCGTTTCAGAAACTTTTTTAATTAGACATACAACATACCTTTGGGAGGTGCAACATTGGGGCCATACGGAGTAATTGGGTATGTATTTATCATAATTGCGCTTGCACGGATTTTGGCTGAGATTTTTGAACGTATTGGTTATCCTGGGTTCCTTGGAGAGATTTCTGCTGGTTTATTCTTGGGAATAGTTCTTACTTCCATGCCCAAGGAAGAGCTAAATCTTCTTGCAGAGTTTGGCATATTTTTTCTCATGATGTATGCAGGTCTTGAACTTACTCCAGAGGAAGTCCACATTGGTGGGAAGAAAAGTATTCCTCTTTACATCCTTACTTATGCTCTTATGACCTTTGTCACGTTGCCTTTTACAAATTACACTCTCTCCCATGAAAACATTATTGTAGGAGCTATATTATCAGTGGCCTCAGCTCCCATAGTTTTACGGCTCTCAAGATTCTTTGGAGATGATTTTCTCCATGTTGCTCTTTCTTATGCAGTAATAAGCGAGATTGGTGCCATTGTCAGCTTATATATCCTAGTTAACTTTGAGGTTTCTCATTTGAGTTACATAGGCCTGATAATGGAACTTGTAAAAGATGGGATATTTTTGGGGACTTTGTTTGGAATAAATTATCTCCTCAACGTAAAGCATAAGGCATTAATTATTAAAGGGCTTAGAAGCCTAAAAAGTGATGAAGCAGTCTTTGGATTAGTGATGGTTCTATCAACTTCAATAGCTCTTTTAAGTGAAATGATAGGTCTTCACTTTAGTATTGGTGCGTTTGTAGTAGGTCTCTTGCTCCACAGTGACTTGATAGGTACTAAACAATACAGAAGAGTTCACACAATAATCTCAGGAGTTACTTATGGCATCTTTGCCCCTATATTCTTCGCTTGGCGTGGTATTAACTTTGAAACTGAGTTCTCAATGGAGGTTGTTTACTTCTTCATTCTTGTGTATATTCTTAGAATCCTACTTACAATGGGCTTTACTTGGGGTAAGGATCCTCGGAAAACTATTGTTAGAGCAAGTGGAGTAGCAAGCTTTGGTGTTCTTGGCCTTCTTGTGGGTGAAATAGGATACGAATATGGAGTCTTGAGCGAACATCTCTATGCTCTGGCCTCGTTGGCTAGCATATTGGGAATGTTTATCTCTACAAGTATTGGAAGATTTATATCAAAAAACAATTCTTGAGTTAATTTCCTCTGATTAATAATATTTTAAATGTTTGTCACTTTTTTTATCGGTGTAAAATGCTTGTATTTATTTTTCAAGTGAAAGCGAAAGGCTTATAAGCAAATATGTTGGTAACCTCAAATTGATGGCGAAATTCTTGATCAAATAATCTCAAAATCAAGATTAATTAGATAATATCCGAATAAAAAGGAGGTAGGCAGAAATGAGTTGGACAACCCCTAAAAAAGCCATTTTGCTTGCTGCAAGTGCTGAGGGAAGTACAAAATTAAATGCTTTTGACAATGCTTTACTTAAAATGGGGATTGGAAATGTCAATTTGGTAAAGCTCAGCAGTGTTATCCCTGCATATATAGAGTGGATAGATGAACTTCCAAAGAATATTCCAGTAGGCATGCTCCTTCCCACAGTCTATGCTCATATAGAGAGCGATGAACCAGGATCAACAATCACCGCTGCTTTGGGCGTTGGAATAAGCGAAGGAAATGAAGGTGGCCTTATATATGAGTACAGTGGCTATTGCACAAAAGAAGAGGCTGAAAAGATGGTTCATAAAATGGTTGAAGAAGGCTTTAAGGTCAGAGGCTGGAAGCTTAAAGAGTTTAAAGCCGCAGTTGCTGAGATAACGGTTAAAGATAGGCCTGTCGCTGCAATTGCTGCGGTTGTTATGTTGCCTTATTGAACTTTTCATTTTCAACTTTAAAGAAATAAGGAGGTGTGGTGTATGGAAGGGGGTGACGTTGATGGTTCAAGTAGTTGTGGACAACCCAATAGGAATGCATGTAGTTTTAGATCTTTACGAATGCGATCCTCAAATATTAGACGATATAGAAAGGATAGAGGAAATCCTTACTGAAGCCGCAGAAGTAGCTAATGCCACTGTTATAGATAAGCGTTTCCATAAGTTTTCACCACAAGGTGTTTCTGGTGTTGTTGTCGTTTCTGAGAGTCACATTGCAATTCACACATGGCCCGAACACGGCTATGCTGCCGTTGATGTTTATACATGTGGAGATCATACCATGCCTCTTAAGGCAAGCGAGTATATAATCAGGGAGTTAAAATGTAAAAGACCAACTCTGGTAAAACTGGATAGGGGGCTTTTGTTTAAGGGATAAATCCCCCCTTTATAATTATTAGAGGGTTGAAATTCGTTATAAAAGCAAAAGTTTAAAAGATATTGTCGAAGCTTTCATCGAGGTGGCGAAATAATGGAGTTTGTTGAGTGGTATCCGAGAGGTTACGGCGTGGGATTTAAAATCACTTCGAAAATCCTTGAGGTTCAAAGCAATTATCAGAAGATTGAACTTTATGAGACTGAAGGGTTTGGAAAGTTGTTTGTTATTGATGGTACAGTCCAATTAGTTGAGAAAGGAGAAAGGAGTTATCATGAACCCCTAGTTCATCCTGTAATGTTATCTCATCCGAATCCCAGAAAAGTTCTTGTGATTGGAGGAGGGGATGGAGGTACCCTGAGAGAAGTCCTGAAACATGAGAGTGTTGAAAATGCTATCATGGTGGAGATAGATGAGAAGGTAGTTGAGGTATCTCGAGAGTACTTGAAAATAGATGGGGGCCTGTTGGAAAGACTGATAAGAGGGGAGGAACCTAAAGCAAAATTAATAATTGGTGATGGTGTGGAATACATGAAATCACATAAAGAGCACTTCGACGTTATAATTGTTGACTCTACAGATCCAGTTGGCCCAGCAAAACTCCTATTCAGTGAAGAATTTTACAAAAATGCATACGATGCTCTAGATGAGAAGGGGCTGTATATCACCCAATCAGGTAGTGTTTATCTCTTTACAGATGAGGTCTTGGGGGCTTACAAAAACATGAAAAAAGCGTTTGACAAAGTATACTACTTTACCTTCCCAGTAATTGGCTATGCATCACCATGGAGCTTTTTAGTTGGAGTAAAAGGAGATATTGATTTCATGAAAGTAGACCTTGACAGGGCAAAAACTCTTGATTTAGAATACTATGATCCAGAGAGACACGAAACCTTGTTCCAAATGCCCAAATATGTTAGAGACCTCCTTGAGGGAAAAGGTGGTTCTTAGAGTATTTTTTGTATTCTTCTTCTAAAAGTCCTAAAAGCTCCTCCATTTTGGAAAATACTGATTTTAGGGCTTCTTTTGGATTTTTAGCTCGGTAAATATAACCCAACCATCCTTGTTTTATTAGGTTCCGTTCAATCAATCCCAATTCGAGGAGGTGTTTTAATTTTTCCCGGACTATTCTTTCAGACAAACCAACTTTTTTTGCTATTTGTCTTGGGGTCAACTCTTCTTTTAGAAGGAGAGAGTATATTTTAATTTCAGAATGTGTTAATTCAAAATTTTTGATTTTCTTTGTGAACAGTTCGAGCACCTCTTCCATTTTAATCACTATGAAGTATTTTTTTCATACCTCTTCACAGTTCTGTGAAAAGGTTTATAAATATTTTTCCTGAGACCTTTTAGTGGAGGGATTTCAATGTTACGAGTTATAGCTAAGAATACAAGGATAATTGATGGAAGATCATTTATTGGTATGGGGCTTCTTGGAATGGTTATAAGTTTCAAAAATAATCCTGAGGTTTTTGAAGCCCTCTTATTGGCGATTTCACTCATATTGTATGTTGGTTATGCCTTCGCTATAAATAACTGCTTTGATGTTGATACTGACTTATTAAACCCTCGGAAAAAGCATAAAAACCCTGTTGCAAGTGGGGAATTAAGTTTTAAAGTTGCTCTTTTCACATCTCTAACTACAATACTTCTTGGAGGTATATTAGCATATTTCATCTCGAAGCCTGCTTTTGTTATTTATATTACGATGAGTTTTTTGGCTACCATCTATTCAGCTCCACCAAGGCTGAAGAGTATACCCATAGCAGATGTATTCTCTCACGGCCTTTTCTTTGGAGCGCTTCCCTTCATTTATGGTGGTTATTTTGATGGAGTGCTTAGTGACACTGAAATATTCATTGCATTATCCCTCTTTGTATACTCTGTTGCTATGGAACTTAGGAATCATTTAGAAGATTATGAAAGTGATCAAAAGGCCAATTTAAAAACAACGCCGATAATAATCGGGAAAAGCACTTCAGAGGCTCTGATTAATATTCTTTCTCTGCTCTCTCTGACTCTCCTGTTGAATTTATTATACTCTCCTTTTGGGATAGTGGGTATTTTAGGAGTTGCAACACGAAATAGAAGGATAAGTTATAGAATTTGGGATAGTGCAATGGTGTTATTTCTGCTTGTACACGCCTTAAAGGTTATAATAGGTGTTTAAAGTGAAAAAGAAAGTTTTAAGGATGCTATTTAGTGCTGTAGCTTTTTTAATCTCTTTAGCATATTTATATAAAAGTATTGATTTCAATGAGCTCTCAATTGCTCTGAAAGAAGCTAATTATGAATACCTATTCCTTGCAATCCTTTTGTCATTCCTTACCCTTTTTTTCGCAGCTACTAGGTGGTATCTTGTTTTAAGAAGGGTTCAAAAAACGAGTTTTAAACGGACAATCCAAGCTTTTGTTAGCGGGTACTATCTTATGGCGATTCTACCTCCCACCGTAAGCCATATAGTAAAAGTTAAACTGGTTGGGGGAGATTATTTTGCAGCTTTGTCATCTCTTGCCTTCGGGATGGCAATGGAAATTGTGATTATACTCTCATTTGGATTCATCTTTTTGGGGTTTACAAAACTGGGTCTTATTGGGATAGCTCTAATTTTACTTGCCTTCTTGTATGATAAGGTTTTTCACAAAACAGCGTTAGCTTTTTTCAGATTTTGGGAAACTCTCGGTGCAAAAAAGATTCCTGAAAAGCTAAGGGATTGGTGGAACAGGGGATACGCAGGATGGAACATTGCTCGGAAAAATAAATCTGGATTTTTATCAGTGTTCTCAATCTCTCTTGTGGTGATATTTATTCAGATTTTGGGGTTGGTGTTAGTAGGAAAGGCATTCTCTCTTGAAATTTCTTTTAAACAGGCCCTTTATGCATTTTTAATGAGTGTTATTTTTGCATCTTTAAGTGGAATTCCATCGGGAATAGGTGCAAATGAATTTGGCATTCTTGTAGGGATCGGTTCATCCACAAAAGCAGCCCTTACTGCGTTTCTGTATAAATTCATCTTTCAGTACATGTACTCAATTGCAGGTGCTTTTGTGTTTTACAGACTCTTAGGTGGTCATCATGAAGATAGCACTGGTTAGTGATTGGTACTATCCAAAAATAGGGGGAGTAGCATCTCACATGCATAACTTAGCCTTGAAATTAAAGGAAAGAGGTCATGAAGTTGCTATAGTGACTAATAACTGGGAAACAGGGAAAGAAAGTGAATTAGCTGAAAAAGGCATTGATTTGATAAAGATTCCAGGGGTAGTTTCACCAGTTCTTGATATTAATTTAAGCTATGGTCTTAAATCCTCTGAAGAACTTAATGAGTTCCTACATGATTTTGATGTTATTCACTCTCATCATGCATTTACTCCCCTTGCATTGAAAGCTGCCAAAGCAGGAAGAATAATGAATAAAGCAACGTTACTTACAACCCATAGCATATCTTTTGCCCATGATTCACGCCTTTGGGAAGCTCTAGGATTGACAATTCCAGTATTTACATCCTACCTGAAATATCCGCATAGGATAATTGCAGTTAGTAAAGCAGCTAGGGCATTTGTTGAGCATTTTACTGATTCACCAATATCCATTATCCCAAATGGTGTTGATGACAAGCGATTTACCCCTCTGAGGAATAAAGAAGAGTTAAAGTCCAGACTTGGGATTGAGGGGAAGGTTGTCTTATACGTTAGTAGAATGGCTTACCGAAAAGGCCCGCATGTTCTTTTGAATGCGTTTTCTAAAATAGAGGATGCAACCTTAGTAATGGTTGGAAATGGGGAAATGCTCCCTTTCCTTAAATTACAGGCAAAATTCCTTGGAATTGACGAAAAAGTTGTTTTCATGGGGTATGTGGAAGATAATAAACTTCCAGAACTCTTTGGAATCGCAGATGTTTTTGTCTTACCTTCGGTCACAGCAGAGGCATTTGGAATAGTTGTTCTTGAGGCAATGGCTGCAGGAGTTCCAGTGGTAGCTACCAGTGTTGGTGGAATCCCGGAGATTGTGAAAGAAAATGAAGCAGGGATACTTGTACCGCCTGGAAATGAACTTGCTCTTAGAAATGCCATCCAACGAATCTTAACTGATCAAAAACTTAGAGAATGGTATGGAAGTAATGGAAGAAGGGCCGTAGAGGAAAAGTACTCATGGGATAAAGTGGTTCTTAAAATAGAAAAAGCTTATGAGGAAGTTCTTTTGAGTAAATGATAGTGATTCCAATGAAAATGGAAGAACTCACTTGGGAAGATTTTGAAAAAATAAAGACGCGGGTAAAAGGCCTCATACTTCCTGTGGGCAGTGTGGAAGCTCATGGAAAACACTTACCTTTGGGTACGGACGTTTTTGCACCTCTTGAGATATCAAGAAGAGTTGAAGAAAAACTAAAGGATAGGGGGATTGATATACTCATTGCTCCTCCCATTTGGTATGGACATAGTTTTGTTTTGAATGTGTACCCGGGGACAATAAATGTAAAATCTGGGACATTCCAAAAGTACGTGCAGGAAATTCTAGAGGAATTTGCTAAAGAAGGCTTTGAGAAAGTTATAATCTTAAATGGCCATGGGGGAAACATATACCCCCTTATTGGAGCTGCTGAAGAAGTTGTCGAAAAATATGATGTGGAAGTCGTACTAATAAACTGGTGGATGGATTTCAAAGAGGAGATATCGAGGATATGTTCCTCTCAGGGGCATGCAGGTGAAGATGAAACCTCCGTAATTCTTGCAATAAATCCAGAACTTGTAAAAATGGAAAAAGCCATAGGGGAGAGAAGAACCCGACCCGTCAGGATAATCAAAAAGGACATTGGACTTGATATCTTTCCAAATGGGGTAAATGATAATCCCCATAACGCTACTGCGGAAAAAGGAGAGGAGATATTGGAAGTAGTTAGTGAAAAAATAACAAACATTTTGGTGGAGTTGCTATGAAAGAAGTCTTGGAGGAAATCGAGACTAGAATTAAGCGACTTGAAGCTGAGATAGAGCTGATAGAGGAGAGATTAAAGTTTCTTGATAGAGTAGGAGCCACTTCAAAATATCAAATTCTCCAAAGACGAACAAAAACAGGCGAGTTATATATCATGTTTTTCGTAATTTGGGGTTTCATGGGACTGACATTACTTCTTTACTTAAAATATAAATATTCTGAAATATTGCCCTTTTCTTTGACTCCATATATTGGGGCTATGATGGCTTTTATAATAATTCCATTTCTTTACTACTTCTTTCTTTCCAAACAGAGTGAACCAGAGAACCCTATAAATTATCTTGAAAAGAAAGAAAGAATGGCTCGTTTGGCATTAAATCGGTTTTATATCCCACTAAAAGAAGCATTGAAAGAGGAAGATCATGAAAAATTGAAAGAAATTGCAAATAGGTTGTTACAAGGTGAAGTGGCGGATGCCATAACAGAACTGAATGAAGGGGATCCCAAAGTGATGGCATATGCTCTTTATCTATATTTAAACAGAGACTCAGTCCGCCCAAGTGAGATAAATGAAGTTGTGACATTGTTGAAAAACAAACCTCTAAAAAAACTTCTTCTTACCATATCTGAAGAAAAAGTCTCTTCTCCTCACACCTGAGTGAGAGACTCTAGACATGGTCAAGGTTTATAACTGAAGAGACTTTTTGTGTTTAATGAGGGATGATCATGAGATTAGAAGTATTGAGTAAAGAAGATATGATATCCCTATCAAAAGAACTTAGTAAAGAAGGGGTAATGAATAAAACTCAGGAGAAGCTTAGTTGGGAGCTTAATCATTTTATGGTTATTAGAGGTAAATTTGGAGAGTTGATCAAGAGATCTAAAGGAATAACACCTGTTATTGATGACACGTTAGATGAAATACAAGTTGCATTTAACGTTTTAATGTCCAATTGGAAAGTGGAAGAAGAAAGAGAGTTTGAAGATCTTTTTGATGAGGTGGATATTGCTAAAGTCACTTTGATAGCAGCTTTAATAGAAGGAGGTTACGTTGCTGGTGAAGAAAAACTCAAATTGCTTGCTAAGCCACGACTGGAAGAATTAGAAATTGAGCTTAAGTTTAACATAGATGATCTTGAAAATGTGCTTGAAGAAGTAGAAGGGAAACTAGATGCAACCCTTACAACAGAACTCTCTTTTGTGAGAAAGTATTTTGTAGAAATTCTAGAGATTGAAGAAGAACTAATAAAAAAGGCTTTGGAAATTGCAGAGGAATATGTCACCGGAGAGTCTCTTATTGAGGCAATGTTTGTTGGTATTGGAAAAGCAGTGCTTGCTCAAATGATTCTCTCATTGGCCGAGGAGAAAACTACAAAGATTGACCTTATAGAGGCCCTTTTAGAACACGAACCAATAAGCATTGAAGGAAAACGAGAGAAAATAAGTATCTATTTTGATGAGGGAGCGCTGGAGGACTTTTTGAAAGAGCTTCAGAAAATGGGGTATATTAAAGTGAAAGGAAATCGAATATGGGTGTGAAAGAGCAAAACTTAAAAATTCAGTGTTGGGATTATTCCACGGGGGTGGAGGGAGATGGCAGTGTTAAAGGCAATTAAACTTATGAATAGGGACAAAGAGATAGTTTTTAAATGTCCCAGATGTGGAAGGGTATTTAAAAAGAGCAAGGATTACACAAGACATGTAAATAGAGCGCATGGCCATCTTTTTAAAAAGGCATGATTTCTTTTCTCTTTAAATTTAAAAAAGGATGAAATTGGTTTCGATTTTCTTCTATCGATGAGGCCAGAGTTTTAAAAGAAATGTAAGGGATCTTTGGTCATTCTTTCAAGTCTATCTCCTTGACAAGTTTGACGATAAAAGTCTTGCCCACTTTTTCTCTTTCAACTAACTGCTTCTTTTCTAGCTCTTGAATTATTCTACTAACAGTGGGCCTAGAGTACCCCGTAAGTTCAGGAAGATCCTCTTGTTTTACTTTGCCCCCTTGGTCTATTAGTGCTTTTACCACGATTCTTTCTTTTTCTGTAAGTACTTCTACTGGTATTTTGTTGGAATACCATCTCTTCTTTGCCCAATAGAGCACAACAGGTACGGTGATGGCTAAAGCCAATACTGCACCGATAAATGAATATGTATATGGTGAGGGTTCTTTAGGGGGCGAAACAGGTGGTTTTTCAACCGTTCTACCCAGCCAGTAGGTTTGATACCCCATACTGTGGAGTTTTGTTTCTATTGTCTCGTTTATTCCAGTGCCGACGATTATTACAAGATCTGGATTTAAACTCGATAACCCTGCAATTGCGTGCTCAGATAAGTCATTTTCGAGTGTTAGTAACATTGGAAGCTCATACTCCATGGCAAATTTTGATGCTGCTAAGGCCGATCCGTAATCTAGAGCACTTGCTATTACAACTGTCTTTGAGCCAGTTGGGTAAAAATGAATCGCTAATTTTTCTGCAGTTTCTGTTCTAACATCACCACCTATTCTGGTAACGCTATAACCCATTTTAAGGAGCTCATCTTCAACTTCCTTACTTACAGCATTTGAATTTCCAACTATCAGTATTTTCTTCCATCCCAGCTGGACATAAGAATACAATTGGGCCCAAGTTTTTTCATCTAATCCTTGGGGGTTAACAGGAAGGACAGGAATATCAAGAAGTCGTGCATAGGGCTGAACTGTAATATAATCAATCAGATCATCATTTCTAACAATTATTAGGTCGTATTCTGGCCTATTGGTACTTTCTTCTTGTGCATATACTAAGATACTCATAAATGACCCTATAATCAATGCTATAATTAGTGTTGTTACTGTGAATCTTGTCTTCAATCCGGTCACCACATAGAAGCTAAAGAAGAAAGTTTAAAAGCTTTTTCAAAGCTCAAAAACCTCTCCAGGTTTCAATATAATGACTTCTGCCTTGTCTCCAACAAGTGCTTTAAACTCTTCGGGGTTCTTGGCTATTGGTGGAAATGTTCCATAGTGCATTGGAATAACGTATTTCGGCCTAAGGAATTCAACAGCTTTTGTAGCTTCCTTCGGTCCCATTGTGAAGTGGCCTCCTATTGGAAGCAATGCTACATCTATTCCGTAAAGTTCTGCAAAGAGTTCCATGTCTTTAAACACGTAAGTATCCCCGGCATGATATATTTTTATTCCCTCAAATTCCATGATGTATCCACATGCATTACCTATGCTGTATCCTCCAGCACTACTTGAATGCCAAGCTGGCACTTGGACTAGTTTAACACCATCAACTTCGGTGGGACCATAGTTCATCCCTACTGTAGTTATCCCTTGGTTTTCTTCCACGAGATAGCTGGCTATATCATACATCGCTACTATCTTTGCTCCAGTTCTTTGAGCAATTTTTACACTATCTCCTATATGATCTCCGTGAGCATGGGTTACGAGAATTAAATCTATTCTCTCAAAATCCTCTGGTTTTGCAGCTGCGGTAGGGTTTCCACTCAAAAATGGGTCAATGAGTATCTTCTTTCCTTCACCTTCTATTTCAAAAGCAGCGTGCCCTAAAAATCTAATTCTTACCATTCTGCTCCACCTCCATAATATTCAAAATTTAATACTAACAAAACATTACTTAAATCTTTCGAAGGAGCACAGCAAATTATTCTGGGCTTTTCTTTAGATTTAATTAAAAATGGTTTATTTAGCAACGTATTAAATAAAAAAAGGTGGAATATTTATTGGAAGTTCCTTTATAATCCAAAAGTTTATAAAGCTCTCACTCAGTTACTTTTGGGGAGAGTGAATGAGTAGATTAATAAGGTTCTTCTACATAATTAAATTGTAGGAGGGGGAAATTATGAGTGATGTTAAAGATGTCAATGTCAAAAGTCATGAAGAAGAATATGACGATTACGTTTACTATCTCAAACGTAGAATAAGGCAACTTGAACTCCAAGTGAGAACACTTGAAGCAGATAAAGAAAGGCTCGAGAGAGAACTCTCTCGCTTGAGGATGGAGATGTCAAGACTCAGACAGCCACCGGCATTTGCTGGAACTCTAATTGAACTCTTGGATGAAGATAGAGCAATTGTCCAAAACTACAATGGGCCAAGATTTGTTGTGAGAATTGCTCCTTGGATAGAGAGAGAAAATCTCAGGCCTGGTTCAAGAGTTGCTTTGGATCAAAGAACAATGGCAGTAATAGAGCTCTTACCATCCCAGAAAGATCCATCTGTCCTAGGATTTGAAGTTATTGAAAGGCCCACGGTGACATACAAGGACATTGGTGGTTTAAAGAAGCAATTAGTAGAGCTTAGAGAAGCTGTTGAATTACCTCTGAAACATCCGGAGCTTTTTGAGAAGGTAGGAATCGAGCCTCCAAGGGGTGTCTTACTGTATGGGCCACCGGGTTGTGGAAAGACTTTAATGGCTAAAGCCCTAGCTCATGAAGTTAATGCGACCTTTATAAGAGTTATTGGAAGTGAACTTGTGAGGAAGTATATAGGGGAAGGAGCGAGATTAGTAAGCGAACTCTTTGAGCTTGCGAGAGAAAAGGCTCCATCAATAGTTTTCATTGACGAAATAGATGCAATAGGTGCCAAAAGACTTGATGAAACAACTGGTGGAGAAAGGGAAGTTAACAGAACATTGATGCAATTATTGGCCGAGTTAGATGGGTTTGATCCAATGGGTGAGGTAAAGATAATTGCGGCAACTAATAGGCCCGATATCCTAGATCCTGCATTACTAAGGCCTGGAAGATTTGATAGATTGATAGAAGTTCCATTACCAGACTTCCGTGGAAGACTTGAAATTCTTAAGGTACATACGAGGAAGATGAATCTCAAAAAGGTTGATCTGAAAGTAATAGCTGAGATGACAGAGGGGGCCAGTGGTGCCGATCTAAAGGCCATTGTTACAGAAGCAGGAATGTTTGCAATTAGATCTAGAAGGGAATATGTGACACAAGAAGACTTTCTAAAGGGAGTTGAGAAGGTTCTTGGATCAGAGGAAAAGCTGGCACAGCAAATGGCCGCACATGAAGTTATGTACGGTTGATCTTTTCTTTACATTATTTGAGAAGGAGTTCTTAAGTCTTTAGTTTCAGTACTCTTTGTAAAAAAGTAAGTTTTGAAAATTCTTAAATAGTTTAGCTCAAATTATCATATACTGAAATTTATTGGGGTGATAAAATGAGGAGAATAGTTGTATTCTTAATACTGGGATTTTTAATTGGAATGTCTATTCAATACACCACAGCAATCCCAGAAGAAATGCTTTCTAAGGCCAGAATCTACGTGGGTTGGGAAGAGGGGTATTTGGAATCAACCCTAATGCCAGAAAGTACTTGGTTAATTGTCAAATGGTCAAAGGACTGGGATTTACCGTTTGGCTTTAACATTCCAGAAGGAGCCTGGATGGCAAGTCATTTTATTTGGTATACTAATAATATTAGCAAAGGCTTCTTCGGGTACAATGAGACTTCACTTGTCTCTTGGGGAGATCCAGACATCATTCCAGAGGCCGAGTATAGGGTCGAAGAATATGTTAAAATAGTGATATTAAACGAGAACGAGAATAAAAAGTATAAAGAAAAAGGTGCATTCAAAGCTTCCGACTTGGGATATCCATTCCCAGAAAATGCATATGTTGTCCACTACACCGTGGAAGTCTACAATGCCACAACCAACAGTCTTCTGTTTGAATACACACTTGTGCCGTTGTCTCCTTAGTTTTTACTTTATCTTGAATAGATCCGATCGAGTTATTATCCCTTCTGGTTTCCCCTCTCTATTTTGCACTATAATTGCTGGATGTTCCTCCAGTAAGTACTTCACGACTTCTATACTCTCATATTCATTCACTATAGGAAACGGTCCGTCCATGATTTCCATAACCTTTTTGGAGAGCAAGTCTTCATACTCAAAACTTTTTCGCACAAGTGTCTTTTCTGTTATAGAGCCCACCACCTTGTTTCCAGCAATCACGGGCACTTGAGATATGTTGTATTCATTCATAAGTTTAACAACATATTCAACAGTTTCGTATGGTTTAACCCCTATTATAGGAGAAGACATGAGTTCTTTTGCTGTAAAACGGCTTTTTTTACACTCTTTTAAGGCTTGCAGAATTCGATTAAAAGTTGATAACCTCGGATCAACCTTTCCAGTCTCCAGTTTTGCTATATATGCTTGGGTGACCCCCGCTCTTTGGGCAAGCTCTTCTTGCGTTATTCCTAATTCTTTTCGAAATCTCTTGATTTCTTTGGGGTCAATAGGTTGAGGAATAATTACCATGTATAACCACCGGTTATTAGTTTTTAAGTTACAGTTTAAAAACTTTCGCAGAGGTCTCAGATATTCTGTGTTATTACTTGAAAGGTTAGCCCTTTATGGTGAGGAGCTATGTGAAAACACCAAATCATTTATTAACTATTAGAACTTGATGAGTTTCAAGGTGGGGGAATTTATGGCCGGTACGGTGAGTAAGATTGTAATCTTTAATGACGAAGAGGAGTTTGTAGCGGATATGGAGGAAGCCATGGAGAGATTTACATATCTTGCGAGCAAATATGGTGTCAATGTTATAGAAGGCGTTTTGTTATGGGATTACATTGGAATTAGAGATGATGAAGGCATCAAAGTCTTTAGAATTGGAGAATTTCCCTATATTGAGGGAATATTAAAAGTTGATCTTGATATACTAAAAATTCTTGAGCAATATTTTGATGAAATGGAAAGCAGATGGGAAGATTTAACAACAGATGAGATAAACTATTTCGTTGAGATGTTAAATGATGCTCTCGGAGAGCATAGAGTTTACTATGAAGCCCATGAATTGGGACTGGAGCGAAATGAAGCTTACATCATACTTAACATCAAAGGTCTTTATTATCTTGAAAATGTGGTGGATAGTGAAGATAGGCATGTTTTGGATGAGGCTGTTTCAATTTTAACAAAATATATGTAGGTGGTAGAAATGCTGTTCAAGAAAAAGGGTCTCTTTACGGTTAGTGATGCCCTGAAAGTTGTGGAAATGGCAAGCAAGAAAGACCCAAGGGAGATCATAATAATGTGCGAGGCAATTGATGAAGATGCAAAGAGAAGACTTTGGGACTACGCAAAAGGAGTGGAACTAATGGCCGATTTAACTGGAGAAAAAAGAAATGTCAAGATTGAAATACTCGAAGGTTATGTAAGTGACAAGGTAAAAGGAATTGAGCTCTAAGGTGAGTGTATGTTTCTGGTAGAGATCTTCAACAGCTGGCAAGGAGAAGGGGGAAGCGTAGAAGGCAGTGCCTTTGGTAGGAGGCAAATTTTTGTTAGATTTGCGGGTTGTGATCTTAAATGCTGGTGGTGCGACTCTGCAAATTACATAATAGCTTCTAAAGTTCCAAAGTGGCGTTATGAGGTAGAACCTTTTACTGGAAAATTTGAATATAAACCAAATCCGGCAAATTTTGAGGAGGTGGTTAGTGCCATCCTTCACCTTGATACTGGTGATATACACTCTATAAGTTACACTGGAGGGGAACCAACTTTACAAACAAGGAATCTTTCAACGCTTATGAAGAAGATGCATGAATTGGGATTTAAGAACTTCTTGGAGACCAACGGAAGTAGACCGGAGAGAATAAATGATATTGCTCATCTAGTAGATTATGCAAGCGTTGATATTAAGGATGCGACTGCAAGAGCTACAGAAGACTGGAAAAATCTTGTCCTCAAGGAGGTAGAAAGCATTAGAATCCTTAAGCGATCTGGAGTAAAAACTTATGCAAAGCTTGTGGTTACACAAAATACAAAGGAAGAAGATGTTAAGTGGTATGCTAAACTTCTAAAAGGGCAGGCCCCAATAGTTATCCAACCCAGAGAGCCCATTGAAATGTCTCAAACTCAGTTGATGAGGCTATATAATACTGCAGCTAAAATTATGGGGCGGGAAAACGTTGGATTGAGTTTTCAGGTGCATAAGTATTTGAATGTTCTCTAAGATGAGTTTTTAAATATTCTGTACTATCCTCCCTTAGGCAATGATGTAGATTGGCCTTTGGGGTATTGATGCCCGAGATCGACGAAACTGAGCCTGTTATTATTTTTTCATGGCTTTATTGCCAGGCTTGTTCATTTTTGACCATCATCCCCTTGTAGTTTGACCACTCTATTAATTATTGGTGATGTGTGATGTTTAGTTTCGAGAGTTTGAGAAGGTTTTGGGAGAAGGAGAGGAAGCCTGAAGTTAAAAAAGAATGGGTGAAACATGAGGCAACGAACTTCCAAAGAAAAGTAATCTGATGCTATTATCCTCCAATTCCGAGGGGTTAAAAAGCAATTGGAAGAGTTCTGGTCTGCTCTATATTAAATTATAAAAATAGTAGCAAAACGAAAAAACAGATGTTTGAGCCTATTTGATCACGTGCTTGTAATAATACCAGAGCCCCCTTATTATATCTCTAACTTCAATCATCGTGAACATTGGGCTTCTGTTGATAAGCTTGGCCGTTTCTTCCCACGTGTGGGATTGAAGAACACGGTAAATGAGTAGATGTATTTGTCTTTCATCGAGGTATGGTTTCATCCATCCATCAAGGAAATAAAGCTTAACTATTGGCTTTACTGCATCTAGAACGGTGTCATAAGTTAAAACTTTCCCAACAAACATTTCAAGACGCTTTTTCTGAACCTCTGTGATGTTCAATGGATAGTCAACACTCTCCCCAAAAGGAGTCTCAAACAACCACCTAGCTATTTCTGGTTCCAGGTCTTTGTGCGTGTCCCCTAACCACTCTGTAAATCGTATTCTAAACTCGTCATTGGCTTTTTTGACTATTTCTTGAGCTTTTTTACTTATTGGTTTTATCACTATAGCTGTGTATTCCCCACTTACGGGATTTCTTGAAGGGCTTAAATGAACAGGGGCAAAACCATTTCTGATCCAGAATCTTATCAACTCTTCACTTGCTCCAAATCCACTTCCTACCCAGTCAAAGTTCTCCTTATCAGCTTCATATATTAACAATTCGAGAGCTCTGCTTCCAAGCCCCATATCCATAGCATCTGGATGGGTTGCTATTCTCACAACTCTGTATCCTTTTAGTCGTGCAAACTCCTTCGAATAGTGGTGCTTCACCATCATGTCTGGTATTATGTTGCCTCTCGGTTTGTATCCCTTAGCCATTTTATCTATGTCCTTCTTTGGGATTCCTCCCTCTTTGGCGATCTGTACTGCACATACTATCTTTCCATTCTTCAAGCGAAGGACCCTTGCTTCATGATGAGGAGCATCGGCCAAAAGTGCAACGTCGCTTGGCTTATTTCTGTAATGGGCAAGAACATAGATACCAACAAAGTGTCTCAAATCTTCTCTATCATTTTCAAACCAATCATCAAGGTCTGGCTTTTCAAAGTAGACTTCTTTCTTTCTAATAAACTCATAATCTTCTTCTGTAAGCGCTACTGCTTCTGCATCGAGGAGAAGAACATCAAAGAGCCATCTCTCAATGGGGTCGTTGCTTTCATATCTGATTGGGACTGAGAGATGAATTTCTTTAAATTCTCTCTTGTTTCTCGCCTTCTTGAGAAATTTAACAGAGAATCCTCTCCCGGCTCCTTCATATCCATGTATTGTTGATGAATAGATAACTTTTGGCTTATTTAGGTATTTATGGAGGATTGGGACATGAATTCCAGCGGCCTCATCAATAACGTAAACATCGGCGTTCATATTGTATCCTTGAGTTGGAGGATAATACCTCAATCCGATACCCTTAGCGTATATTTCTTTTATAAGACTATTTTCCTCAATCACTTTTGGTTTATAGCCTAGTTTTTGGAGACTCTTTTTTGCAAAACGGAAAAGACTTTGAACATTTTCAAGTTCTGGGGCTGTTACTACTATTCTAACACGCTTCTTCTTGGATTTAACTGCCAACCCAATAGAGCCTATGCCTACGCTGACACTTTTTCCCCTCCCTCTATCTGCAGTTAGGACAATCATACCGTCTCTTTCTATGAGGTTTTCGAGATTTTTAAGAACCTCAACTTGACCATTTGTGAGACAAAGCTCATAAAGTTCTCTTGGAAACCTCATTTTTCCTGGTATTTCAATTTTCTCTCTTTCAGGAAGTTTTGCTTGGCTTTTTCCTTCTTCTGGCCCTTTTACGATCTTTTGTGTATCTGCATCTAGGATGTAGACTCCCTCTTGCTCTTCGAGTTTTCTGATTAGTCTTCTGTTAAAACGCTTTTTTACATCATCTATCGTATACGGAGGAGTAACGAGGCTTTTGTGGAAACCGGTCCACATCTTTTTCCATTTCTCAAAGGGGTTCGCAAGAACAAAAATTAATCCCCCTCCTCTCACAGTCTCAATTATTCTACCAAGATCATTTGGAGAAAAATCGTAGCTGAGGTCAAGAACAAGAAGATCGTAAGTTCTTCCCAGAATGTCCCGAGTATATTTGAATGTTACAGAAGTTACATTCACATTGTCCCCTGCCAGAATATCAAAGTGTTTTCTGAATTCTTCATATCTCATTCTCCCAAAAGTCTCTGGTCCAAGGGCATCGGTGGCATATAACATTTCCACCTTATCTTCACTTTCATCTCTAAGCTTTTTTTTCACAAGTTCCCCCAGAATTGAAGAGATTATTTTAGCAGAGGCCCCTCCAAGAATTCCAGCCAATGTGGCCTTTTTCATTGTATCGCTTGCAAGAACTATTATTCTCCTGTGGAATCCTTCAATAGATTCAGCAAGGGCTGTTTCGGTGAGCTTCAGAGTTGAGTCTTTAATACCCTCGCTCTTGGCGTACTCTCTCACTTCCTTGTCAAATCTCACTTTCACAGTCATTTCTCATCCCCAGAAATGAAAAAGTTGGAATCTTTAAAAACCTATACTTCATTAAGATGCTAATTTAAACGCTAAACTTTTATACGAAAAGGTCCTAATTAGTACGGTGATCTTATGAAGAAGCTTGATGCAAAAGATTTGGCTAACTTTAAACTTGTGGGTGGACTTGATATATACAAGAAGAAAGTTGCATTTACAGTAAGTGAAATAAATGTGAAAAAGGATGAGTATTTTTCAAGAATTTACCTTTATGATGGAAGAAAAGCTGTGCAGTTTACCTCTGGGCCTAAAGACTCAAATCCTCGCTTTTCACCTGATGGAAAGTTAATAGCGTTCACTTCAAAACGAGAAAAAGAGAGCAAAGAGGCCGAACTTTATTTGATTCCCACCGCAGGAGGAGAAGCTAAACTCTTAACGAGATTCAAATTTGGAATAAACAACTATGAATTCTCCCCAGATGGCAAAACTCTTGCTGTGATTACTCAAGTAGAGCCTGAGAGAAAGAAAAAAGGAGAAGATGTGCACTTAATTAAGGAAGTTCCTTTTTGGTTTAATGGGATAGGATGGGTTTATGGAAGGAGGGGCCACATTTATCTCGTTGATGTCGAAAGTGGAAAGAAGAGGAAACTCACTGGGGGAAATCTTAATGTGCAAACACTCAAGTGGAGTAGAGATGGAACCCGGATCTACTTTGTGGCACAGGAGGATAGAGAAAAACAACCAAGGATAAGCGATCTATTTGTAATCAATGTGAAAACTAAGAAAATTAAAAAACTCACTGAGTCTAAATGGCGTATCGGCGATTTTGTTCCTCTTGATGATGAAACATTTATTCTAAGAATGAATACTCTTGAGAGAGGAGGAGCAACTAATACGCACATTTATCACTTTGATTCAAAAACTAAGAAAATAAAAAAGCTCACAGCAAAACTTGATCGCTCAGCGTATAATTCCCTCAATTGCGACGTTAGAGGCCCTTCAAGAAACCCACTCATTTACAAAGATGGGTGGATCTATTACATAGCGACCGACGGCCCAAGGGCAAACCTCTTCCGTGTCAATTTGAAAGGGAAGATAGAACGAGTTGTGAGAGGATACAAGAGTGTGGAAACCTTTGGCATCGGTGATTACATAGCCTTTATTGCCCAAGATGCTAAAACCCCAACGGAGCTCTATATTTTGAAAGATGGTAATGAGAAGAAGGTTACAGCCTTTAATGATTGGATTGAGGAGTACAACCTCTCAGAACCAGAACATTTTAGGGTTAAAGTCTCCGATGGCATGGAAATTGATGCCTGGATAATGAAACCTGTTGGGTTTAAGAAAGGAAAGAAGTACCCTGCCGTCCTTGAGATCCATGGAGGCCCTAAAACTGCCTATGGTTACTCATTCATGCATGAATTTCATGTTTTAGCTGCAAAGGGCTTTGTTGTGATATTCTCCAACCCAAGGGGAAGTGACGGTTATGGAGAGGATTTTGCCGATATAATGGAACACTACGGAGAGAGGGATTATCTGGATTTGATGGAGGTTGTTGACGAAGCGATAAAGAGGTTTGACTTTATAGACCCAGAAAGGATTGGAGTAACTGGTGGTTCCTATGGTGGTTTCATGACGAACTGGATAGTTGGGCATACAAATCGGTTTAAGGCAGCTGTAACCCAGCGTTCGATATCTAACTGGATGAGCTTTTTTGGAACGACAGATATTGGCTAATTCTTCGCCCCAGATCAAATAGGTGGAGATCCTTGGAACAACACCGAAGGCTATTGGGAAAAGAGCCCGCTGAAATATGCTCCAAACGTCGAAACACCTCTTCTCATAATCCACTCAATGGAAGATTATCGCTGTTGGCTCCCAGAGGCGTTGCAATTCTTCACAGCTTTGAGATATCTTGGGAAGGAGGTGCAACTTGCTTTATTCCCAGGTGAAAATCACGATCTCTCAAGAAAAGGAAATCCAAAGCACAGGATGAAGAGACTTGAACTTATAGTGGGCTGGATGGAAAAGTGGCTTAAGGGTTGATAATTCCTAGCCCTTACACTTTTTAACTCTATTTTTATGGAATTTTTGACACAGCAAGAGAAAAGAAAAGGAGAATAAAGCCTCAAAGTGTGTAGTCCAAAACCTTTTGAGCTTCCTCAATATGCTCTGGATAGACATTTCTTATCTCCGGGTGAAGGGCCTTGATAATTCTCCCAACGAGCACAAAGAGAGTTCCCACTATTATAGGAAGCTCGTTGACTAACTCCTCTTCAAGTGGGACCTCCACAGGAATCCCCCTGAGGATAAATTTTCTAATGGGGTCAATTTCAACGCCTTCACTTTCTATGACGGCCCTGAAAAGGTTCATAGAGTTTTTAAACCCTTTTGTGAGTGGTAAATGTCTGAGTTTTATTGTCTCACTTCTTTCACTCATTGCGTTTTCATAGGCAACTTCAAATAAGTCAGTAAGCTTCCTTTCAACGATTTTCATCATTTCCTCAGCTCTTGGTTTTATAAGGGCTAGTTCACAGGTTTTTTCGAGAATTTTCTGGAGTTGGGGGAAAGGTATTATCATCTCTCTCATCCATCCTCACCCCTACCTCCATTTTCACTTCAGTATACATTTAGTTACAATAAGTATATAAATTTTTCTCAGACATTGAATAGAATTCATCATGCTAAGAGGAGTATATATGAAAAAGGCCTTTTAACCGAGGAAACCTCTTATGTCCGCAGCCTGCACAATAACACTTTCTTCAAATTTTCCAGATATTATCTGGGAGGTAAGTGTTTGGTGTCTTTCTTCTGCTTCTATTCCCATTTCCTTTTGCAACTTCACTATTTTGTTTAAAAATTTGAATTTTTGACTAGTTTTCGGATTGAAAAACTTTAAGGCAAACTCCAAATCCCTATAAAGGCCATAGTAGTATTCAGCAAGCTCTTCAATATCTTTCTCACTTAACGTACTTAATCCAAGTAGTTCTGGTGGTACCCCAAGAGAGTAGAGTGAAGCTGTGAATTTTATAGCTCTTGGAAGGACCTCACCGTTTATTTTTCTGGAATATCCAAAGAGTCCTATGTGAAGTTTTCTTTTTCGCCTTGAAGGAACAAACTTTGCAATTTCTCTTATGTAGGGTGCGAGGAGTTTGAGCTCTGCTGTATACTCTTTTTCATATTTTTCCAATATTTTAAAAACACCTTCATCAACAGAAGCACTCTTTTTTCTTTTTCTCTCATTTACTTTTTCAATAGCTCTAATGACTTCTTTGGGGTCATTATCATACTTAAAGGAACTTTGTACAGTGAAAGTCTGAACGTTTGGATATTCTTTGATGGTATTTTCTACATTCTCTGGAATGAAGTGTCCTCTAAATGGAGCACTTCCAACACCAATTATTGGATAAATTGGAACACTTAATTCTTCTTCAAGTTCTTGGATGTTAAATAAGGCGTATTTGTCATATATTACCGCACTTATAAGGCCGTAGTTCATTGCGGGGTCACTTCTGGCTAAAAACACTCTCTGGTACTCAAAGTTTTTTCCAGTTAAATATTCTTTCAGAATTTCATGGGAATTCAGGATGGCCTCTTTTGTTTC
This sequence comes from Thermococcus sibiricus MM 739, assembly GCF_000022545.1. Taxonomy (NCBI): domain Archaea; kingdom Methanobacteriati; phylum Methanobacteriota; class Thermococci; order Thermococcales; family Thermococcaceae; genus Thermococcus; species Thermococcus sibiricus. The sequence continues at coordinate 789,810 of NC_012883.1, forward strand.
AAATAGTGGAATGACATTTATCTCTTCCGGATAGAATTCTCCAATCCATTCATAGATTTTGATATCGTACACCCTTTTGTACTGCTTCCCAATAATGTATCTCTTGTAAAGTTCATACACTCTCTCGATCTCCTTCGAGGAGGTTGTCATTGGCAGAATAACCTCAAAAATTGGAGCAATTTCTTCCCCATAAAACAACTTTGCATAGTCAGCTGATCGAGGAATGCTTTCGAGTGTTTCAAGTAAGAGTTTAGCTTCAGCTTTTTCCACACTTGGATTTGGTACACGGGGAGTAATCCTTATATCCCTTCCTAGTTTTTTCTTTTTGAAGAACTGCCCGTATTTTTCCAGTAACTTTTTTATTACAAACTCGTCTACTTCTTTTCCTTCAAAGTCCCACATTTGTTCTTGTACTCCCAAGACACTAAAAGCATAAAATGCTTCTAAGACTTCATCTTCTCCTCCCAAAGAACTCTCATGTGCAAAAAACGGAATATAGACGTTGTCAGGATGTTGAGTGCTCATAGTTCTAGGTATCATATAATCCACCAAACTAACAAATATCATGAAAAATTTAAGTTTTTTTGATATTTAATTGACTATATGACAGAAGATCTCAAGGTATTTCTTTGTTCTCTTGCACAATGTTTTAATCTTTCAAATGCAATTTTTAATGGTGATGCAAATGAAATCTCTAGAAAAAGTTCACAGGTTTCCACCACGATATGGCCCTGAGTGGGGAAGTGGTGGGATATTTGGATTGAGGTATCACAACGGTGTTCTCTATTTTACCTTGGCATTTGAGGCCCAAGCACACTTTATAAGAGAAGATTCGAAGAAAATCTATGAATTTGAGCTTGTTGGGGAAAAACCAACATCTGGTGGAGACACGTATAATGCAGTTGAGACTGTGGATGAATTTATTTATTTTGGGGGCTGGGTACACGCTCCTGCAGTTTATGAAGGAAAAAACGAAAAGTCCACAATAAGTTTCGTGAACAAGTATTCTCACGTTCATAGTTATGATACAGAAAACGATGAGGTAAAGCTCCTCTGGAAAGACTCTATTCACCATAAAACTAACTGGGCTGGTGAGGTCAGCGATATAATCTACGATCCTTATGAAGACAAACTTCTTCTCGCTAGAGAGGACGGACATGCAAATCTAGGAATTTATGAGGCTGATAGGAAAAGTGGAGAAGCGAAATGTTTAAATGAAAGTCCAAGTCTTAAAGGTGCCCTCGTTCACGATGCTATCTTTTTTGGAGTTGGTAAGAACTTTGAGTTGGGAGTGCAAGAGCTACATGTTTTGGATCTGATAACTAGGAAATGGGAGCGTTTTTCAATTCCCAAGAGTGCTTTAGATGGCCATCCAATCATTAGGCCGGTTCTCGGGGACATGGAGAGTGCTTACAATAGAGTTTTTGCTTTTACTAGGGGTGGGGTTTTTGTGGGGAACCCTTTAAATGAGGAGGAGATGAAGTTCGCAAGACTCTTTGATTTTCCAAACTTCTATGCGCCTATGAGAGTAAATGCTCTGCCAATAGGAGGAGGTCTGCTTATAGCATACAATGCTCACCATGACGCGGTTTACAAACCCATAGACAAAAATACAAAGCTTATGGCAGAGGTTACAAACACCATAAACGCACCCAGCATTCTCCTTTATGTAACGCCGCCAATGGTAAAGATTGTCGGAGTATTTGGGGCCAGAATCACGAGCATTGAAAAGGCCTTTGGGAAAATACTCCTTGGAACTAACACCACTCCAAATACAGGGGCTCTTGAAGCGACACCATTTGATACAGGAAATAGAGACATAGTTATCCTTGATGAGAAGATACTCCAGGAAAGGCCGCCTTCAGTTACATTTGCTTTGGAAATGGCCTCTCTTGCAAAAGTTGCACAGTTCTTTGGGGAAACAGTGTTTGGGGGAATACCTTTGAGTGGTTATAGAGAACCGAAGGTGATAATAAACGCTAGTAAGGACAATACTTTGAGTATTTATGAATATGACTTAGAACTCCCTCTAAATGGTGCGTGTGAAGAGACGATTAAAATCGATCCAGGGAGGAATGTAATTGACCTCTCATCGTTTGGAGGCATTGTCTCATTTAAATTCGAAAAAATGGATCCAGCAGGCAAAATGAAAATAAACCTTCTTTGATTTTTAATTTTAAAAATAGAAAAATCAAGCAGCTGCAATGTTTTTCCAGCTTAAGCTTTCTATTATCAGCTCATCAGGTGTCAATGTTTTTTCCCTGATTATTTCTGGTTTGAATTCTTCAAGCATTTGGAGTATCTCCTCTCTGGAAAGTTTGCTCTCATCGAAAATTATGTAGCCACTCTTGGAATATCCATTGAGGAAAACCCTGTAAACTGCTAAATTGATTGCAAGTTTGTATTGCATGCGTCTAGCCTCTTCTGGAGTTATGTTGTCAAATTTGAAGTCTATTCTAATCATTGCTCATCACCAAAGTAGTTCTTTATATCGATGTAGGTTTTTCTATAGAGTTCACTCTTCTTCATCTTTTCAACGAACTCCTTGGTTCTCACGTATTTGTCCTTCCGGTACTCCCAGTCTGGATGTAGTTTCTTCCACTCCTCCCAGGTATAGCTGAACTGGGCTTGGGTTTTATCCCTGTAGAGCTCTGGGATTACGTTAAAGGTACAGAATGGAACGATTCTTCCGTCTGGCATGGCGTAGTGAATGACACAACGCTCAACCCTCTCGACATCATAGTTGTACTCATCCATAAAGTGCATCATTCCAAGGAAGAGACTTTTATAGTGGAACTCTCCAAGGGCTTCATACGTTCCATGGGTAAATGCTTCTCTCATGATTTTCAGTATATCAAAGCTTTTTGGAGCATATTTGTCATCATAGAAGCTCTTGAACTTGAGAAATACTTCTGCTCCAAGCTTGAGTTTTTGAAGTCTGCCAAGATGATGCCATTTCCCGAATTCCTCTGCTTTCTCTTCTAGGAATTCTACAAATCCTTCAATATCAAGAAATCTTGAGATCGGAATTACCCTCTCTTCATCAAGGAACACGTAAGTTGCTGCACCACATCCAAAGTGTGATGTCATGTAATACCTTTTACCTGCAAATGCTTCGAAGAACTTTGCTATGTGCCCCGCTATTGGTATGGGATACCAGTCATCCATTGCTATGACTCCGTTTGTTTGGTCCTCTATCTTCTTTATTGCTCCGGGGATTGTTATCCTAAATCTCTGGCGCTCCTTCTTTGGTACTCTACCGACGAGAGAAATTGGCTGGAAGTTCACTGATCTAACGATGTCCAAATGATTAAGACCAAAGTTTATTATTGCACCTGTTTCATGGTCGTTTACGTTTCTTATCAAAGTTGGTACCAAAACAATTCCTGGCCCACCGGCCTTTCTGACATTTTCAAATATTAGTGGAATTTCCCAATGGTTTTTCCAATTTGTTTTTGGTGTAACACCATCAAAGCTTAAGTAGAAGGTGTTTACACCAGCTTCTCTAACCCTTTTAACTAGTTCGGGCTCGAATGCAAATCTTATGCCATCTGTGTTGAATTGAATGTGGTCATAACCTTCCTCTTTTGCAATTTTTATTATTTCTATGATATCATCTCTTAATGAGGGTTCTCCACCAGTGAACTGGACGGCATTTGCACCAATTGGCTCTTCGCTCTTTGCGTTACGGAGCATCATGCGTATCTGCTCGAGGGTTGGTTCGTAGACTGGTTGTCCCTCTTTATGGTAGAAGAAACAATACCAGCACGATAAGTTGCAACGATTAGTTAAAACTATGTTCAGAAGGTTCGTGTGAGAGCGATGTCTTGGACAAAGACCGCAATCAAAAGGGCAGTTTACACCTGTATTTTCAATGTTGTAGCTCTTTATCTTAAAATCATACTTCCATTCTTCAAAGCGTTTATACATTTTGGCATCTTCATAATAAACATCAGTAATCATACCTTCAGGACATTTCTTTGTTATCCAGACTTTTCCATCTTTTTCCCAGACAACTGCAGGAACTACATCACGTGTTTCTGGACAAAGGGACCATGTCCTATGAGGGAGAGGGCCCCCATAGTTTCTACTGGCATTGCTGAGGAGCTCGTGAAATTCTTCCTCAGTTATCTCGGGGTATTCGATAATATCGCGAAGGTTTTGGGTTAATTCTTCAAATTCTTTCTCTCCACTTGGAGTTCCCTCAGGTACCTCTTCCATACTTCTCACCTCTAAAAGTTTTTACAAATATTGAATATAAAAACTTTTGCGTAAATATGAAAATTTAATTTCACAGGTGAACCAAGAGATTTCATCTCAGTCTTATTTATACCTAATCGTTAAGGTATTTATCCTCTTGGAAGATCCCTTCTGAAAGGGAGGGGATGCAACCACTCTAAGGCAATATCGAAAGATTTAAAAGTTTTTACTATTGGTGTATGTAATGAGTGGCACAAATGCACCTCACTCAAAAGAACCACTTGCGAGTGGGCAAGAAGACTTACAAGCTCCTCCGCATACTCACTCACCTATCTAAAGACTTGTATAACTTCACCCTATACGTGATTAAACAACACTACGAGTTGAACGGTTCATTCCTCCCATATGCCAAAGCTTATCACTTGGTCAAAAACAGTGAACCTATAAACTATTACCAAGTCAAGTGGCGCAGCAAACCATGAAAATTGTCGAGAGGAACTATCACTCCTTCTTCAGGCTTCTAAATGAGAGAAAAAAAAGGTAATTACAACAAGCCGATTCACCCACCAAAGTTTTTACCAAAAGATGGTCACTTTGTCCTAATCTTCCCGTACCAATCCTTCAGGGTGAAGGAGGATAAGGTTATTCTCACTCTCGGGCGAAACTTTGCGAAAAAATTTGGTGTAATGCACCTTGAAATCCCCCTCCCCAAGAACATTAAAGGGCACAGGATAAAGGAAGTCCGAATTTTACCAAAGTATAATGCCCTCTGGTTCGAGGTTGAGTACGTTTACGAAGTGCAATCAGAGAAGAAGGATTTAGACCATTCAAAGTATTTGGCTATTGATTTGGGCGTTGATAATTTCGCCACTTGTGTAGAAACCATCGGGACGGCCTTCATTATTGAAGGCCGGTGGTTGAAGAGTTTTAACCGGTGGTGGAATAAAGAGAAGGCCTAAATTCAAAGCCAATACGATAGGCAAGGAATAAAGTTTGGGAAGAAAATGGCTTTGCTTTTGAGGAAGAGGAAAAATGTAATGAATAATTTCATGAATCAAGCCGTGAATTACATTATCAAGTACTGTTTGGAGAATAAAATCGGGAACATCGTGATTGGAGAGTTGAAGGAGGCGAAGCAAAGGGTTTTCCTAGGCAAGGTGAATAATCAGAACTTCCAATTCATCCCCTATGGGCTCTTCAAGCAAAAATTAAAGGCAAAGTGTGAATATTATGGGATTAACTTCATTGAAGTTAATGAAGCCTATACTAGCAAGGTTGATGCTTTGGCCTTGGAACCACTAGAGAAGAAGGAGGAGTATTGGGGGAGGAGGGTCTGTAGGGGTTTGTATCAATCCTCCACTGGAGTTTTGGTTAATGCTGACGTGAATGGTGCTTTAAACATTTTGCGTAAGGTAGCCGGCGATTCCTCCATTAGGGGGATAGCCGGTAGTGGCCGTGTGAACCGGCCAGTGAGAGTGAGGTTACTGGCAACAGGATGCCGAATGAACTCTCACGAAACCCCATCCGTAAGGCCGGGGTAGTTCACATTTACTTCCTCATATGTATGGTCTATTGAAAAGTGTTAAAAATAGAGTCGTGCCACATAAACTGGTGGTGAAAAATGCCTGCAAGGGAAATGAGAATGGAAATGTTTCTTAAAGCTCTAATGCGTGGAGATTATACTAAGGCCAAATCTCACATTGATAAGCTTGAGAAGATAGTCGGCGATGATGAATGGGGAAGAGGATATAGTCGGGCTATAAATGGCTTTCTTTCAGCTTTAAAAGACAATGATACAGATTCCTTGATAGTTCAGCTTATAAAAGGCCCAAATAATGAAAATGCTCAACAACTCCTTGAAAGTTTTGAGGATATACTTCAGCATGAATTTAGGGATGATTATGAAAAAGGATACTATACTGCGTGGAAGGAGCTTTTAACAGCTTATCTCTCTCAAGAAAGGTTGGGTGTTAAAAGTGACAGGAAAAAGTGAGTCAATGAAGAGGCTTGAAGAGAGGATAATAAAATGCAGGAAGTGTCCTTTAGGAGAACTTAGAACAAATGCCGTTCCGGGGTCTGGGAGCTATGAGTCCAAGGTAATGTTTGTCGGGGAAGGTCCAGGATATTGGGAAGATCAGGAAGGTCTTCCATTTGTGGGTCGGGCTGGAAAAGTTCTAGATGAACTTCTGGAAAGTATTGGGTTGACGAGAGATAAGGTATATATTACAAATATTGTAAAATGTCGCCCCCCGAACAATAGGGACCCTACTGAAGAAGAAGTCAAAGCATGTTCACCATATTTAGACATGCAGATTGATTTAATCAGACCCAAGATCATAGTCCCTCTAGGAAGGCATTCGATGGCTTACATTCTCAGAAAATTTGGGTTTGATCCAGAACCCATAAGTAAAATTCATGGAAAAACATTTGAAGCAAGAACACTTTTTGGCAAAATTGTCATAATGCCAGTATATCATCCAGCAGTTGCTCTTTACAGGCCTCAACTTAAAGAAGAACTACAACAGGACTTTAAAAAGCTTAAAGACTTTTACAGGAATTAGAATAATTTTACAATGAATTTTGAAGTCTTTTTGTTGTTCTTTATATCTATCCTAATAAACTTTGAATTATCTTTTAAAATTAGTAAAAAATCTCAGGAAAACGTTTTTATGTAATAAGAGCGTTAGTGTATAATGTTAAACACAATGTGCTATATATCTGCAGTATAGCGCATAGATTTGCAGCAATCCACACATAAAAAATTTCGGTATTTAGGTACATCTTGGCAAAAAAATTCTAGCAATTGTAGCAAATACAAGAAAATTTCAGAAAAACTTATAAAAGGCTCTAAAAAGTTAGAGTCGCAAATGTATATGATGGAGGTGTTTAGGGAATGTCGGATTTCGGGATCTTATCGTTGTTGCCTCCTTTGGTAGCCATTGGATTAGCCGTATTAACAAAAAGAGTATTGTTTGCTTTGTTTATTGGTGTCTGGGTAGGCGCATTAATGGTAGTTGGAGGTAACCCAATTTCGGCCACTGTACAAACTTGGGACTGGATTATTGGAAATGCCCTTGATGATTGGAACCAGAAAATATTGCTGTATGACTTCATAATTGGTGCAGCGTTTGGATTGGTTTATAAGTCAGGAGCAGCTTCAGCATTTGCCCGAGCAATAACACGAAGAGTCAAAAGCAGTAGAGCAGCTTCTGTCCTTGGATGGGTATTAGGTGTTGCAATATTCTTTGATGACTATGGAAACACAGTCATAGTTGGAAACTCTATGAGGCCTATTACTGACAAAACAAGGGTCTCAAGAGAAATGCTTGCTTATATTGATGATTCAACTGCCGCCCCGGTAGCAACAATAGCTTTAGTCTCTTCGTGGATAGGTTATGAAGTGGGACTTATCCAGGATAGCTTTGACAGCTTAGGTATTGAAATAGGTTCTTATGCTGCTTGGCTCTCGGCATGGCCCTACAAGCTTTATTCAATATTGGCGATTGTAATGGTCCTATTGGTAGCTTATACGCATAGACACTATGGAGCTATGTTAAAAGCTGAATACAGAGCAAGAACAACAGGAAAAGTACTTAGGGACGGCGCACAGCCTATGATGGCAACTGAGAGTGACTTAGGAATCCCAATGGAAGGAGGCACTATCCATGCATTCATATGGCCAATTTTAGCCCTCATCCTAGTTTTCCTATATGGGATGTGGTACACAGGAGGAGGAAGCGAAGTATATGCTGCTGAAGGCATAAAGGGTGTTATGTCCAACGCAGATACAGCTTTAGCCCTTCTCTGGGCTGGTTTTGCAATGCTGGTCGTGGTAATGTTTATAATTCTAGTTAAGAAACAAATGAGTCTTGAGGACATAGAAAAAGGTATAGTACAAGGCATGAAACAAATGGTAATGGCTAATGCAATCTTATTACTTGCATGGAGCATTAAGAGTGCAACTGATGCCGTTGGTACGGCAGATTTTGTTGTAAATGCTGCAGTAGGTGGCGGTGTTCCAGGTGCAATAGTTCCTCTTATTATCTTCCTATCAGCAGCATTTGTGTCATTCACCACTGGAACATCTTGGGGAACTTTTGGTGTTATAATGCCAATGGCGATTCCTCTAGGATATACCCTTGGTGGAGGAGTAGGCCCGATCCTTTATGCCAGCATGGGAGCAGTACTTGCAGGAGGTATTTTCGGAGATCACTGCTCACCTATTAGTGATACAACAATTATGAGTTCAATGTTCTCAGGAAGCGACCACATAGACCACGTGAACACACAGTTACCCTATGCCGTGACTGTGGCTGCACTTTCCGCATTTTTATACATCTTGTTTGCTGTAGGACTAAGGAACGGCTTTGTATTGCTTGGCTTAGGAATTGTCTTGTTAATAGTAATCCACCGCGTGCTTAGTGCATGGTACGGAAAGAAACTAGGAATACCTAACGGAGAAGTACCAGTATATGTTTCTGAGGAAGCTTGATTTCATACTCTTCTTTTATTTTTACTTCAAACAATAAATTGGTATTAAAATTTATTTTGGAGGGACGAGCATGAAAATTTGTGTTTTAGGTGCTGGGGATGTTGGTAGATTAATAGCATACGACTTGAGTAAAGATTACGAAGTCTCTATCGCTGACAAAAGCAAAGAACGCCTAAAATTGGCCGAGAATTTTGCGACAACTTATGAGCTGGATGCCTCAAAATTTGAAGATCTAGTTGAATTCATGAAGAAGTTTGACCTCATTGTTGGGGCTCTGCCCGGAAGATTCGGATTTTCTACACTAAAAGCCGCAATAAAAGCAAGGAGAGACATTGTAGATGTCTCTTTCATGCCGGAAGATCCATTAGAGTTGGATGACCAAGCCAAAGAAGCTGGAATTAGAATGGTTGTGGATGCAGGGTTTGCTCCAGGCCTTAGCAACATTTTAATGGGCCACATACAAGCGGTTCTTGGAAAGCTTGATGAAGGAGTTATAAACGTAGGAGGACTCCCAAAAAATCCCCAGCCACCTCTTTATTATAAAGTTGTGTTTTCTCCATATGATTTAATAGAAGAATATACGCGTCCTGCTAGGATTATAAGAAATGGCCGTCTTGTAAGGGTGGATCCATTGGAAGATATTAAACAATTGAAGATCAGAGATTTCGAGTTTGAAAGCTTTGTTAGTGATGGGCTGCGAACCCTTTTAGCCACAATTGAAGCAGAAAATCTATACGAGAACACACTCCGGTGGAAAGGCCACTTAGAAAAGATGAAAGTACTGAAGGAACTCGGCTTTTTCAATCCAGAAAATATTGAATTCACAATGAAAGTTATCCTGCCATTAATGCAGTTTGAAAGTGACGACTTTTCAATAATGGAGGTTTATGGAAAGAGTGGAGAACAGGAGATGAGGTACTTCATGTACGATGAGGCCCAAGGAGGTTTTACCTCAATGGCAAGAAGCACAGGATATATAACAGCAATAACAGCACGTCTAGTGTTGAAGTACGAATTCGAACCGGGGGTAATTCCACCAGAACTCTTTGGGATGGAAGACGACCTTTTTGATGAAATAATAAAAGAGGTCAAAAAGAGAAATATAGTCTTGGAAGAGTATCACAAGGGCTTATAGAACGGCAGATTTAGGCAAGTTACGCCACCATCTCCCTTCCAGAACTCGGAAACGTTAGCTAACACTGGTTTGAAGCCTTCTCTTCTTAATTTTTCTTCGGTTTTTGGATAACCTTCTGGCAACAGTACTTTCTTTTCTCCCAAATATAACATATTGTTCGCATAAAGTTCATCCTCGGGGATTGTTATGAACTTGAATCCCTTGAAATACTCAGTGTCAACTACATGAGGGGAGATGGCAACTGTTTTATTCCCCAGATAATTTATCCCAGAGAGTAAGTGGAAGATTTTTGATATTGGAACACCTACAACTTTCACGTTGGGAAAGAACTGGGCCAGTTGCTTTATGCCCTCAGTGTTGGTTCTTTGAGAGAGGCCTACAAAAACAATACCTTGATCTGTTACTAGGACATCTCCACCTTCAATTGTTCCAGGTTCTTTAATGTGCTTTATCTCAAAACCCTCTTTTTTCAGAACTTCTTTAATACTTTCCTCTTCTCCTCTTCTGCTAGGCTCTCCAAACCTGCTAAGCACTGCGAGGTTTGAGTTAACCCCAACTATAGCAGTATCTTGAACAAAAACACTATCAGGATGGTTTTCAAGTGGTTCGAGTTCAATAACTTCAATCCCATTTTCTTTAAGAATCTTTACGTACTCCTTATGCTGCTTTTTGGCCAAGTTGACATCTATACTTCTGTGCTCAGGATTTGTGGAAACACAGCTTTTGTAGTTTTCTCCGGGACGCCTTACTATAACAGTATCAAAAAGTCTGTCCAATTATTTTCACCCTCTTTTATTAGATTCCCTGTTTTAAAATATTTTCTGCTTTTTTAAGGGCTCACATTTAAAAACATGAGATGCAAGTGTTTAGAAGGAGGTGGATAAATGCTGATAAGAGCATTCGTTCCAGCCCACATTACTGCATTCTTTGTTCCTGTATTCAATGAGAATCCTCTTTTAGCTGGCTCTATTGGGGCAGGTATTAATCTGGAAAAAGGTACAAATATTTTTGTAACCACAGAAAACGGACCAGAGCGACATATCCATATCGCCTTTAATGGAGAACCTGTGGAGAGAAATAATGCCATAATAAGTTATTCAGTTGCCGAAAAAATGATACCTAAAGACTTTTCTGGAGAAATTGAAGTTTGGCAGTACTTTGATTTTCCAAATGGTTATGGATTTGGAAACAGTGCTGCTGGAGCTTTAGGGACGGCCCTTGCATTGGCTTTTAATTTTAAAGAAAAGACCTTTCTACAGGCCTCTCAAGTAGCTCATAAGTATGAAGTGCTTTATAAGGGTGGCCTTGGGGATGTCATAGCCCAGTTTTATGGAGGTATAGAACTCAGAATCAAACCCGGAGCTCCAGGAATTGGAGTCGTGGACAACATATTTTTTGAGGGTTACAAAGTTCTCACACTGCCTCTGGGAAGGATCTCAACAAAAGAAGTGCTTGATAGTGATGTCATTAAACTAATTGAAGAGGAAGGCAAAAGATCCTTGGAAGAAGTATTGAAGTATCCAAGAGTTGAGGTTTTAATGAAGGCCGCTAGAGCATTTTCCGAGAGAACAGGGTTGCTCACTGGAGAATTGCTGGAAATTGCCATAGAACTTGACAAAGATTTGAGATTGCCTTCCTCAATGGTAATGCTTGGTAAAAGCCTCTTTGCTCTTTTAAGAGAAGATGAGATAGAAAAGATAAAAGCAACGCTGACGGATCTCACTATAGAAAGGTACCACATTTGTGAGGTTTATACTCAAAGGCCGAGTGTTGAAAGATGGATGGGGGGAAGTTTATGAACACTCTTTATCTTGCACTCACAATTGTTGGCTTGTTCATTACAATATTTTTGAACAAAAGTGGTCGAAGAGAAATTGGTCTTATAGCGGCCGGGTTTACTGGAGGCTTTGCTTTTTTGGTTGCTTTTGAGGACAGTGGTTATCCTGTTCCACTAATATTCGTTGGGGGCTTCATAGCCACGGTATTCTTTGAATACATAAGGTTTAAGCCAAGACTTAAGGAGGATTAACCTTTTTATCTTTTAATGCACTAGTTCAATTTGGTGGTATGAATGCTTTATAAGGAACTGGTTGAATTATATAAAAGACTTGAAAAAACTACACTTAAAACTCTTAAAACAAAGTTTGTATCTGATTTCTTGAAGTCAGTCGAAAAACCTGAACTTCTGGAGGTAATCCCTTATCTGATTCTTGGGAAGGTTTTTCCAGACTGGGATGAAAGAGAGCTTGGCATTGGTGAAAAACTTCTAATAAAGGCCGTGTCTATGGCCACTGGAATAAACAGTGAGGAGATTGAAAACTCGGTAAGAGACACGGGAGATTTAGGAGAGAGCATTGCTCTTGCCTTGAATAAGAGAAAACAAAAAAGTTTCTTCTCTCAACCACTTACAATAGAAAGGGTTTACAATACCCTTGTTAAAATAGCCGAAGCTTCGGGAGCAGGAAGTCAAGACAGAAAGCTCAAGTATCTTGCCAATCTTTTCATGGATGCCTCCCCTGATGAGGGTAAATATCTTGCAAGAACAGTTCTTGGGATAATGAGAACAGGAGTTGCTGAAGGTCTTTTGAGGGATGCCTTGGCAGATGCATTTAAAGTAAGAGTAGAGCTTGTTGAGAGAGCTTACATGCTTACAAGTGATTTTGGTTTTGTAGCCAAGGTTGCAAAGCTTGAGGGTGATGAAGGGTTGGCCAAAGTGAAGATACAGGTGGGGAAACCAATAAAACCCATGCTGGCTCAAATGGCTGCAAACGTTAGAGAGGCCCTGGTGGAGATGGGCGGAGAGGCAGAATTTGAGATTAAATACGATGGTGCCAGAGTTCAGGTGCACAAAAATGGAAATAAAGTTCTCATTTATTCAAGGCGTCTTGAAAACGTTACTAAGTCAATCCCGGAAGTTGTTGAAAGAGTGAAAGAAGCTCTAAAACCTGAAAAAGTTATAGTAGAAGGCGAACTGGTTGCGGTTGAAGAAACTGGCCGACCCCGACCCTTCCAGTATGTTCTTAGAAGGTTCAGGAGGAAATACAATATAGAGGAAATGATAGAAAAAATACCTCTCGAGCTTAATCTTTTTGATATTCTTTACGTGGATGGTCAAAATATGATAGATACTCCATTTATGGAGCGGAGGAAGGTTCTTGAGAGTGTTGTAAATTCAAACGAATGGATAAAATCTGCAGAGAATCTCATAACAAAGAGTCCAGAAGAAGCAGAAGCTTTTTATCACAAGGCCTTAGATTTGGGCCATGAAGGTCTTATGGCCAAAAGATTGGACTCAACCTATGAACCAGGGAACAGAGGAAAGAAATGGCTTAAAATTAAACCTACAATGGAGAACCTGGATCTGGTCGTACTTGGTGCAGAATGGGGAGAGGGCAGAAGAAGCGGCGTTCTTAGTTCGTTCCTTCTTGGGGCATATGATCCGGTGAAAGGTGATTTTGTCCCAGTAGGTAAAGTAGGGAGTGGATTTACTGATGAAGATTTGGTAGAATTTACGAAAATGCTTAAGCCGCTCATAAAGAAGGAGCATGGCAAGGAAGTGGAATTAGAACCCAAAGTAGTTATAGAAGTGGCCTATCAAGAAATCCAGAAGAGTCCAAAGTATGAGAGTGGCTTTGCCCTTAGATTCCCGAGATATATAGCACTTAGAGAGGATAAAGGGCCAGAAGATGCTGATACAGTTCAAAGGCTTGCTGAACTCTATCAATTCCAGGAGAGGTTAAAAGGCGGTAGGTGAGAGGAACCCTACAATTTAGAATAAACTCTTCTTTCTCTGTTTTTACATTTGTCAACAAAAGCTTAAATGGAGTTGGAAAATACCCACGATAATTACCGAAAGCTTTATAAAGTAGCTAGAACCCCTATATTTTGGCGTGTGGGCCGGTAGCTCAGTTTGGGATGAGCGCTGCCTTGGCAAGGCAGAGGCCCCGGGTTCAAATCCCGGCCGGTCCACCAAAACTTTTCGGGCGGGCCCGTGGTCTAGACTGGTTATGACGTCACCCTGACAAGGTGGAGGTCCGGGGTTCGAATCCCCGCGGGCCCACCAAAAAGAATTTCTCCCGCACAAAATTCTTCTTTTGAAAACTCCAGTTCTGAAATATCACCGTTGTCTTTCAAACCCTCTTTCCTGTCATTAATCTTTCGTGAATTATCACTGGGTTGTACAACTGGTTGTACAACTCGGCTCTCTTCATCCACATGGATCACTAAAGCCTTCCTTCCATCAACAACCTTAAACTCGATTTCGACTTCCCTGCCTATCAACCACTCGTACTCTCTGGGTAATCTTTAAAACCGAATATCTAAACCTATCCCTGCTTTTGCTACCCTAACTCTCCTTTTCATACGAATCAGCTTCTACTGGTATATCTATATTTATCTCTGCCATACTTGGTTTGTAGTGAATCTTTTCCCAAGAGACCTCTCTTTTCTCTACTACGACTTTCACTTGCTTCTCTCTACTCGTTAAGCCTCCGGTTTTCCCCGTTTTCACTTCAACAAAAACGATCCTTTTAATGTCTCCATCAGTCATGCCATCAAACACTATAAAATCAACCGGCGTTCCAATGAATCTTACATCCTTAGGGTTATACTTAAAGTCTGGAAAATACGGTATCAAGTGCTCTGTAACTTGACCCATTATAACCGCCTTGCTTTTTTTAATTGCATCTTCCCTAATTCTCTTTTCCTCCTCCAACTTCCACTTTTTGAATTCTGACTCGTAATTCTTCCTAATGCCTTCTTCTAAAACACGCTTTTGAGTCTCTAACTCCTTGCTCCTCCATTCTTCAAAAAGTTCTCGTGCTTTCCTCTCCATTTGTCCTTTTAGTTCAGAGTATTTGTACCATAATATAAACACTAAAACAATCAAAACTCCAACTATAATCCACACCATTTCAGGCATTTTCCAACCCCCTTTGCGGTTAAATATCAAAAAATAAAGACCAAAACTTCTTCAAACTTGTAGCCTTTTTATTACTCATCTACGCCACCAGTCTAACTTAACTGGTATTTATCATTGCCCTTTACCTAAAAGAAATATTTAGCATTTTTGTAATCATGATTCCAAATTTATTATGGAGAATCAATAACTTCAAGGAAGTCAACTTTCCTAAAATCCTCATCAAAAGTTGCTATCTTCTTTATCCCAAAGTGTTTACATGTAGCGGCTATTATCGCGTCGTTGGTCAAAAGGGCGTATTCCTCTCCAATTTTTGCAGATAACTCAAGTATTTCCCAGTTGACTTCGACAACCTTTAAAAGTTCATTTTTTATTAGTAGTGCAATTGACTCTTTAACCTTCCCATAAGTCCAAGCATATTTGTCTAAATGCTTTTTTAGATCATGAACTCCCTTTAATCCATCCTTAAGGGCCAGAGTAAACATAACTTTATACGCTGTTTCAGAGAAAACTATGGGATTTATAATTAGGATGCATCCCCTTTCTATGAGGGATTTCACAAGTTCTTTTGCTTTCTCGTCTCCGAGATTTAAGCCAACCAGCACAGAAGAATCAATAAAAACCTCAGAGGGACTCATAATAAGCCTCCTTGAGCTTTTTGTAATCGATATTCTCAATCTTCTCAATAACCATTGAGTTGAGAAGTTTATCAAGCTCCTCCTCGTCTATTATCTTGATGATGACTTTTGAGTGCTCTTTGAGCTTCAATTTTTTCAGGGGCTTTAACACCCCATTCTCATAAACGGCCTCAATAACCTGCATAACTCTCACCATAAGAAATTTTATTTTTGAAGAATTTAAGGTTTTGGTGTTGGTTTTTGAATCATATATTAACAAGGGAAGCAAAAGGTGGGAGATGTGTTAATGGATCAATAGAGGGGAAAAATTATAGAGAATTGATGTTAGGGATGTAATGATCTCTAAATTCACCATAGGAATGTCTTTGCCACTATTGTCCCTAAAATTGTAGCTAATGCGGAAGCAAGAACATAAACAAGAATCTTGCATGTTGTAACGGCTTTTTGGAGTTCTTTGCAACTAATTTTCATTTCATAGAGTTTATACTTGTCTGCTGCTAGTTGTAATATTGTCTCGAGTCGTAAATCAAGGGCATCAAGTTCTTTCATTTTTTTGAAGGATGTACTACACATAAATGATGGCACGTTTTTTATGTCAATTTCGGCTTTCATCCTGAGCTCGAGGTATTTATCTTTAATCTGTCTAATACTTGAAGGACTTAGGCCTGTCTCGGATTCACTGACTTTTCTCTCTATATACTCCACGAACTCTGCTATTTCTTGGAGTTCAATAGGAGTTTTAAGAGGATCTTTACTCAACTTTCACCCTCCTTCTTCCCGTTAGCAAATCTTTCATCAGCCCACGCTTAACGCGTTCAAGCAAGAGATGTATTTTTAGCAAACTCGATAATTACTTTTTCTTTTGAAAGCCTCGCCCTTAAGGGCGGGAAGGAGATCAGTTCCTTAAGCTTTCCCCTAATTGTTTGTCTTGCTAGGTTTCCAATTCTATGAGCTGCCGCCACATGAGAACTAGAAGGTCCTCTCATAATCGGCCCGATTACATCATTAGATATACTTGAGGCAACTTTGCCATCTGCTTCGCCTCTTCTAATCTTTATTTACAGAAGTATAGGGGGTTTCTCGTTAAATAGATTTAGCATGAAATGTGGCCCGCCCGTAACGACCGCTCTCATTGAAGCCATAAGGCACTCTCAAGCGGCTTAACCCAGGCGGGCCAGAATAGTGTACTCGGCCAGGGTTTCCCACGGTCATTGCGCTCCGTAACGCGGAAGGCCCTTCCGTGGGGACCTCGCTATGGCCGAGCTGTTGCCCCCGCATCGCCCCCACCTTCATTATTTGGGCGGGTCCTCGCGCAGGGGCATTATAAATTAGGGTGTTCCTTTATAAATCCTTATCTATTAGCGAACGTACCAATTGGACGAGCTCGTTCAAATTTTCTACATAGTAATCAGCACCCTCTATCTTTCCAAATCTCATTACCTGCACGGCCTTAGCTCCAGCTCCATGGGCGGCCAAAATATCTGAAAGCGAATCGCCTACTACAAGGGCCTCTTTGGGGGAAACTTCTAGTGCTTTGAGGGATTTTTTGATTAAATATGGGTTAGGTTTAGCACCATCTAAATACTTGTAGTCCTTCCCAAGAACAACATCAAAATACCTTTTTAGGCCAAAAAGGTTTAATACAAATTCTGTGCAGTCTTGAGAGGCATTACTCACCGCTGCCATTTTTAAGCCCATCTCTTTGAAAGTCTTTAAGACATCAACATCCAGAAAAGCCTTTATTAAACCCTGCTCCGCGGCCCACTTTCTGTATTTAAGTTTCGCCCTGTCTATGGCTT
This sequence comes from Thermococcus sibiricus MM 739, assembly GCF_000022545.1. NCBI lineage: Archaea > Methanobacteriati > Methanobacteriota > Thermococci > Thermococcales > Thermococcaceae > Thermococcus > Thermococcus sibiricus. The sequence goes on from NC_012883.1 coordinate 806,992, forward strand.
TCCAGAATTCCACATGATCTACACCGAGGTTCTCGACCCAACTTCGTGGCAGTTTTCCCTTTACCATCTTTTTGTATGTTTCAAAATCTACGTTGGCCTCAAGATTTTTTATCTCCCTTTTAGCCCACTTTTCAAACCATTCCTTACCATCATAGCTCTCATAATACACGAGGGTCTCATCAACATCAAAGATTAGAGCTTTTATCATCTTATCCTCCCTCAAAGGATTTAATCCAATCTCCTCACTAGCCGGACCACATGATCATTACCGGCTATCTCCGTAACAGACGAATCACCGGTTACTTTGCACTTAGTCCATTACGAACCTTCCAGCCGTTGGGCTGTTCCAAATTGTTATTATGCTGTATTTTGAGATATTTAAATCTTCCTCACTAGCTTTCCCTCACGTATCCTCCACTTTCACAAGGAGTCTTGCGAGCAACAAAAAGATAAAGAAGAAAATTAACCAAACGCCTTTAAAATTTTTCTAAGTCTGTCCAAACTTATCCTGCATCCACTGAGTATAAGAACAACATTCTTGCCCTTAAATCTTGGGGCCTCCTTTAAATAGGCCGCTACTGAAAGCGCAGCTGCCCCTTCAATTAACATGTGATGTTTTTCCAGCATTAAGAGAATGGACTCTGCAATCTCTTCCTCGGAGAGTAAGATAAAGTCATCCACATACTTTCTGCATAGTTCAAAAGTTATAGAATCTTTTTCAATTCCTCCGGCAGTCCCATCCGCTAGCGTTGGTTTCGACTCTAGCTCAAGAATTTTCCCCGCCTTTATTGAGTAATACATTACAGCAGAGTTCTCCGGTTGAACTCCTATTATTTCCACATCTTTCATTTTCTCCTTCAGGTATCCTGCGATTCCTGAGATTAGGCCTCCCCCACCTACCGGAACCAAAACGGCATCAATTTTCCCAAGCTGCTTTTCAAGTTCGACCCCTATGGTTCCCTGTCCTCCTATGACTTTTGGATCGTTGTAGGGAGGCACGTATATCATCTCTTGTTCTTCGGCGAAATTTCTGGCAAAAATCTCTGTCTTGACAGTATCATTTCCATAAAATCTAAGCTCTACATTATACTGTTTTATATCTTGAATTTTTGCTGGGGAAGCATTTTCAGGTAAGAATACAATTCCATTGAGGTTAAGGAAGTTGCTGGCATAGGCAAATGCGGCCCCGTGATTCCCACTGGATGCAGTTACTATCCCTCTTTTCTTCTCTTCTTCACTTAGTGAGAGTAGCTTGTTAAACACGCCTCGAATTTTAAAAGATCCGGTTAGTTGAAAGTTCTCCAATTTTAGGTAGACATTAGCATTTCCTTTTTGACTTAAAAAGGGAGAATAGTCCAGAGGAGTTTCTCGAATGTAGTCTCTAATTCTCATTTCTGCATCTAAAACTTCCTTGACAATCTTAATCATTTAATTCTGCCTCCATGAGTCTAAAAACTCTTTAAAGCGTTTTAGTCCTTCTATCATAACATCAACAGGATTTCCATATCCTATTCTAAGATGATTTTCGATGCCAAAGCAAGATCCGGGGACAAGGAAGGTACTCTTCTCTTTTATGAGCCTTATGGCAAGTTCTTCTGATGGGATTTCAAGGTTATACCTCAAAAAAGCAACGGTTCCTGCTTTTGGAGGAACCCAATCCACCAATGGTTCCTCTTTGATCCATTCTTCAAGGAGTTTAAAGTTTTTGCGAAGTATCTTCAAGTTGCGCTCGTATATTTTCTCTGCATGTTCAATTGCAAGTGCAGCAAGCTTTTCTATGAGTAAGCTAATACTAATTGTTGTATAGTCCCTATGAAGAGTTAATTCCTTAGCAACCTCCTCGCTTGAAGTTGCTATCCATCCGAGGCGTAGACCTGTTAGAGACAATGGCTTTGAGAAAGAGTTCGTTGCTATTGCTCTATCTGAGATATCAACTATCGAGGGGACCCAATCTTCTGGGTTTATATAAAGTCCTCTATACGATTCATCGTTTAAAACGTAGGCGTTTGCATCTTCAGCGATCTCAGTAATTCCTCTCAGCATTTTTTCATCTAAAAGTGCACCTGTGGGATTATTAGGGCTGTTTACTACTATTAGTTTTGTTTTCTTATCTACCAGTTCATTGAGCTCATCAAGGTCAGGCATCCAGTTATTCTCTTCATGGAGATGCCAAAGCTTTATCTTAGCTCCAAAGGATTCGGGAACACTGTAAAGCTGTTGGTATGTGGGGAAAATCGAGATAACAGTATCTCCGGATTCAACTAAGCTATAAAAAACCTGGAAGTTTGCATCTATTGCCCCATGGGTTGTGAATATGGTATCTGGCTTTACGTTCTTGTAAAATCCGCTTAAACCTTTTTTCAGTTCTGGAAGTCCTTCAACATATCCGTACGTGAGTTGCAAGTCTTTGATTTTTTCAAGAAAATCTGGTTCCCCAACAAATTCTAGGAACTCCCCAAGGGTGAATGGCTTTACACAGGTTTCAGCTATATTTAATTCGACATTATGTTCGTACTCTCCCATAAATCGCTCGACGAGAAATGGTTTCACTTTCACAAATTTCACCCAAGCGGTATTTTTAGACTAAAATATATAAAAGTTGCTTGAAGTACACAATCAAAAGGATTTAGAGTAGAGTGAAACAAAAAAGGGAGATAGAATAAAACTAAAACAGATCTTCAAGTTTTACATCAATCTTATCTGGGATAAATGGCAACACATGTCTTGTGGTTTTTGGAGAGTATACCTCTCCTCTTTTTACAAGTTCCATAACCTCTTCTTTGCTTGGAGCCTTTCTTATGAAGACGTAGTCAATTTCCCCTTTCTCCATGTCTTCTCTTGCATCTTCTTTAAGGCCGTAATAAATGAGTTCAATTTCTCCTTCGACACTCATCTCGTCCAAGACTTTACTAACCTTTTTCTGTTCATTAAGGGCTCCAGGGATCGTAAAAGTCTTCTCTTTACCAACTAAAGCAAAGGCAATTTCTCCTCTCTCGGCTTTCTCTTCAGCTTCTTTATCTTCAAGCACTTCAAGCCCCTCTGCTTTTAATCTTTCAATGACCTTGTTAAGATCGCCCTTGAAAGCCGGGTACCAAGTATAAACTTTGACATCATCACTAAAGTAGTCAAGAATTACTGAAGGAGCCTTCTTAGCACCAAGTTTTTCTAACCCAGCCCATCTGTGGTGACCATCCACTATTAGGTACATGTCTTCTCCGGGAACTTTGGCTAGGAGCATTGGCTTCCAGAAAACACCGGATCCTGTTACACTCTCAATAAATGCTTCAAGCTCTTTTTGGACAAGTTGCTCGTGAGGTTTCATTTTATCGAGTTCAATAAAAACATATTCAACTTTTTTCGTTGGAATGTTGTATTTTGGAACCTTCTCGACACCCATTCTTCATACCCCCTAAGATTACATTATTGGAAAACATTTCATGAAATAAAAGCTTTTCTTATATCCGGAGACGTGTCATTTCATGTAGTGATGAAGGTAAGCTTAGTTGATCTCTCTGCTGCCCTAAAGCTAGGAATTTGTGAGTATAATTGCTTGTTCTTAGTTTTTACCACCCCTTCTGAAATCTCGCCCTTTAGGGTGGGGTAGGTCACATCTCAAACTTTAGAGGGGAAAAGCTAACATTTTTGCGAAAACTTTAAATACTACCGCAATAAAAGCCCAACTGTAGCAGTTGTTTCTATTCTCAAGCTAAGAAAATATTCCTAAGGGGTGTGGGCTTTGGACAAAATTAAAGGGACAACAACAGTAGGCATTGTTTGTAAGGATGGAGTAGTCTTAACTGCAGACAGGAGAGCTTCATTGGGTAATATGGTCATTTCAAAAGGAGTTACTAAAATATTCCAGGTGGATGACCACTTGGCATTGGCAGGAGCAGGAGCAGTAGGTGACATATTGAGCCTTGTTAGAGCACTCAGAGCAGAATCAAAGTTGTACAGAGCGAAAGTCGGTAAGGAAATGAGCACAAAAGCATTGGCAACTCTAACTTCAAACATTCTAAGTGGTAGGAAGTACCTTCCATATTTTGGTTGGTTCTTAATCGGGGGTTATGATGAAAAGCCGAGTCTTTATTCAATTGACATGGCTGGAGGAATTACCGAAGATAAGTATGTTTCTGCAGGTTCGGGTATGGAGTTTGCATACTCTATTTTAGACAATGAATATAGTGAAAAAATTACTCTGAATAACGGGGTTAAGCTTGCAATAAAAGCCATAAACGCTGCTATAAAAAGAGATGTTTTTACTGGAGATGGGATAATGGTGGTTACCATAGACAGAGAGGGTTACAGAGAGCTTTCTAAAGAAGAAGTGGAGAAACTCCTCAAAAAGCTTTAGTTCTGAGAGGTGATTAGCGTGATAAAGAGAGAAACGAACGTTGAAGAGATCTTAAAGGAAATTAGAGAGATCATAAATCAGATGGTACCTAGAGAAGCTAAGATAAGTGATGTTGAATTTGAAGGCCCTGAACTTGTTATTTATGTTAAGAATCCTGAAGTTGTAATGCAAGATGGGGAGCTTATAAAAAATCTTGCTAAAGTTTTAAAGAAGAGGATTAGTGTCAGGCCGGATCCTGACGTTCTTTTGGATCCTGAGAAGGCTGAAGAGCTAATTAAAGAACTAGTGCCTTCTGAGGCTGAGATCACTAATATAAGTTTTGATCCTTCTGTTGGAGAAGTCATAATTGAGGCCAAAAAACCAGGGCTTGTTATTGGAAAAAATGGTGAGACTCTCAGAGAAATTACACAGAAAGTTTATTGGGCCCCTAAAGTTATTAGGACACCCCCATTACAATCCCAGACCATATACTCCATTAGAGGGATTCTTCAATCAGAAAGCAAAGATAGGAGAAAGTTCCTGCGGCAAGTTGGAAGAAACATATACAGAAAGCCGGAGCTTAAAAGTGACTGGATAAGGATAACAGCTCTTGGAGGATTTAGAGAAGTTGGTAGAAGTGCGCTACTCCTTCAAACAAATGAGAGTTTTGTGCTGGTTGACTTTGGAGTCAATGTAGCTGAGCTTAATGACCCTAAAAAGGGCCTGCCACACTTTGAAGCTCCAGAATTCACCTATGTTCTCAAAGAAAGACTTTTGGATGCAATAATAGTCACTCACGCCCACTTGGACCACTCCGGATTGTTGCCATATTTGTTTAGATACAATCTATTTGATGGGCCTATTTATACTACCCCTCCCACGAGGGACCTCATGATTCTTCTTCAAAAAGACTTTATTGAAATTCAGCAAAGTAATGGGGTTGAACCTCTCTACAGGATGAAAGACATTAAGGAGGTTGTCAAACACACCATTGCTTTGGATTATGGAGAAGTTAGGGACATCTCTCCAGATCTCAGACTTACTCTACACAACGCAGGTCACGTCCTTGGGTCTGCAATAGCCCATCTACACGTTGGAAATGGGCTCCACAATATAGCTGTTACTGGAGATTTTAAATTCGCCCCTACACGTTTATTTGAGCCTGCAAATTCAAAGTTCCCCAGACTTGAAACCCTTATCATGGAGTCTACGTATGGTGGTAGTAGAGATTACCAAATGCCCAGAGAAGAAGCAGAAAAGAAGCTCATTGAAACCATCATGCACACAATAAAGAGAAAAGGGAAGGTCTTAATACCTGCCATGGCAGTGGGAAGATCTCAAGAGATTATGATAGCTTTAGAGGATTATGCCAGAGTGGGAGGGTTTGAAGTCCCAATTTACCTAGATGGAATGATTTGGGAGGCCACGGCTATTCACACAGCATATCCAGAGTACTTAAGCAAAAACCTAAGGAACCAGATATTCCATGAGGGTTATAATCCATTCCTAAATGAAATATTCAAACCAGTGGCAAATGCTAACGAAAGAAAAGACATTATAGAAAGTGAAGAACCGGCTATAATTATAGCCTCATCTGGCATGCTTGTAGGAGGGCCAAGTGTTGAGTATTTCAAGCATTTAGCACCTGACCCGAGAAATTCCCTCGTTTTCGTAAGCTACCAGGCCGAGGGTACACTAGGTAGACAAGTTCAGAGAGGTCTTAGAGAGATTCCAATGATTGGAGAAGGAGGAAAAACTGAAGCTATTCAAATAAACATGGAGATTCATACAATAGATGGATTTTCAGGTCACGCTGATAGAAGAGAATTGATGAATTATATTTCAAGAGTAAGACCAAGGCCAGAGAGAGTAATCACTGTACACGGTGAACCTCAGAAATGTTTGGATTTGGCTTCTAGTATTCACAAGAAATTTGGCATTTCTACAAGGGCTCCAAACAATTTGGACGCAATTAGACTTAAGTAATTTTCTTCTAATTTTCATTTGGTGAGTACCATGATAAAATGTGTTAAGTGTGGAAGAGAATATGACCACTTTTTTCCTCCTAGGTGCATATGTGGTGCACTTCTTGAGATCGGATATGATTATTCATCTGTAGATATTACTAAATGGAAAACTCGAGAAAGGGGGGTATGGAAATACAAGGAACTTTTGCCTCCAGTCAAAAAAGTAATCTCCCTCAAGGAAGGAGGGACGCCATTAGTCAGAGCAAAAATTGGTGAAAAGCTCGGTTTTGCAGTTTTTATTAAGGATGAAACTCGAAACCCTACTGGTTCATTTAGAGATAGATTGGCAACTGTAGGGGTTTCTTATGGTCTATCTCATGCTAACAATGGTTTTATTGTTGCGAGTGACGGGAACGCAGCGGCTTCTCTAGCTGCTTATGCAGCAAGGGCAAACAAAGAGGCCTTTGTTGTGGTCCCTAAAAAAGTGGATCGGGGAAAACTTATTCAGATGATTGCATTTGGCGCAAAGATCATAAAATATGGAGATAGTGTGGATGAGTGTATTGAATATGCATCAGAACTCTCCCGGCTAAATGGTCTATATGATATAACTCCGGAAAACAATATAATTGGACTTGAAGGGCAAAAAACTCTTGCCTTCGAATTGTGGGAGGACATCAATCCAACTCACGTCATTATTCCTACTGGGAGTGGGAGCAATTTATACAGTATATACAAAGGCTTTAAAGAACTTTTAGAGGTAGGGGCCATAGAAGAGCTTCCAAAATTGGTAGCAGTACAAACTGAAAATTGTTCTCCGATTGCATCAGAGATATTGGGTTTAACATCAAAAAAAGACTTCACAAAGGCCTTAGGCCTTTATGTCAAAGATCCTGTTAATAAGGAACTTGCAACAAATGCTGTGAAAGAAAGTGGAGGGACTGCAGTACTTGTCAGGGAAGAGGAGCTTGATCTTGGAGAAAAGGAGCTTGCAAAGGAGGGAGTCTTTGCTGAATATTCATCAGCAGTTGTTATTCCAGCTTTGTTGAAGTTGCATGAGGAGGGATATTTCGAGAAAGATGATAAAGTTGCATTGGTTGTAACAGGATCAGGTCTCAAAAGCTATTATGCGGAAGAAAAAGAACGTTTTTCAATAGGTGGAACAAAATTAAGTATCCTCCGCTTATTGAGAGGAAGGTCCATGTACGGTTATGAACTTTGGGAAAATCTAGAAAAGCCCATGAAATACCAAGCAGTTTATCAGCATATAAGAGAGCTTGAAAGTCTCGAGTTGATAGAAGAAGCTTATAAACGTGGTAGAAGAACATACTACAAACTCACTGAAAAGGGACAAAGATTACTTGAAAACTTTGAGGGATAATGGAAAGTATTTTAAATGAATCTTTAAAGTAAGTTTTAGGTGGTAGAAGGTGAACGCTGAAAATAAAATGTCAATCATATTTTATGGAATCGGTGCATTAGCAGGAGTGATTAGTGGCATTTTATCTACTCAGGCTCCAATGGGCTACGTTGCCGGTTTGTTAGTCTATTTAATCTCACCCAAGGTAGTTATGGCCGTTGTTAAAGACCTTCCCGAAGAACTTAAAAATGATAGGGTTCTCCTGAGAAAAGGTATATGGGGCTTCCTTTTGTTCTGGTTGTACTTCACACTGTTTAGTTATAACTTAATACTCCAACCAGAGCCAAAATTTTACTCAAATCAATCACTACTCTACAACATAACGAAGGGATGATGGATGGAAGAGCTGAAAAAACTAGCTGCAAAAGAGGCTTTGCGATATATAGATGATGACATGATCATTGGTTTAGGTACGGGATCAACTACTGCCTACTTCATTCAGATGTTAGGAAAGAAGCTGATGACTGAAGAACTTGAAGACGTTTATGGGATCCCCACTTCTCATCAATCTAGACTTTTGGCCCTTGAAAGTGGTATTCCGGTCGTAACCCTTGATGAGGTTGATGCAATAGACATTGCTGTTGATGGAGCTGATGAAGTTGATCCGCATCTTAACCTGATTAAAGGAAGAGGAGCAGCATTAACAATGGAGAAGATTATTGAGTATAGGGCCGGGACTTTCATAGTTCTTGTTGATGAGAGCAAATTAGTGGAGTATCTCGGCCAAAGAGTACCGGTGCCAATTGAAGTGATCCCCGCCGCTTGGAGGGCCATCAAAGAAGAGTTAGAAGTTTTTAACGCAACGGCTGAGCTTAGAATGGGAGTTAAAAAAGATGGCCCGGTGATTACAGATAACGGGAATTTTATTCTCGATGCGAAATTCATAAAAATTGAAGATCCTCTGGACATGGAAATTGAGCTCAACAATATTCCCGGGGTTGTGGAAAACGGGATCTTTGCAGATATTGCTGATATTATTCTGGTAGGCACAAAAGAGGGTGTCAAAAAGTTAGAGAGATAAATTCTTTAAATAAACTAAATAAAGAATTTAACTTTCTATTCTTTCTGCCAAGTTCAGCACGATTCTAAGTGTATTTTGATCCCTCTCCACTCGGATCCATAAGCGGTTAAATTCGGATAAATCTTTGACAACTTTCGGGTTTTCTGTGAATCTTCTGTAAAAATACTTCACAAATTCTCTGTGAAATGTGAGGGTATAATAATCAATGAAATTAGGCAGTTCAAGCTTCCAAGTGCTTCTATTTGCATAACCATATGGAAGATGGACTTTTTTATCAATATCGGAGATGTAGAAATCCTTGCTTAGATTTGGGTAATTTTCGAGAAATAATTCCATCAGATCGTTTGCCATTACTGCCAGATTTGCTGATGTGAAGTCATAATTTCTATTCTTGAAGTCTTCAGCAGGCATTATTCCAATTATCTTTATTGTGAGGCTTTCACCGCTTTTCTGTATTTCATACACTGTAGCATTTGAAATGAGCAGTTTTTCTTCCCTATAAAGGGCCCATTTGTTGTAATATGTGCCCAGGTCCATGGGGGGCAAATTTTGATCCAAAAGGAAGTATTCGTCATCGATTTTAATTGCTGCTGTCACGTGTTTTGTATTTGAATTTTCGAAGCTAATTTCAAATGCATATACTAGGGAATAGTCCATTTCTAGCATTAGAGCTAGCGTTAAGATTGTGTAATCTGTACATATTCCTTTCCCTTTTTTGATAGTCTCATATGGGGTCTGGATTTCTGTTCCTTCTCCTCCTGTAATCCCGATAATAGTTCCATTTTCAGAAATTTGTATTGTTGGAGCTGGGAGGGAGGCTTTGTAACTGTCATATTCGATGTTATTTTGAAGCCATTCTAGAATGTTCCACACACTTTCCTGTATAGTTTGCCCTTTTAACTCTATTGCAAGATAGGAGATCTTTGTTAGTTCATTTGAACTTAATCCATATTTTAGGGCTTCTTTGAATATGTATCTCCAAGTACTGGGGCGGGTACTCTCGGGTAAAGAAGTAGTAGTTTCTATAGCAGTTGTAATGGTAGTGGTGCTTGTGGTTTCTGTAGTAGTTTGGAATGGTGTGGTGGTAGTGGGAGAAGGTTTTGAGGTTGTTGAGGTTGGCAGCAGCTCTTTTGTCTCATCTTTTGTTCTAGTTGTAAAGTACCATGCACTGAAAGAGAGAAGAATCAATAGGATAAATAATCCTGCTATGAGTTTTATTTTTGAAGTATCCTCAGACAAAGTGGTTGCCCCCTTTATTATTCATCTTATGGTGTTAGGTATTCTTTTTATTTAACAATTTTGTATAGTGTTATGAAAAATGAAATATTCTGTCTCCTTAGCTCTATTAAAACCACCATCTTAGAGGGAAAATAAGCTAAAGGTTAGAAGTTTTTATATAAAACACATGATTATGAGACCATAATCTTTTTAAAACCAGTGAAATGTATAAAAAATGAACCCCATAAAACGTGCGGGGGTTGCCGAGCCTGGTCAAAGGCGGTGGACTCAAGATCCACTCCCGTAGGGGTTCAGGGGTTCAAATCCCCTCCCCCGCACCAGAAAAATTTCCATCCTTCTTCTAGGTCATTCAAAGCCGTTTGTCATATTTACAATATTCAGATATTTATGGAATATTTTCGAGTCATTGAAAAATTTAAAGAGAATTTTTTCAAAAATATATTGGGGTTTTAATATGTTACCTATTTTTTAAACTTAAATTCAATTTATCTTGATTTTTACCAAATAGTGATGCCACATTAAATACTTTGCAAAAATACTGATAATTTCTTAAAATAGGCAGGATTCAATCTTGTCATTATGGCAACTTAAAATGGAAAAAGAGTTAAATAATCAGTAACTCCCACAATATGATGAAAAATCCATTGGAGGTTTTAAATATGTGGCAAAAACTTGATTTTAGAAAAAGTTTTGTGCTAGGGATGATTGCTTTGGTAGTTTTGTCTTTTGTGGCAGGATGTATTGGAGGAGAAACCCAAACTCCAGGAGCCCAAACTAGCGCCCCTGCAGAGACTTATGAACTTAAAATGGCCACTTTTTATCTAGCCGGTGATCCAGGATTTGAAATAGCCCAACATTTTGCTGATGAAGTTGAGAAAATGTCAAATGGTAGAATAAAAATTGAAGTCTATCAAGCGGGAGAACTTGGTTTCCCAGTAACTGAGATCGTAGATTCAACAGCTAATGGCGTAGTTGATATAGCAATATTTTACAGCAGCTACTTGGCTTCTCAAGATCCAGTATTAGCTCTTGCTGGAGGTAAGCCAGGGCCTATTTCAAACCCATACGAACTCTTCTACCAAGTCAAAACCGTTGAAGACTTGATTCAAAAGAGCTTTGAGAAGTTTGGCGTGGTTTATATCGGTCCTATGATATATGGAGAGCCAGAAATCCTTGTTTCTCGAGTTCCAATCAACAGATTGAGCGATTTAAATGGTAAAATATAAAATATTAAGATCTTCCGGTCTAGCTGCAGTGTTTTACAACACCCTTGGCGCTCAGGCTATGATGATGGCTTCTGGAGAACTTTACCAAGCCCTCCAACTTGGGACAATAGATGGTCTCGAGTGGACAGATTATACTGCTGACTATAAGATGGGGTTCCATGAAGTTGCAAAATACGTTTTAGAGCCTACTCCTGGTGTTAACCTGCACAGTGAAGCTGCAGTACATGCATTCTTGATTGTAAACCCTGATTTGTGGAACAAACTCCCAGATGATCTTAAAGAAATCATTAAAGTGGCGAGCAGGGAAAGTTATCTCTGGGGTAGCCACTATGTTAACACGTTAAACAGAGAATACAGACAAAAGTGGATTGAGGCTGGAGCAACACTCGTCAAATTGCCACCTGAAGACAATCAAAAGATAATTGAAACAGCAATACAACTTCACGTAGAGTATGCTAAAAAGAGTCCAGAAGCTCAAGAATATATTAGCAGACTTGTTAAGGTCTGGAGAGACCTAGGTCATGATGAGTGGGCTGATGCATTGGAAGCTGCTTTAGGATAAGCCCGGAAGGGGTGACTAATCTTGGACCCAATAAGTAAATTTAATTCCAAACTTTCTTTTTTTATTATGTATGCTACTCTACTCATAACCCTCGTCGTGGTGTATGAAGTAAGCACAAGGTATTTCCTCAATATGGCAGATTCTCGTGCAATATTTGTTTCAGTATGGCTTTATGGAATACTCTTCACATTAGGCGGAGCATATACTTTGCGGGAAGGGGGCCACGTTTCAGTGGACATAGTTTATAGAAAGGTGCCAGAAAAAGTTAGGAAAGTGCTTGATGTCGTGGACATTGGGATAGTTACACTTACGGGAATAATCTTGATTCTAGTAGGAACACCAATTGCTTGGAGATCTTTCATGATCAGAGAAGTGGATTCTAGCTTGGGGATAGTTTTTGCACCACCTATATGGTGGTTTAAGTGGATTGCAGTAATATCTGTGGTTCTAATAACACTTCAGACTATTCCGATGATGTTAGAAAAGACCAGACAATGGAGGTGAGTTAACATGGCTAGTACCCTCATGCCATTTGTAATGTTTATATTCCTCTTTGGGCTCATATTGTTAAATATACCTGTTGCTTTTGCACTGTTCTTCACTTCGATAGTATTTGGATTGATCTTCTGGGGTTGGAATGGTTTATATGTCACCTTTCAGGGTATATGGAGTTTAATGAATAACTGGGCGCTTGTGGCCTTACCTCTGTTTGTTTTCATGTCTGCAGTTCTTGAGAAAAGTGGGATAGCAGATGAGTTGTTTACTACCTTCTACAAGCTTTTGGGTAGAATCAGAGGATCTTTAGCTGTAATAGCAATCATTTTGGGATATACAATTGGAGCGATGTCAGGAGTGATAGCAGCGGCAATAGCCAGTTTGGCACTAATTATATACCCTCTTATGGTTAAGCATGGATATGATAAGAAACTTGCCATAGGTTCAATACTGGCAGCTGGTACATTACCCCAAGTTGTACCTCCAAGCTTTAACATGATCGTTTATGGTTCTGTGGCTGGAGTATCTGTAGGAAAACTTTTCGCTGGAGGGCTTGGAGTAGGTACGGTAATGGCCATAGTGTTTAGCATCTATGTACTCGTATGGAGCCACTTAAACAAAGATAAAGTACCAGTATTCGAGGCGGGAAAAATCTCCCTTGGAGAGAAAATAGCTTCACTTAAATATCTTATCGGGCCTCTTACAATAATATTTGGTGTTTTAGGCTCGATATTTACAGGAATAGCAACACCAACAGAAGCCTCCGGTGTTGGAGCGTTTTTAAGTTTAGTCTATGTCCTCCTGAGAGGGAAACTAACCAAAAAGGTCTTAGATGAAGCTTTGGTAGTCACTTTAAAAGTAACTTCAATGGCCTGTTGGATAATGGCGGGTGGTTCAGCATTTAGTTCAGTTTTTAGTGGGATCGGTGGGAAGAAATTGGTGGTTGATCTCCTAATGTCCCTCCCAGCGGCGAAAATCACAGTGCTAATATTTTCATTAGCTCTAATATTCTTCCTCGGCATGTTTGTAGACCCGGTTTCTATCATCATGATCATGACTCCAATATTAACTCCAGCAGTCACAGGGTTAGGTTATGATCCATTGTGGTGGGGTGTGGCTTTTACATCAATGCTTTTGGTTTCATACCTAACCCCTCCAGTAGGACTTGGTTTGTATTACTTTAAAGGAGCTATTGACGAGGTTTCAATGGATGATATCTATCGTGCAGTGCTACCATTCATTGTGTTACAAGTTATAGCAATAGTCATCATAATCCTAGAGCCGGACATAGTGCTTTGGTTTATAAGAGTTTTATTTAGAAGTTAGTTCAATGCTCTTTTATTTCAATTTTTTTCTGTTCTCTTAGCACCACAACTTAATAACAAAGGCTAAAAAGGGAGAGATCTACTTTTTAAGGGTGGCGGAATGATAATTTACGAACCGGTGATGCTTGCAATTCCTCTTGCAGAAAAAATTAAAGATTATATCCTCAAAACTAAAGAAATGCCTAGGGTAGATGAGTTAAAAGAAATACTAAGAGAGTTAAACCTTAAAAATCTCTATTTAGACCGAGGTTTTGCTTTGTATAGGTCCAAACATGTTTTCGCCCTTCTTATATCTTTCAAGGAGTACATAACTATTGACATAATCTCTTCAAGTGGGGACTTAAGCGATGCTATGGAAATCATGATTTATCATGACAAAACCCTTGATTCGTATATTGTTGAAATAGTTCCTGTGAATGAGCTTGAATTTGAAGGAAATATAGGGATTGAACCTGTAATAATTGATGCTAAGACATTCGAATTAAAAAGCAACCCTGTTTTGGGACATTTTGAGAAGGGGAATGGAGAAGTTTTTCTTGTAATAGATGAAAGTACGTATAAAAAATGGGAGGAAAGCAATAAAACGGATCATTGTCCTATTTGCGGAGCAAAAGAGTTGACATGGCATGAAAAAGTGGCTTATTGTGATTCCTGTGGGTTTGGAGTAAAGGTGGTGAAAGAATGAGCAAACTTGTAAAGGATATGCTTGTTAAATACTCAAAATTGGCCCATGAGCGAGGGCTTACTGCGGCTTTTGGGGGAAACTTCAGTATTTTATTCAATGGAAAGATATTCATAAAGTCCACGGGCTCCATAATGAATGAGCTCACTAGAACTCAAATTGCAATGATGGATTTTGAAGGTAATTCTTTAAGCTCTATAAGGCCATCTTCTGAATGGAAACTCCATGTGGAAGTATACAAGCTGAGGAAGGATATTAGAGCAATTGCTCACTTGCACCCTCCTTATTCTATAGTGGTCTCAACCTTACTCGAAGAGGAACTTCCGATAATAACGCCTGAAGCTGAGGTATATCTGAAGAAGATACCAATAGTCCCGTTTAAACCTGCAGGGAGCTGGGAATTAGCTAGAGAAACAGCAAAATATCTAGAGGCTTATGATGCAGTTATTATGGAGAATCACGGGGTAGTGACTGTAGGAAAAAGTTTGAGAGAGGCATATTATAAAACAGAATTAGTAGAAGAAAGTGCAAAGCTATGGTATCTAAAAGAAAAAGGCATTTGAATTACTTAACCTGTTCTAAAGCCCCTAGGACTTCCCATATTATTGTTCTTGTGTGCATTGGCATATTAGGATCTTCGCTAATTTCTTCAAGAATGACAATCGCATCAGCAGCTCTTACAGTCGGATCCTTGCTAGTATCCATTAAACTTTCTATGGCCCTTTCAGCGGCCCTTCTTATATTTCTGGGGACGATAGTATCTTGAACAACTTGTTCCTTCAGAACTTGGATAATTTGTTGAATCCTCACTTCTACGTCGCTCATTTTCTCCACCTCCAATTTAATAAGAATCAGTAACTAAAATCTTTCCGAGAATATATTGAATCTTGACTATTAAAACCTTTTCGGTGTTTTTAGTATTCAATACCTTTTCTAGCCAATATACCCTTTTGATATGGATGTTTGACTTCTTTCATCAATGTTACATAGTCTGCAAGTTCAAAAAGTTCTTCAGGACAGTAGCGCCCTGTTAAAACAACTTCTGTGTATGGGGATTTCTCTTTTAAGATTGCTTTAACATCTTCAACATCTATCATTCCAAATCCTAATGCTACACATATCTCATCAAGGATTACAAGGTCCCATTCTCCATTTTTAACGATCTCTCTGGTTCTTTCCAAGGCCTTTCTAGCGACTTTGATCTCCTCAGGATCTGGTTTTTTGTGGACAAATTTTGGCAATCCATAAGACTCTACTACTATCCCGCACTCTTGGGCTTTCTTTTGTTCTCCGTAAACATTAGGCGACTTTAGGAACTGAATCATGATGACTTTGCCGCCGTTACCCAGCATTCTTAATCCTAAACCCAAAGCAGCGGTTGTTTTCCCTTTTCCATTACCAGTGTAGATGTGGATCATACCCAACTTCTCTTTCCAACCTTCTATTTTAGTCACCAGCTGAGAATTTCCCTAGAAGGTACTTATATTTTTCTTTTGAAAACTCGCCCTTAGGGTGGGAAGACAGTTGTTGTGGAATAGTTTTTATTTTGATCCAACCAACTATTTTTGGTGCAAATTATGAAGGCCCCTGACCTTGGTATTAAGCTTGGCGTTTTTAGGCATGGAAAGAAGAACTCAATTGCCGATGTGAAAGGAGTAAAAGTTGGACATGTAAGTCTAATCAAAGGGGAAGGAAAGCTTATACCCGGCAAAGGCCCGGTAAGGACTGGAGTAACAGCTATACTTCCTCATGAAGGGAACATATACAAAGAAAAACTGTTAGCAAGTGTCTTTGTCATGAATGGTTATGCAAAGCCGATTGGGCTAATCCAGGTTAGAGAGCTTGGAACTCTAGAGACTCCAATAATCCTTACCAATACACTTGCCGTTGGCACTGCTACAGATGCTCTTATAGAATACATGCTTGACCAAAATGAAGATATCGGAGTTTCCACAGGTTCTGTTAACCCAGTGGTTATGGAGTGTAATGATTCATATCTAAACGATATTAGAGGAAAACATGTGAAAAAAGAGCATATTTTTGAGGCACTCAAGAACGCCAAAGCGGATTTTGATGAAGGTGCTGTTGGAGCTGGAACAGGAATGAGTGCTTTTGAGTTCAAAGGCGGAATTGGTTCTTCTTCAAGGATAGTGGATATAGAAGGAAGGAAATATACCATTGGTGCTCTTGTTTTAAGCAACTTTGGCAAGAGGGAAGATTTGACAATAGCTGGAGTTCCAGCAGGTCTAGAGTTAAGAAACTGGCCGGGAAAAGGTGGAGAAGGAAAGGGAAGTATAATAATAGTCATTGCTACAGATGTTCCTTTAACAGCAAGACAGCTTTACAGAGTTGCCAAAAGGGGAGCCATAGGACTGGCCAGAACTGGGGGTTATGCATATAATGGAAGTGGGGATATAATTTTTGCCTTCTCAACTGCTCAGAGAATAAAACATTACCAGAAAGAAATTATTGACATAAAAAGCACTCCTGATGATGTTTTGTCCCCTCTTTTCAAAGCAACTGCTGAAACCGTTGAGGAGGCGATAATCAATTCTCTCCTCCAGGCAAAGGCGATGACGGGGAGAGATAATCACATTCGCTATGCTTTACCAAAGGAGGACTTATTGAAGATAATGAAGAAATATGGAAGATTAGAGAAAGGTTGAGGTGGAAAAATGAATGTTAAACATTTGTTCCCTGGCTTAAGGAACTTTAGGGCATATCTAAACACTGCAAGTGCAGGATTTCTGCCACTAACAGCCCTTAAACGAAGCATGGATTTTCTATCATATCTTACAGATTTTAGAGAAGGTGTTGATTCAGTGGATTTTCTGGACAAAGAAATCATGGAAAACGTCCTTGATGAAGGAAAAAGACTCCTACGTACGAAGAGAGAAAACCTAACGCTAACGATTCAAACGACGGAAGGTTTAAGGAGGTTACTTCTTTCCATAGAACCGAAGAAAAGTATGAATATTATCTCCTTTGACATGGAATTTCCTTCTCTCTCTTGTCTTTTAAAAAGTTATGCCCAACGATACAATCTTGAACTTAGAGTCATCAAGAACAGAAATGGCTGGTACTATCTTGAAGACATGGAAAAGCTAGTAGATGATAATACCTTTGCGATAATCGGAAGCAGTGTTCAATGGATCTCCGGCCAGAGGATGAATCTGAGAGAGCTCTCCAGAATTGCTCATGAACATGGAGCTTGGGTTATAGTTGATGCTGTGCAGCATCTGGGAAACCTGACCCTCTATCCGGAGAAGGAGGGTGTTGACGCCGTGATTGCAGGAGGAGAAAAGTGGCTCTTAAATCCCTCCGTAGGCTCTGGACTTATGTACGTTTCAAATGCTCTCATAGAAGAAGCCTCCCCAATAGCAGGTTTGTTAAACATGAAATCCCCAGTGGGAGAATGGTCTTCATGGTGGGGCATGCCCGAGAAAGATCCGTGGGGCAACTTTGACTTTAGAAATGATGCTAGAAAACTTGATTTTGGAGGTGGGCCACCGTATCTTCTTGCCACTACGTTGTGGGGAGCTTTGGAGGTTATAAATGAAATCGGCATTGAAAAAATTGAGAGACACAACACTAACCTTGCAGGAAGAATCAAAGATGAGATCTTGGCCCTTGGCCTGGAAATTATAGGCGGAGAAGACTGGGAGAAGTCAGCAATAATAACAATCAAAACCGGTTTAAGTTACGAAAAAGAAGAGGAGATTTACAAGAGGATTCTTGCAGAAGGAATAAAAGTCAGTCATAGAGGTGCGTTAGGACATTATGGGATAAGGGTATCACCGCACTTGTACAACGAAATGAAAGATATTGAAATATTTTTAGAATTCCTTGTGAACTCTCTTTCTAGACTTTAATTTTTTCATATTTTCTCTTCATGAGTATGGCGTCTCCTTCTATATTTGGACTTTCACTTATTACGACACCTTTGACCTTGAACTCCTTAAGAACTCTCAGAAGGTCTTTCCATTTCATATCACTTTCTTGAAGGTTTAAGTGATTCTTTTCTCCTTTATCAGAGTATTCTATGCCGCTTATGTGTATATGCATATTATTCAAAGCATCCCGGCCTAATCCCTCTTCGAGTAATGAAAGCATTTCCCTCCATTCCTCTGTGCTGTTGTACTTCCCTTTATTTCTAGCATGGCAGTGTGCAAAGTCTATTGCTGGCAAGACTTGTTCTACTTCTTGACTTATCCGTATAAGTTCGTTTAGACTTCCAAATTGAGTTGGTTTTCCAGTAAGTTCTGGCCGAATCCACACATTGACCCCTTTATCCTGTAAGGTTTTTACGATATCTCTTATCTCACTTTTTATTGTGTCGTAAACTTTAGAGGGCTCTTGCTTAAGGTAATATCCCGCATGGAATACCACACTCCATCCTCCAGCTTCATGAAGCCGTTCGGCACTTTGAATTATTCTATTTTTACTTGCTTCTCTCTTAGCTTTCTCAGTTGCATTTAGATTGATATAATATGGTGCATGTGCTGTTAGAAGAATGTCGTTTTTTTGGGCCACATATTTAATTTTTTTTGCCATCTCCGGTTTTAGATTTACTCCTCTAACAAATTCTAGTTCCATAGCATCCAATCCAAGCTTTTTAACTTGTTCTATCCCTGTGAGGGTGGAGGGTTTGGGGGTTGAGATTGGAATTCCCGCAGTTCCAAACCTCAAACGATCAACCTTTTTCATACTTACCACCTGAATTAGGTCTACCTAAAAATATAAAAAGTTTGAGCCTAACACTTAATATTCTATCTTCTCTCCAATAATTTCTTCGAGTTCTAAAAGACTCTCTTCGAGTTGCTTTTCTATTTTTTGTAATTCTTCTTTAAGAGATTTTATTTTCTCCTCTTTTTTGTTTATTTTCTGCCTTAGTTTTTCTATTGATTTGTGGAGAGACTCTTCCTCAGTCTTGAAACGAGATAATTCTATCTCAACTCCTGCCAACTGTCTCTTAAGCTCTTTAAGTTTTTGAGTCTTTGTGGGAATGTTCTTTCTTGTCCATTCAATAGTATTTTGATACTTTTTATCTAGCTTATCACTGATTTCCTCAAGAAGTTCCAGAAATTCATGAGGGTGTTCAAGAGCATAAGCACTATCTTTTAAAAACTCTCTTGCACGATTATCTGGCAATCTCATCCTTTTTATTGGTTTTTGGAGTTTGGAGACCTTAGAACGTAGGTTAAGCTCTTCTCTTGAAATTTCTTTTTTGAGCTTTCTTTCATTTTCTTGTAAAGCAATGAATTCAGAAGATTCTTCTAGCTTCTTTTTCCTTTCATTAAGTTCACTTAGCATTTCAACAAGGTCTTTTAGTTTCTGCTCCTCTTCGTTTATATGCTTTTTGAAATCTTGGATTTCCTTTAATAGTTTTTCTGCCATGATTTCTTTGGGTTGTAATTTTTCGATTTCTGAAACATAATTGGCATATTCGTTAGACAAGCTCTTTAAGAGGTTGTTTATTTTGTAAACATCTTTTTCGAATGTTAGAAGCAGGTGTCTGCCATGAGCAACGTGTAGTCGAGATATTTCAGGTAATATTTTTTCTACATCTTCGATGTCTTTTATTTTTCCAACCATATTTTGAAGAGCCCTGACATAAGTTTCTCTCTCCATTTTTACGATTCTCGCAAGTCTAGGATCCACTTTTTTTGGGATTTCTTTTTCTTTGAGTTCCTGTAATAACTTTAAAATATCTAAAATCATGTGCTCTACCCTTTTTGTATACTCTTGTGAGAGTTTTGCCATTTCTTTTTTGGATCTCTTTTGTATTTCTTCATATTTATGCAGTGCTTCCCTCAGCTTCAACTTTTCCCCATCCTCTTACTTTATCTCTTAAGTACATTCCCACTAGCGTTGCAAGTGCTATATCTCCAAAAGCAATTATACCTTTTCTAAGAAATTCCATGGAGTAAAAAGATACTATGGAGAGAGCATAGAGAGTGGTAACATCAATAGTAACCCAAAGTGCTGGAAGAAGGAGAAGCCCGCTTATGTAATACCATATGCGGTGATCTCTTCTTAAATAAGAATGAATAACCTTGCCAATCATTAACACTCCCAAAGCTGCAACAAATGATGTGTTTATACCATTTAAAAATATTACAACCCCTAAAAGCTCTGTGCCTGGGTATCTCCCGATTAGTTCTAGTGCTATACTCTCTAAGTTCAGATAGGCATTCACCGCCCCAGCAAAAAGAACGAATAGTGCAGCTACTATGGACACAAATTGTATGAATCCCTCGGTAAAGAAATGGCTTAAAACTTCTTTTACTTTAAATGCCTTTACGAAGAAGTAAGCGCCTATAAGGAATAGAATAACACCAGTAACTGTGGATGAAATAATAGTAACACTCTGCTGGTACTTTATGGAGAGCAGTCTTGCTATACCGTAGATGAGAAGTATCATTCCTGGCAACCCAAAGAATATTTTAGCAGCTTCTGGATCACTTAAAATCTCTTTTAAATAACGATAAATTATGTAATACGTTGTTTCTATACTTTCGCTCTGTTTCACAACAATCCTTTTTGTACTTATAATAGGAACTTTTGAAGTGATTATTGGAAAAATTTGCTCGTCTTCAGCTCCATCTGTAACAGGTATTATACCATCAGCCGGAAATTGAGCAAGGACTTTTTCCAATTGCTTGTTTAATTCTAAGTCACTTTTAACTCCCACTTCCGGGTGGCCCGTGATGAGGGCTACCTCTATATCATCAAATTCCGCGCGCTTTTTAAGTTCATCATATAATTTCACAGCAGCATAGAGAACATTGGCATCACTATCTTCGGGATCAGCTAAACTCAGCTTTAGTGCTGCATCCACACAAGCATCCCTACCAATAATTGGGCCTTTAACCCCAGCTTTCTTGCCAAAGTCATCATCTCTATCAATGGCGAGCACTAATGCCTTAATCTTAATCCCCCCAAATTTTTTCAAAAACTGATTTGAATTTGTTTTTCATATCTCTATCTTTATTCCTTTTGTTATCAATTCTTATTGTTGCACTCAATCTTTTTGCATCTACTCTAAACATTAGTTCATGGGGTTCTTTTATTATTTTAAAGCCTTCACCCAAACTGGTAGCTTCGATGAGTGTTCTCATGATAATCAATTAATGTTTTACTTTTTTCTCCTCTAAAAACTTTACTACGTGAATAGCATATCTACTCAAGCTTTCCTCTTCCAATGTAATTATGACGGCTTTACTATGATGTTTATATTCGACACCTGGCTAAATTATGCTCGACAATTTTTTTAAGCTTAACGGTGGAAAAACCTTATTTGTTGTTAGACGAAACTATTCTTGGTGAGACTTATGTATAAGATAAAAGATGAATGGGGAGTATTCTTAATAAAACTAGCTAGAACAGCAATAGAAGAATATTTAAAAAATGGTAAAGAGCTTGAACCCCCTCAAGATACTCCACCAGACCTCTGGGAGAAAATGGGAGTATTCGTTACATTAAACCGATATAACGTGCCTCCTCAACAAGCATTAAGGGGATGTATTGGATTCCCCTACCCAATTTACCCATTGGTTATAGCAACAATAAAAGCAGCAATCTATGCTGCTGTAGATGATCCACGCTTTCCTCCACTCAGTATTGAAGAGCTGAACAAGATCACGATTGAGGTCAGTGTTCTAACCCCTCCTGAACCTGTGGAAGGCCCTCCCGACGAGAGGCCCAATAAGATAAAAGTGGGGAGGGATGGATTAATCGTTAAAAAAGGGATTTATAGTGGGCTCCTCTTACCACAAGTTCCTATTGAGTGGAACTGGGATGAAGAAGAATTTTTAAGTGAAACCTGCTGGAAAGCTGGTTTATCACCTGACTGTTGGTTGGATGAAGACACAGAGGTCTATCGATTCACTGCTGAAATTTTTGAAGAGGAACATCCCAATGGTTCGATAAAACGAAAGCTTTAGCTACATTATTTCTCCCATTTTTCTCAATTTGGGATTTATAAAGAAAATCTGGATTTCTAAGGGGTAATGACCCATCACCTAAATACTCTAAGATTCTATGTAAATTAATAGAATACATAGAAGGTGTTGATATTGAAAAAATTAATAACTCTAGGGATTGTATTTTTGTTTTTGGCTAGTTTAGGAAGTTTTGCAGTTAGTTCTCCTGCGTCCAGAGATTCAAAACAAGAAGCCCTTGCTATTTTAACCGAAGATTCTAAAGACGCGCTTATAAGTGCTACTTTTGAAGGAGGGGATGGGCAAGTTTATATATCTACTGTTGAGGCTATAGGATTTCCAACAGATGGGGACTCTTATGTGATTTTAAGTTCAGGGATTGCTAGTGAGGCTGTAGATGGAAGTATCGGATCAACGGGAGGAATCTCAATCTCTAATGGACATCCAGTGTTTGGAACCGAAATAAACGATGTTGCAACTTTAACAATTAAACTAAAAGTTCCCACTAATGCCAAAACTTTGTCCTTTAAGTGGCTTTTTGGTTCAAATGAGATTCCAGAGTATGTGGACGAATATAGAGACCTCTTTAGAGCATATGCAATCTTGCCAGATGGTTCTACTAAAGATATGGCTCTTTTGCCTAATGGGAATATACTGTATGTGGGGGATAGAATTCAGAACTATACGGCTTCAGATCAAAATGTTAGTATTAATGAGGTTACATCGGCATATACGGCAACTTTGGATGTGAGCAAGTATAGAGGAAAAGAAATAACCCTTATATTCCAAATAGCTGATGAAAGGGACGATAGTGTCGATACTTTTGCGTTTATTGACGAGTTAAAATTTGTCAGAGAAAGCAGGGAAAAGGCTGATAGAAGAAGCTACATAATGATGATCCAGATTTGGAGCAAGTATTTTTTCAATGAATATGACCAGTTCGCAGCTCTTTATGCAAAAGCCGAAGAAATTGGAGTTAGCAATGAAACCTTAGAAAAGGCCTTGGAATTGCATCTTAATGCAACTGAACAGATACTTTATGCTTGGCATACCGATGATCTTGAGAGTATACGGATAAAGATTTGGAAACAATACGTCCCGCTACCTAGAGTCTATGCCATAAGACGTGCTTACCTATATGAAAGGGATGCAATAGAGCTACTAATGAGTGCTATCGAAGAAATAGAATCTTGATCTTTTATCTTTTCAATTTTGCAATGAAAAAGCTATTGCAATCGTGTAAATGGGTAAAGCTTCTGAAAACCATCTCTCCAATCTCAGTGAATCCCCGTTCCCCCCAGCTGAATGGATAAGTAACTAGGTCGAATCCTACTTTTTCTAATGCATACTTTACATTCTCCTCGTTTTCATCAATTCTTATTGAACATGTCGAGTAAGTCATTTCCCCTTCATCTCTCAGGTTCTTATAGGCATTTCTAATCATCGCTTTTTGTACTTGGATAACCTTCTTTATTTTCTCTTTGTTAAATCGCCATTTTACTTCAGGGAACTGCCTGTAGGTCCCAGAAGAAGAACATGGGGCATCAAGAATTATTTTATCGAATTTTCTCATATCTTTGAACTTCATGCCATCAGCATGCACGAGTTTGACATTTTTTACACCTAGAATTTTCATTTTAGTCTCCATTTTTCGAAGTCTTTCAAGAGAATAATCCACAGCAATTATCTCTCCAGTGTTTTCCATCAATTGTGCGACATGAAATGTTTTACTACCTGGAGCTGCAGCTAAATCAAGAACTCTTTCTCCTTTTTCAGGAGAAAGGACATGAGCAACATAAGCACTCGCTAAATCTTGTATTACAAAATATCCTTCTTTATACCCTTCGAGATGAGTGATTGGGGTTTTATATTCCAAAACTTTTAAAATATCATCGACTGGAGTTCTAGTAACTCTGACTCCATGTTCTTCTAAATAGTCTGATAAAGAATCTATATCAGTTTTCAATGGATTTACTCTTATATAGTACCTTTGGGGTTTGTTGTTGCTTAGTAAAAGCCTCAATCCCTCTTCATACCCCAAAAGATCTATCACATATTCCACATACCAACGAGGATGTGAGAATTTTATACTTAGATACTCTATTTTGTCCCTCTCTCTTAGAGCCTCGAGGGCTTTTCCAACATCAAAACTTTCCACGTCCCTCAGAACAGCGTTGATAAACTTTGCCCTACTCAAATCGTATTTATCTTTTACGGCTCTCACTATTGAATCTGTAGCTATTGCGGGGACTACTCCTTTGAACTTCATTTCAAATATTCCGATTCTAAGGAGGTTAGCCAGATAAGGATCGAGTTCCTCTATCTTGATTCCCTTGAGAACTGAATTTCCAATAAAGTCTATTTTTCTTTTCCATTTTTCAATTTCAAAGATGTAAGCATGAGCTAGACCTCTTGCCCTCTCCCTATCTTTACCCCTAACTCGCTTGAAAGTTCTTTCTAGCGCATTTTTTGAGGAAAGTTCTCTCTCTTCTATAAGGCTTAAGATATCAGCAATCAATTCATGAAAGTTTATTTTGTAAAATAATTCCATGGTCGTGGATTTGATAGCAGGTTTAAAAATTTGGCGGAAATTTTATTTAATTTGAGTTCGAATTTATATTGGTGAGTTTATGATATTGGGTGCTGATTATATAACCAAAGATGGTAAGCCAATAGTCCGAATTTTTAAAAAAGAAAATGGAGAGTTTAAAATAGAGCTGGACCCTCATTTTCAGCCCTATATTTACGCTCTTCTGTCTGAAGATTCTGCAATTGATGAGATCAAACAAATAAAAGGAGAGAGACATGGAAAAACTGTAAGGATAGTTGATGCAGTAAAAGTGGAGAAAAAATTCCTAAAAAAGCCGGTTAAAGTATGGAAATTGATATTAGAACACCCGCAAGATGTACCGGCAATTAGAAACAAAATACGTGAACATCCCGCTGTCCAGGATATTTATGAATATGATATTCCTTTTGCAAAGCGATATTTAATAGACAACGGACTAATTCCTATGGAAGGCGACGAAGAGCTTAAAATGCTCGCTTTTGACATAGAGACATTTTATCACGAGGGTGACGAGTTTGGAAAAGGAGAAATAATAATGATAAGCTATGCCGATGAGGAAGGAGCAAGAGTTATTACCTGGAAGAATATTGATCTCCCATACGTAGATGTTGTCTCTAATGAGAGAGAAATGATAAAACGCTTTATTCAAATAATCAAAGAAAAGGATCCTGATGTGATTATAACTTATAATGGGGATAACTTTGATCTTCCTTATCTCATAAAAAGAGCAGAAAAATTGGGTCTCCGTTTAATTTTGAGTAGAGATAACGAGAATCCAGTGCCTAAAATACAAAGAATGGGAAATAGTTTTGCTGTAGAAATCAAAGGGAGAATACACTTCGATCTTTTCCCGGTAGTGAAAAGAGCAGTAAATCTTCCCACTTATACGCTTGAAGCAGTTTATGAAACGGTTTTAGGAAAACATAAGAGCAAGCTTGGAGCAGAAGAAATAGCCGCCATCTGGGAAACTGAGGAAGGTCTGAAAAAATTGGCCCAATATTCAATGGAAGATGCAAAAGCAACTTATGAACTTGGAAGAGAGTTTTTCCCCATGGAAGTAGAGTTGGCAAAGCTTATAGGACAAAGCGTTTGGGATGTATCCCGCTCAAGCACAGGAAACCTTGTAGAATGGTATATGTTAAGGGTAGCTTATGAGAGGAATGAACTTGCTCCAAATAGGCCCAGTGATGAAGAATATAAAAGACGTTTGAGGACAACATATCTCGGAGGTTACGTTAAAGAGCCAGAACGGGGTTTATGGGAGAATATTATTTATCTAGATTTTCGTAGCTTGTACCCTTCAATAATAGTCACACACAATGTCTCCCCGGACACTCTAGAAAGAAAAGGCTGTCAAAACTATGATGTTGCTCCGATAGTGGGGTACAAATTTTGTAAAGACTTCTCTGGATTTATTCCTTCTATACTGGAAGACCTCATAGAAACAAGACAGAAAATAAAAAAAGAAATGAAATCTACAATTGATCCAATAAAGAAAAAAATGCTCGATTATAGACAAAGGGCAGTTAAATTACTTGCAAATAGCATTTTGCCCAATGAATGGTTGCCAATAATCGAAAATGAAGAAATAAAATTCGTAAAAATTGGCGAGTTTATAGATCGCTACATGGAAGAACAGAAGGACAGAGTTAGAACAGTGGACAATACTGAAGTTCTCGAAGTGGATAACCTGTTTGCATTGTCACTCAATAGAGAAAGCAAAGAGAGCGAAGTCAAAAAAGTCAGGGCCCTCATAAGACATAAGTATAGAGGAAAAGTTTACGCGATTGGTCTTAATTCTGGTAGGAAAATCACCGTAACTGGTGGCCATAGCTTGTTCACAATTAGGAAGGGAGAAATAAGGGAAGTCTCCGGGGCAGAGATAAAAGCAGGCGACCTTATTGTAGTACCTAAAAAAGTCAAGCTCAATGAAAAAGAAGTAACCATTAACATTCCGGAGTTAATTTTACGATTACCTGATGAAGCTACAGCTGATATCGTTATGACAATTCCGGTTAAGGGGAGAAAGAACTTCTTTAAAGGCATGTTAAGAACTTTAAGGTGGATCTTTGGAGAAGAAAGTAAAAGAATTAGAACATTTAACCGGTATCTGTTCCATCTTGAGAAACTCGGTTTTGTTAAACTACTGCCTCGTGGATATGAAGTCACCGACTGGGAAGGGCTAAAAATATATAAGCAACTTTACGAGAAGCTCGTAGAAAGCCTTAGATACAATGGAAACAAGAGAGAGTATTTGGTGATGTTCAACGATATCAAAGATGTCATATCTTCTTTCCCCCAAAAGGAGCTCGAAGAATGGAAAATTGGAACGCTTAATGGCTTTAGAATGGATTGTATTCTCAAAATCGATGAGAATTTCGGAAAACTCTTAGGTTACTATGTCAGTGAAGGCTATGCAGGAGCACAGAAAAACAAAACGGATGGGATTAGCTACTCAGTAAAGCTCTATAATGAAAATCCCAACATCCTTGGAGATATGAAAAATGCTGCGGAGAGGTTTTTTGGTAAAGTTAGAGTTGGCAAGAACTGTGTGAGTATATCAAAAAAGATGGCATACTTGCTTATGAAATGTCTCTGTGGAGTAACAGCCGAAAACAAAAGAATTCCTCCTATTATATTCAACTCCCCTGAACCTATACGGTGGGCATTCTTGGAAGCATATTTTGCAGGTGATGGTGATGTCCATCCATCAAAAAGGCTTAGGTTGTCCACAAAAAGCGAACTCCTTGCAAATCAGCTTATATTTTTCTTGAATTCCTTGGGAGTTTCATCTGTAAAAATTGGTTTTGACAGTGGGGTTTATAGAGTTTACATAAACGAGGACCTGCAATTCCTAAGAACTTCGAGGGAGAAAAACACATACTATTCTAACCTGATTCCCAAAGAAATCCTTGAAGAGATATTTGGAAGAAAATTCCAAAGGAACATAACGTTTGAGAAATTTAAAGAGTTTGTTGACTCTGGAAAATTAGATAAAAGAAAAGCTAAGCTCTTGGATTTTGTCCTCAATGGAGATATTGTCCTTGACAGAGTAAAAAACGTTAAAAAAAGAGAATATGAAGGATACGTCTATGACCTAAGCGTTGAAGGCAATGAAAACTTTCTTGTTGGTTTTGGATTGCTCTATGCACACAACAGCTATTACGGCTATATGGGTTACCCCAAGGCGAGATGGTACTCAAAGGAATGCGCTGAAAGCGTTACCGCATGGGGAAGGCACTATATAGAAATGACTATAAGAGAAATAGAGGAGAAATTTGGCTTTAAGGTGCTATATGCGGACAGCGTTACGAGCGATACAGAGATTATCGTTAAGAGGAACGGAAGAGTTGAGTTCGTTCCGATTGAAAAGCTCTTTGAACGCGTCGATTACAGGCTTGGGGAAAAAGAATACTGCATTCTTGAGAGTGTTGAAGCACTGACACTCGACAACAGAGGTAGGCTCGTCTGGAAAAAAGTCCCATACGTTATGAGGCACAAGGCGAAAAAGAAGGTCTACCGCATCTGGATTACCAACTCATGGTATATTGACGTTACTGAGGATCACTCTCTTATAGTGGCTGAGGATGGTCTAAAGGAAGCCAAACCAATAGAAATCGAAGGCAAGAGCCTAATAGCGACCAAAGATGACCTTTCAGGGGTAGAATATATCAAGCCTCGTACCCTCGAGGAAATACCCTATGACGGGTACGTTTACGACATCGAAGTGGAAGAAACCCACAGGTTCTTCGCAAATGGGATACTTGTCCACAACACTGATGGATTTTATGCCACAATACCGGGAGCAGATCCTGAAACAATCAAAAAGAAAGCTAAGGAATTCTTAAACTACATAAACTCCAAACTTCCCGGCCTGCTTGAGCTTGAGTATGAGGGCTTTTACTTGAGAGGATTCTTCGTCACAAAGAAACGCTATGCAGTTATAGATGAAGAAGAGAAAATCACCACAAGGGGTCTTGAAGTCGTTAGACGGGATTGGAGTGAAATAGCTAAAGAGACTCAGGCAAGAGTATTAGAAGCAATTCTAAGAGAAGGAAGTGTAGAAAAGGCTGTTGAGATAGTTAAAGAAGTTGTTGAAGCTATAACCAAATATAAGGTGCCTCTTGAGAAGTTAATCATTCATGAACAGATAACAAGAGAATTGAGAGATTACAAAGCTGTAGGGCCGCACGTAGCTATAGCAAAGAGACTTGCTGCAAAAGGAATAAAGATAAAGCCTGGAACCATCATAAGTTATATCGTTCTTAGAGGAAGCGGAAAAATAAGTGATAGGGTTGTTTTGCTCACTGAGTATGACCCTAGAAAGCATAAATATGATCCAGATTACTACATTGAAAATCAAGTTCTTCCCGCAGTTTTAAGAATTCTTGAAGCTTTTGGATACAGGAAAGAAGATTTAAAATATCAGAGTTCAAAGCAAACTGGATTGGAATCTTGGCTCAAAAAGTGAAGTACTTCTTTTTTATTCCTAATCTCTCCGCTAACCTTTCTATTTTCCTCCGATATTGAGTTAGGTGGCTTTCATTAACTATTAGATAGTCTGCTAGTGCAATCACATTGCCCAGTCCAAATTTGAGCTCTTTCCAATCCCTAGCTTCAAATTCACTCCAACTCTTTGGATCATCACTCCTGCCTCTCTTGCTGAGCCTTTCAAATCTCTTTTGGGGTGAAGAGTGAACGGCTATTATTATGACCTTTTCTTCTGGAAAAGCATCTTTAAATGCTTGGATCTCGTCTAATGATCGTACACCTTCTATTATAACGGCTTCATGTGTTTTTAAGAGCTCTCTAACTTTTGGTATTGCAAGCTTTGCAACTGCATTGTCACCAAGTTCCTGTCGTAACTGGATGCTTACGCTGTTCATACCTTCCGGGGTTCTTGGAACTCCCCTTCTGTCAGCTTCTTCTCTTACAATGTCTCCCATAGAAACATGTGGAATTCCATATTTTCCAAATATCCTCACTATTTGCCCCTTCCCTGAGCCTGGCATTCCAACAACACAGATTATCATTAACCACACCTCACTAAAGTTATTACTATTTAATTATTTGAAAAACTCATCCAAGGTCCCTTTTTTTACTTTTTTCTTTTTCTCATTCGTTGGGAGTTCCACTCCAAAGTGTTGATAAATCTTCTCTATCACTCCAATACCAATTCCTTCCACTTTGAGGAGCTCACTTGCTTTTGCTCTAACAATATCGTCTATTCCCTTAAATCCAGCGTTATATAGAGCCCTGGCCCTTTTTCTTCCTATCATGGGTAGGGTAATGAGCTCTAGTAGTTCCTCTCTTACTCCATGCTTGACTCTTATGTGTAGCTTCTTTAGAAAGTCAAGAACTTCTGGTTTTGGATCAAACAGTTTGTAAAGCTCTATTAGGGAGTACATAAGCCAGTCCACAAGCTCTAGGATTCTATAAAGATCTCCTGTGTCAATTTCATAAGTTTCTAAAATTTTCACATCATTTACTTCGTTAATCCAGTCAAGGAGAAGTTTCGCGGTTTTCGTTTCCCCTAAGAACTTCTCAAATTTATAGTCTTCCCAGTAAGGAATATTTTGGTATAAATATTCTTCCATCTCATATGCATAATCTAAAAGATCTTCCTGTTCTTTTCTCTTTACCCTTAATGAACTCATATCAGGTGTTGATGCCAAAAGTTGGAAAATGCCTAAAGGATTTGGATTCTTTTCGAGCTTTTCAAATGCATCTTTAAATTTCTTAGCTGTTACTGGGTCGAGATAAAGTTGGGAAGTTCTGATCCCGAGGGGAAGTGGCATGAACTGATCATTTAAATCAATATCTATAAACTCATTTTCAAAAAGAAAGTAAACAATACTTTTTGCTTTTCCTTCGAGAGCTTCCAGGTTTTTTCTTTGGTGATAATAAAATGTTCGTTCCAAGAAATTTACAAGTTCTTTAAAATTACCAACTCCAAAGTTCGTTATCAACGCAAGCACCTGGCTTCTAAAGGAAGCTTCATTCGAAAGCATTGAGAACAGTTTTTCTGGCTTGCCTAATACATAACGCTTCATTAAATCTTCAGGTTTTTCTGTTTTTGCAATTATTATTGCCTGGCCCTCTATATCATATTTGGGCCTTCCTGCTCTTCCCATCATTTGTTGGATCTCCAAGACAGGAATATCCACCCACCCAAAGTTGGAGTATCTCTTTGTGTCCCGTATAATAACGCGATATGCAGGAAGATTCACACCAGCACTCAAGGTTGGAGTTGCCGTAATTACCTTGATGAGACCTTCTCTAAAAGCATCCTCTATTATCGACCTTTCTGTTCTTCCTAAACCAGCATGGTGAAATGCCACTCCTTTTGTCAATGCCTCTTTGAGTTTTTGATTGGTGGGTGTGGTATCCAATCCATCTGCAAGTTGCTTTAGCTTTCTTTCCTCAGGTTTAGTCAAAAATCTTTGAATCTTTCCTGCTAAGAGAAGGGCCTCTTTTTCAGCACTTCGACGGGTATTTACAAATACAAGTGCTTGCTTACCCTTTTTCAAGGCGTCAATAACTAAAGAGTCCCATTGAGTTGGAAACCTCTCTATGCTTCCATCTTCCCAAAAGAGTTCTCCATGATAGAAAACACCTTTTCTCAAAGCTACGGGCCTCCATTCACTCATAACTAAGTCTGCATTTAACCATTCTGCAACTTCTTCTGCATTTCCAACAGTTGCACTTAAACCTAAAATTTGTGCTTTATCGTCCAAATGAGCAAGAATCATTTCAAGAGTTGCACCTCTATCATATGATCCCAAAAGATGAATCTCATCAGCAATCACGAGATTAATGTCTTTTATCCACGGTGATTTGTGTCGTAAAAGGGAATCAAATTTCTCTGATGTGGCTATGATAATATCGTATTTTCCAAGCCACTCTTCAGTACTATCATAATCTCCAGTTGTCATGGCAATTCTAATACCTAATTTTTCCCAGAACTTGAATTCTTTATATTTTTCTTCTGCAAGGGCCTTCAATGGAACAAGGTATACTGTTTTCCCACCTTCCCGAAGAATTTTATTGATCATTACTATCTCCGCTACGAGAGTTTTTCCAGAAGCTGTAGGAATTGCTAAGACAAGATTTTTTCCTTTAAGCACTTCAGTTTTCAGAGCATCTGCTTGCGGAGGGTATAATTCCTCTATGCCCCTCTCACGTAATAGGCGTAATATTCTTTCATCTACTCCGAGTGATTTGAGTTCATCCACTTTCATACTCATCACCATGCCTAAGAGAAAAGCGTTTATATAGCTTTTTAATTTATTAAGCTTCATGAAAGTGGAAATACCATATTTGGTGATTGAAGTTAATAGAAGGCTTTTCATGATAGATGCTTATTTTTCCAAGAAGGTTGAGAAAATTGAACATGTCAGTGTTCTCATTAAGAGATTCAAGAGAGACCTGCCCAGAGAGGCTCAGAATCCTCTTCCAAGCTTAATAACAGAAAATGAGATAAAATTTTTCCTTAAGAATGTTTTTAGTACTTTGCATGAGTTTTCAGGAAAAAAAGTTGATGAGAGACTTAGACATATGAGAAAGTGGAATGTTCACAGGTTTTTGGGAATTCCTAGTGGATTTAAACGACACAAAGAAAAAGAGGAAGAGCTCGCAAGACAAAATAGGGAAATTCTCTTAGCATTGGCCCTGCTTCAAGAAGTTTTAGGAATTAAAAGTCCCAAGGAATTTGAAGAAATCAACATAAAACCAGTGGGGTGGAGGTACTATACTATCAAAGTCAGAGAAGATGGTATATACAATGAAAAAGGAGAGAAAGATGCAATTTATACTGAACTTTTGAGGATAGATAAAGGCTTTATGCAATCTATTCATGCTTTGGAATATAACCAACAAGCCACGTGGTGATCTTGTTCCACCTCTATTAAGGGCGGCTCTTCTTTTCTGCATATATCTTTTGCATATGGACATCTTGGATGGAAACGACATCCACTTGGTGGATTTATTGGGCTTGGTGGTTCTCCAGAGATTTTTTTCTCTTTTTGCCTTTAGCTCCGCAGCAAGCTCTGGATCAGGAATTGGTATTGCAGAGAGCAGGAATTGAGCATATGGATGCAAAGGATTCTCAAAGATTCGTTCGGCCGGCCCCACCTCTACTAATTTTCCTAAATACATCACGCCCATTTTGTGACTCATGTATTTAACCACTCCAAGGTCATGGGAGATAAATAGGTATGTGAATCCAAACTCTTTCTGAAGATCCTTTAACATATTCAAGATGTTAGCTTGTACAGAGACGTCAAGAGCAGAAGTAGGCTCATCTAACACAATGAATTCCGGTCTCACTGCTAAGAGTCTTGCAAGTGCTATTCTCTGCCTCTGACCGCCACTGAATTCATGAGGATAACGATATAAGTGCATTTCATTTAATCCCACACTTTCTAGAAGCTTAATCACGAATTCTTCCGGGTCATCAACATGAATCCCATGAAATCTCACTGGCTCCATGATAATCTCAAAGACAGTCTGTCTGGGATTAAGTGAAGAATAGGGGTCTTGAAACATTATCTGAGCTTCTTTGCGGAACTGTTTTAATGCATCCCCTTTAAGTTTGGTAACATCTTTTCCTTTGAATATCACATTGCCGCTGGTAGGCTCTATAAGTCTTAAGATTGCTCTGCCTGTCGTTGTTTTCCCACAACCACTTTCTCCTACTAATCCAAAAGTTTCACCTTTGTAAATTTCAAAGCTTATATCATCTACAGCTTTTACATACCCTTTTGTAAAAAATAACCCTTTAACTGGGAAGTATTTCTTTAAATGCTTAACTTCAAGTACTTTCTCCATGTTCTCACCTCAATAAAGGTGGCATGCAACAAAGTGACCATCTTCTACCTCAACCAACTCAGGAGCTTTTTGCTTACAGATCTCCGTTGCATATGGACATCTTGGGTGAAATCTACACCCTTCTGGAGGAGTTATTAGGTTCGGCACTGTGCCAGGAATAGCTTCTAAACGTTCACTCTTTACCATTGGGTTTGGTACGGCTTTTAAGAGACCTTTTGTGTATGGATGTAATGGATTTTTGAATATTTGGCCTACACTTCCAATTTCAACAATTTTTTCAGCATACATGACTCCCACTCTGTCCGCAGTTTCAGCAACGACACCCAAGTTGTGAGTAATTAAAATAACTGTTGCGTGATATCTTTCTTTAAGTTCGTTGATTAAATCCAAAATTTGGGCTTGTACAGTCACATCAAGTGCAGTAGTTGGTTCATCGGCTACAAGAATTTTTGGATCGTTTGCAATACTTGTTCCAATGACAACTCTCTGTTTCATTCCACCGCTGAGTTCATGCGGATAGTTTTGAACTCTCTTTTCTGCGTCTGGGATTAGAACAGATCTTAAAATTTCAATAGCCTTTTTGATACCTTCTTTTATGTTCTTAATCCTCTGATGGACCTCCATGCCCTCGGCTATTTGATAACCTACAGTGTATAGTGGGTCTAAAGAAGCGTGAGGGTCTTGGAATATATAGGCAATTTCATGCCATATCTCCCATCCAAATGTTTCATATGTCCAAGCTGGATCAAAGCTCTCCGGCCATCCGATGGTGCCTATAACATATGTTTAAGCGTCGTTCTTATAATCTCCAATTCCAATAGGAACACTTGGAGCATTGGGATCTTCGGAAATTAAATCGTACCTTTCTGGGAAGGTTGGGTGGTAGTACCTGCCCTTAACCCACTCCCAGTATGTACGGAGCTGTCTGTTTTGGCCAAGGATGACTTCTGGCACAAATTTATTTCCAAGAATATAAATGGCCTTGAAGAGTTCAGTTCTTACTTCTGGGTTAGTTTCTCTTCTTGCAGCAATTACAAGTGCATCAACAGTAGTATCCCTGAAAAACGCAGGATTTATTGCACCAAAACCTTGTCCTGCTTCCATTAGTTCTTGGACAGATGGAGTGTTAGCTTCATCAACTACATAAGTAACTTTGATTACCTTCTTTCCACTTGGTAATGAAGCCGGCATTTGAGCTCCTTCTGG
The DNA here is from genome assembly GCF_000022545.1 of Thermococcus sibiricus MM 739. NCBI lineage: Archaea > Methanobacteriati > Methanobacteriota > Thermococci > Thermococcales > Thermococcaceae > Thermococcus > Thermococcus sibiricus. The sequence goes on from NC_012883.1 coordinate 841,806, forward strand.
GCCTACCAATACAACACTTTCATCTGTTTCTATTACTTCATAGGTTGCTCCAGATGGCTGAGTCTCGGTTGGAGAAGAAGTTGTTGTTGGAGTTGTAGTGGTTTCACCACCGATACAGCCGCTTGCAACTACGGCAAAAATCAAAACACTTAGTACCAATATTGCTGTTAGTTGTTTCTTTATTTACACACCTCCACAAAGTATAGCATTAATGATTTCATCGTAGAACTTTAATAAATTTTTCTACATTCGAGAATCTATCTGGCAGTAAATAACAGAATATAACTTGGTTATCTCTCTGTATTGAGCAATATGTCTTGACAACATGACGAATAATTTTAAACATCAAAAGTTAGCATAATAATGCGAAAACCTTAAATTATATAACACCTTTAAAAGAAAGTGACAACAAAATTTGGTGATGTAAATGGTAAGAGCATATGTTTTGTTAACAATTGAAATTGGAAAAGTAGAACGAGTGATAGGAGATATCAAGACCATTTCAGGCGTTATAAAAGCCGACGCCGTAACAGGACCATATGATGCAATAGTGGAACTTGAAGCCTCAGATCTAGGGGAACTTACTAGAAAAATCCTCCACGATATTCACAACATAGATGGCGTAATTGATACCACCACAGCAATAGTGGTAGAAACAGAAGAATAGAGAATTTATTTTTTTCTATGTAATTTTCTAAATTCCCTGACCTTTTGAGTTATTAGTTTTAATGTTTTTGACTTTCCATGATTGCTCTCTACTACAATGCGTCCGTTGACTCTGAGATTTTCATCTAGAGCTGATACTCGTGGATTTAAAGCTTCTCGATCTATATTTATGATATTAAGTCTTAGGGCTTGAGCAGCTTCAAGTATTTCCTCTAGGCTTGGTCTATCTACTGCAAGATTCTTTGGAACTTCTCTTCCATATTTTCTCGGTATTCTGGCGTCTATTTCATTTACCCATATTACAAATCTCTTCACTTTGAACACCTAAAAAGTTTAAAAGACTTGAGATTAAAAATCCTTTGGTGAGATCATGGAGATAGGTTCAATCTCAGAATTCTTAGAAAAGAACGTAACTTTGGGGGATTTTGTCCTCATAGAGTATCCATCTTCATATTCCATCACAAAATTGCTTTGGGGAGAGCTTGTGCCCGAAATCTCACAAAAGGAGGTATTAATAGACGACTTCTTTGGAATTGGTGACCTTCTTTTTAGGGGATACCTAAGAAAAACACCTCCTGAAGAATACAAAAAAGCAATGGAAATAACAAAAAACCTCCGGGCAATAAGGATAGGCGTAGGAAGAACCAGTTATACATCTATAGCAGAGGAAATTCCGATTACATATGAGGTCTCAGAATTTATGAAGAATTATTACAATGCATTAATGAAGCTCTTTTCAGTCTCTACTAAAGTAGAATATTCCATAACACTCGGAGTCTCTCAATATATTTATTTTGGGGGAGAAAAAGCATTGAAGGCCATCCTATTCACGAGAAGCACCCTACCTTTTGAGGATTGGACTTCAATCTACTTTGTGAATAAGGATATCTTGGATGAGAGACAGCTAGCAATATTGAGAGAACTAGCTAACTGGCGTCTAAAAATCAAAAGAGAAGAAAGCGCTTACAAGATGGAAATCGAAGAATAATCCGGTGATGTAAATGATTAAATATGGAGATAAAATCGTATTGCTTGACCCAAGAGGAAAAAGATACTTAGTGACGATAAAAGAAGGAGAATTCCATACTGATCTTGGTATAATAAATCTCTCCGATTTGATAGGTAAAGAATTTGGAGTAGTCATAAATTCCCATACGGATTATCCTTTTAGGGTCTTGAAACCCAGAATAGTTGATTATATAGACAAAATGAAACGTGGCCCGCAAATAATCCATCCTAAAGATGCTGCTCAAATAGTAGCTTTCGCAGGAATATCTCCGGGGGATATCATAATTGAAGCAGGAGTTGGAAGCGGTGCTTTGACCCTATTTCTAGCCAATATTATTGGGCCCAATGGCAAGATAATAGGCTATGAAATCCGGGAGGATTTTGCAAAACTAGCATGGAGGAACGTGGAGTGGGCAGGCTTTTCTGATAGAGTTGAGATAAAGTTGAGAGACATCTATGAGGGTATTGAAGAAGATAATGTGGACCATATAATCTTAGATCTTCCTCAACCAGAGAATGTTGTCGAGCATGCAGTTCAATCTTTAAAACCAGGAGGATTTCTTGTTGCATACACCCCATGCATAAACCAAGTTGATAGATTTTATAAAAAAATAAATGAATACAAAAAACACTTTACAAGACCCAAAACCATTGAGTGTCTTGTTAGAGAGCAGGAAATTAAAAAAGAATGTATAAGACCAAGAACTACCATGTTGGCCCATACTGGTTATATAACTTTTGTTAGAAAACGTTGATCATTTTCATGCAGTTGTTAAACCGTTATTGGGGGCAAGAAGCATTCCCTCGCAGCTCTAGGATTTATAATAAATAGCTTTATAACTTTCTGTCCCAAATAAAAACGGGCAATGAAGAACTCTAGGGTATCTGAACTATGTATGATGATGGTTAAAACCTGAGCCGCTAAACGTATAAGCTTTTGTTTCTAATTATTTTTGAAGACTTATGAGTTTGGAAGAGATGCTAGAGAAAGAGGATTTAGGAATCGAAATCCTTCATCCCGGTGGGTTGGAGATCACTAAGGACTTAGCAGAGCTATGTGGCATTAACGAGAAATCCAAAGTTTTTGATGTGGCATGCGGTACCGGAGAAAGCGCTTGCTTTTTGGCAGAAACATTTGAATGCGAGATTGTAGGGGTTGATGCCTCTCCAATAATGGTAGAGAAAGCAAAGAAAAAAGCAAAAGAGCGGGGATTAGAGGGGAAAACTACTTTTATACTCGCAGATGCCCACAAACTGTCCTTCCCCGATAATACCTTTGACGTTGTTATCTCCGAGTGCACCCTCTGTCTTCTCAACAAAGAAGCCGCGTTGAGGGAAATGGTTCGTGTAGTTAAGCCGAACGGCTGTGTTGGCATACACGACGTTGCCTGGAAAGAGAACACACCTAGAGAGCTAAAGCTGAAGCTTAAGGACATTGAAGGAGAAGAACCCGAAACCATTGAGGGATGGAAAAGGCTTTTTGAGAAAGTTGGTCTCGTAGATGTCGTTGTAGTTGACAAGTCCCACTTAATCCCTGAGTGGATGAAAGAGATGCGGAGACAAGTAGGTCTCTGGGGAGAGCTGAAAATATTCCTGAATATACTAAAAAAAGAAGGACCAAAAGGCCTGAAGAACGCCTGGGAATCCATGAAGATTTTTGAAAGCTCCCATACTGGTTACGTGATTGTAGTCGGGAGAAAGCCCTCTAAAGAGTAGTTTTCTCTTCTTCCTCCTCTTCGATTTCTTCTAGTATGTGCTCAAATTTCTTGAACTCACCAGTCTGGGCGACCAGTGTTATAAACTCATCTATTTCCTCCTTTTCAAGGAAAGACCCTACAAGTAGTCTTCCAGTGTATCGGTTGTTCTTGATTTCCCAGAACATGTAGAACTCCGGGAACTTGTTCTTTATTTTTCTATATGCTATCCATATTTTGAATCTTTAAGAGGGTTCTGCTCAAGGAAGAAGTGGTTCTTTGAAATTTCTATCATATGGAGAATAGCACCTCTTCTAGTTCTTACAACTTTTAACTTGATTGGCTTTTCTTCTATTGTTCTCATGTTATCACCAAATAAAAAGTAGGATTAGGAGAACTTAAACCTTTCTTTATACTATTTTTCCCAAGCCAAGCACTCTGGGAGATACAAAAGCCCCAAGCTCCTCCTTTTTCTTTCCCACAGCAACTATAGATTTTATGAACTCAAATATGTTTCCAACAAACATGTTGTCCTTGAAGGGGGTAAGTTCACCGTTTTTAACGACGTAACCAAGCCCCACGGTTAGCGAGAAGTCTCCACTGATCGGATTCGCAGTGTGTTCACCAAAGACCTTCTTTAGTATAACTCCTTCAAAATCTTCAAGATTTTCTTCTTTTCCCTCTACAATTATATTGCTCGTGCCGATGTGTGGTGGGGTCCTAAAGTCCCTTACAGCGTTCCCCGTGCTTTCCATTCCCAAGAGTCTTGCATAGGTTTCATCTAGGAGGAAATTCTTCAATATTCCATTTTCAACTAAGACAGTTCTTTGGCCAGGGTTTCCTTCACCATCAAAGGAATAACTTGCTATTTTGCCCTCCAACGTGGCATCGTCTATGAGAGTAAAAGAATCACTTGCTACACTTTCTCCAACTGTTGTGAATTTGCTTCTCTTGTGATATACGTTATCTCCCCTTAAGTTTGAAATAAACAGCCCGAGGATTGATGCAACCGCGTGAGGCTCTAAGACAAGCTCTCCCTCAAATGAATTTAAGGGCTTTGCATTGTAGCTGAGTTCAGTCTCTTGGAGGGATTTTTCAAGTCCTATATCCAGTTCTTTTTCAAAATTCATCAGTATCCGGGAGGCCTTATAATAATCCCCGCTTCCAACTTTCCCATCTTTTTTGACTATATAAACACTAAAACTCATTGCTGTCCCTTCTTCCGTTATTTCAATCCCATTTGAATTTGCTATGCCGTCTTTTGCCACACCAAAGGCCAGCCTTCCCGAGAAGATATAACTTGTTCCATATTTTTCTCTCAGCTCGCTCTCCTTTTGGGATATCTCCTTTCCCACCTTTAAAGCTTCTTCAAACTCTAGCTCAGCTATCTTTTTATCGTAAATTCCATTAACCTTTCTAATCGGCTTTTTGTCGGGAAATCCGTAGAATTTCACCTGTCCAACCTTGGCAAGTTTTATGGTTCTCTTAACAAACTTCTCAAGCTCCTCCTTTGGATGATTAATTCCTGTTATGTATGAGAACCCCTGCTTCCCATTGTACCCAACTCTGAGCCCTATCCCAGAATGATATTTTCTTTGAGCCCTCTCAAGCTCACATTTCTCAATTTTAAAGGAGCTCCCTCTCCCAATCTCCCAGTAAATTTCCCACTCAATATTCTCGCGGTTTAAGATCTTAATTAGTTCATCTATCATCTTCCAACCCTTCTTCACTAATCTATGCGAAATTAAAGTTTTTGGTAAAATATATATCTCTTTTGCTGGGATTATTTCTAGGTGGATGGGTTGAGATTAACAGCTGTGGTTTTAATTTTAATTATTCTCTCAAGTGGATGCTTGGGAGTGAACTCAACTCTGTCTCCTTCTAAAGAGGAAGAGGTCTCGTGACTCAGGCTCGGGTATGGAGAATTTAATGCAGGAAATATATTGCTCAGTTTAACCGATGAGTATGAGTGTTTAGAAGAGAACTTGATATTCCTTATGTCACCCAACAGAACCATTAAAATCAAAGGCCTTATCTTTGCCAAAAAATACAGCATAAACCAGAGGGTGTTATTACAAGGAAAATCGAAAATATAAGCGTTGAAATAGTCCCAAAAGAGACTATCATATCTGAAAACAAAAACGCAACTTTTGAAGTAATAATCAAGACAGAAAACGTAAGTGTCGATGAGACTTACTACATCTATATTGTTGCATTTGGAGAAGATGGATGGAAGGCGTGGACCAGGATAGATGTGAAAATCTGGGGGTTAGAGAAGTCCTCCCACTAATGCCCGTGTTAAAATATGAGGGCCCCCATCATCGACCGACACCCACTGTCCTTTTCCACAATAGCCGGGAAACTCGATTTTAAGGTCTTTTCCAATTGCCCTTATATTTTTGAGAACCTCCAGAATCTTGCCCGAAAGCGCAACATCTCTTATTGGTGTTTTTATTTCTCCGTTTTCGATTATATACCCTTCCTTAGCACCGAACGTAAAGGTGCCGTTAGCTATATCCACCTGTCCACCTTTATCCCCTATCAAATACAGTCCATTTTTAACCTCTTCAAGCATCTCTTCAAATCTCCAGTCTCTGGGCTCTATGTAGGTGTTGCTCATTCTAACTAGGGGTTGATAGTTATAATTTTGGGCCCTTCCATGGCCATTTGGTTCTAAATTAAAGAAAGCAGCAGTCTCTCTGTCTAAGAGGTACTCATTTAAAACTCCATTTTTTATAATTTCAACTCTTTTTGATTTAACCCCCTCATCGTCATAAAGATAAGAACCAAATTTTCCTTCTAATGTTGGATCATCCACAACCGTTAACTCTTCTACCGCTATCTTTTTCCCAAGTTTGTTCTCAAATATGCTCTCACCATTTTTAACAGCATCCCCTTCAGCTGCATGACCCAAGGCTTCATGGATAAAAACTCCTGCAAGTTCAGGATCTACAATAACGTCAAATTCTCCGGAGGGAGGCAGGCTAGCATTTAAGAGATTTTTAGCTTTTTCTTTTACAAAAGAGGTCCAATGTTCAATATCTATCTTTTCTATAATCTCCCATCCGGTTGTTCCCCCAAAAATTTTCCAATAAGTTTGCATATCGCCATTTTTCTTCGCTGTAACTGAGAAACTTAAACGGATCCTTGGAGTTAGGGTTTTAATCTCACTTCCCAGAGAATTGAAATAAAGTTGCTCTTTTATGCCATCACCATAAACGATTCTTCTGTTTGGAAGAGCATCTCCCTTTAGGAGAGAATCAAGAGAAGTTAAAAAGGTCATTTTCTCCTCAAGATCAACATCTAGAAACGATTTTTGCACTTTTATTTCACTCTCGTCTCTAATAAGATCTCCAAAATAGATTTTTGCATTACCCGGACTTGTTTTGGCAATTTTCATTGCAATTTTGATAGCGTCTTCAGCTCTCCTCATATCATTTGCTGATGAAAACCCCCATGAACCGCTAAAAGCTCTTACTCCGATGCCAATCTCTACATTTGAAGACACGTCTTCAAAATGAGAATTTTGAATTTCGATATGTGTCGCATTTATTTTATTTATTCTAATTTCATAATATGGAATTTTGTACTTTCTAGCAAGTTCTTCAGCTCTTTTGAATAACTTTTCCACTTCCATGGAACCTCCCAAAAAAGAGGATCAAAGGTTGCTTATATTCTTTTTGGAAATCCCAAAATAAAAAAGAAAGATCAGTAGTCAATTTCTTCCTTTTCCTTGAGTTCTTTATACATCCGCCATGTGATTATGGGCCTTTTAGCTGCTAAGACATCATCTACTCTCCTTACTGTAGTATTGTGGGGGGCAGTTTTTACCAATTCAGGAGTAGTATAAGCCTCCTTACTGATCTTTTTAAGAGCCTCCACATAGGCATCTAAGTCTTCCTTTGTGACCGTCTCAGTAGGCTCTATCATTAATGCTTCGTGAACTATCAACGGGAAGTATATTGTAGGAGCATGCAATCCAAAATCAAGCAGGCGCTTTGCCACGTCTAAAGTCTTCACACCAGTATCCCGTTTCATTGGTTCGGCAGAAAAGACTACTTCGTGCTTTCTAAGTTCTTTGTGTGGTAATTCATATCCTTTAGTTCCTTTTAGTTTCTGGGCCAAGTAATTGGCATTAAGTACAGCGACCTCTCCGACTTCTCTGAGACCGTCCCTTCCCATCATCTTAAGATATGTTAACGCCCTTACCAATACTGTAAAGTTTCCGTAGAATTCCTTTACTTTTCCTATGCTTTTTGGGAGGTCATAGTTCAAGTAATACCTCTCTCCATCAAACTCAACGAGAGGTACTGGGAGATAATCGATTAAGTGTTTTTTTACACCTACAGGACCACTTCCAGGCCCTCCTCCACCGTGAGGTGTAGAGAATGTTTTATGCAGGTTTATGTGAACAACATCAAATCCCATGTCTCCAGGTCTGGCTTTACCAAGAATTCCATTCAGATTTGCACCGTCGTAATAAAGTAACCCACCAGCGTCGTGGACTATTTTCGCTATTTCGAGGATATCTTCTTCGAATATTCCAAGAGTATTGGGATTTGTTAACATTATCCCCGCTGTTTTTTCACTAACTGCATTTTCCAATGCTGCTATATCGACCATACCTTGTTCATTAGAAGGTATCTCTACAACCTTGAAACCGGCCATAGCAGCGCTTGCTGGATTTGTGCCATGAGCAGAATCTGGAACTATTATCTCATTTCTTTGTGTTTCTCCATGGTCTAAATGATAGGCCCTTATTATCATCACTCCTGTAAATTCTCCATTTGCTCCAGCAGCAGGCTGTAAAGTGAAACGATCCATTCCAACGATTTCCTTTAACCATTGTTCAAGCTCCCACATTATCTGCAATGCCCCTTGAACTGTTCTCTCATCCTGATAAGGATGAATAAATGCAACTTCCGGATGATTGGCCAGTTCTTCATTAATCTTGGGATTGTATTTCATAGTACAGGACCCTAATGGGTACATTCCATTGTCCACACCGTAGTTCATTTGACTAAGTCTTGTGTAATGTCTAACCACCTCAGGTTCGCTCAATTCAGGTAATTCCAGATTTTTTCTCTTTAGATGCTGGGGAATTTGAACGTCAATGTCTTCGATCGGACTTGGGAGTGTGAATCCTATTCTACCCGGCTTAGAGAGTTCAAAAACAAGAGGTTCTTCCCATTTCGCCTGTCTGAACATCTTTCCCACCTCACAACTCTGCTTCATTTATTATCTCTCTCATGTTTGTCACGAGCGCGTCAATCCACTCTTTTCTTGTTGTTTCAGTTACTGCGAGTAAAGCACTTTCCTCTAACTCTGGGAAGTGTGGTTTCAAGTAGAACCCTCCATGAATGTTTCTCTTCAGGAGCTCCTCGTGAATCACGTCATAGGGGATCTCAAATTTGACAACTACGTCTTTGAAATTAATGCCATCAAAAGGAATTTCGGCCACTTCGCTTATACGCTCCTTGAAGTATTTGGTGTTCTTTAAAATGATCTCTCCTAATTTCTGTAGGCCTTTCGGCCCAAGTGTGGCCATGTGAATTGCTGCAGCAACTGCTACAAGAGCTTCATTTGAACAAATATTGGACGTTGCTTTTGCTCTTCTGATGTGTTGCTCTCTGGTTTGTAACGTCATGACAAAGGCCCTTTTTCCATCTGCATCCTTTGTCATCCCTATTACTCTTCCGGGCATCTGCCTTAATATCCTTCTTTCATTTTTAACAGCGAAAATTCCTGCTCTAGGTCCACCAAAGTTCAACGCACTGCCCAAGAAAGACGCTTCTCCAACTACTACATCTGCCCCAAGTTCACCTGGCGCTTCTATTATTCCAAGTATTGTTGGATCAACGCCCACCACAAACAACGCTCCACTTTCATGAGCTATTTCTCCGATTTCCTTTATCTGTTCTTCAATTAATCCAAAAAAGTTCGGAACCTCGAGATAAATCCCCGCTGCATCTGTGGCCTTTTCCTTAAGGTCTTCAATGTCTACTTGACCGTTTTCATTCCACTTTACATATTCGATTTCAAGGCCGGGTCCTGCTGTGTAGGTATGAAGGATTTTCTTTCTCTCAGGATGTAAATGTCCTGGCACTATGAATTTCTTTTTTCCTGTTACACGAGCACTCATTAAGGCAGCTTCGGCCATTGCTGTGCCCCAATCATACATAGAGGCATTAACTATTTCTAATCCAACAAGCTCCCCAATTAGACTTTGATATTCAAATAGTGCTTGGAGCATTCCCTGGCTTATTTCCGCCTGATAAGGAGTATATGAAGTTATAAACTCACTTCTTTCGATGAGATACTTCACATGGGCTGGCACATAGTGAAAATATGCCCCAGCACCTAAGAAAGTTGGCATTTCTAAAACACTCTTGTTTTTGTTGAGTATTTCATTCATTTCAAGAAAAACTTCATATTCACTTTTGCCTTCTGGAAGGTTGAATTCCTTTACGAAGTCCTCTGGAACATCTGAAAAGAGATCGGCAATGCTTTTGAAGCCAATCTCACGCAGCATTTCTTCCTTGTGGCCTGAGTTTGGGATATAGTGTCTTGCCATTTTTACCACCCTTTTGGAATCATCATCTAGACATTTCACTCTACTAAAATATATGCTTTTTGGAGAGCAAAACTTAAAGGGAAACAATGTGTGGTTAATGTGGAGAATCAAAAATATGGGAGGAACTCTTCATGATAATTGGCTTTGACTTTGATGGTACATTGATAGATAGCTACTCTGTTATAGAGGAAGCCTTTAGCCGGGCTCTAAAAAAACACTTTCCATGGCTTCCATTTAACTCTTTATGGGCTAAACTCCTTACTAAAGCAGAGTTACACTTTGAAAGGCCTAGATTTGGAAAATATTCCGGTAAAACAAGGCAACCAGCATTCTTTAAAACAAAATTTGCCCGTACGTGGTTTGAGGAAAGGGCAAAGTTATCAAAGCCTATTGACGAGTCAAAAAACCTTCTAAAAAAGCTTAGAGAAGAAGGACATAAGGTAATTTCCTTTTCTGCTGAAGACTTTTTGACCGGGATGAAAGAATATCGTTTAAAGGTTGCAGGATTTTATGAGTTATTTGATGATATAATAATCTTTGGTGGTAATATGAGCCTTTGTGAAACTTTTCAGATTCTCAGAGAGAAATATGGAGATGAGGTATTCATATGGGTGGATGACAAGCCCTGGAGATTTGTAGGAAGGGGAGATGAGAACACTGAATATGTATGGTATTATTTCCCTCCAACGGCAAAATATGTTACCAAAGAGATTTTAGATCAAATCCCACACCTTCACGTTATCCATGATCTTTGGAGTATTTTCGATGTAATAGAGCGGGTTAAACAAGAAAGAGGTCTTTAATTATGTTTAAATATTATTACCACTAACTTACCTCGTGAAAGCCCCGTCCTTAGGGTGGGGAGGGGGTCAGTCTCATGAAATTTGAACTTCTCCCTCAGAAGGCCATCAAAATTGGGGATGACTTAATAATAGCAGACCTCCATCTAGGATACGAAGAGAGTCTGGCTCGGGAAGGAATTTATTTGCCAAAAGCATTCGATCAGATGATAACCTCACTAAAAAGTCTGATAGAAAAAAATCATTTTAAACGACTTATTATAAATGGTGATCTAAAGCACTCTTTTGTCCCATTCAAGCGAGAAAAAATTGAGCTGGAAACATTCTTTAATAAGATCTCCCCGCTGGTTGAGGAGGTAATGGTCATAAGGGGCAATCATGATGTTGGTATGTCTTGGATAAAAAGTTTAGGAGTTGAGATTTTAGATGAACTTGAAATTAGAAATTGGAAAATTGTTCATGGTCATAAACTTGTAGAGGGGGATAGATTTATTATAGGGCATGAACATCCTGCTATAAGACTACGAGATGAAGTAGGAGCTCTGATAAAGGTGCCAATATTTTTAAAAAGTGAAAACCTAATAGTCATGCCTGCCTTTTCCCCGTGGGCCTATGGAAATGACATCCTCAGAGAGATTGTGTCTCCTTTCTTAAGAAGCTTGGATACCACAGCATTTGAAGTTTTTGTTCCATTAGAAACAGAAATGTTAAGCTTTGGAAAATTGACGGAATTAATTCGGGCCATTCAAAAAATATAATATCTCTATCTTCACAAGGCAAGACCCTAAAAATCACAAAAGTTTAAAATTACATGGCCCTAATTCTTTCTGGTGATAAGATGGACATCTTTAGTACGATAATTTTCTTTGCTTATGCTCCTGCTTTAGCAATATTATGGTATTTCTATCATGAGGATAAATATGAACCTGAGCCCAAACGATTTGTGATTGGTACCTTTATTTTAGGTGCAACACTCTCAATAGGTATAGCTATGATCTTAGAAGCTTTTTTAGTGCAAGGGGAATTTGGATATGCCCTCTTACCAGCAACTGCATTTTATATGGCGCTTGTGGCCGGCATTGTGGAGGAACCCGCAAAAACCCTTGCCATTCGGTTTCCATTCAAAGCTGGTCAAATGGATGGGATCATGGATGGAGTAGTTTATGGAGTAGCAGCAGGATTAGGATTTGCAGCCACCGAGAATTTCTTATATGGGATCGGCTTTGGAGTTGGCACCACTATAGTTAGAGCTTTTTTAACTCCATTCGCCCATGCAACATGGAGTGCAATAGTCGGGGTTGGATATGGCCTAAAAGCTGAAGGAAAAATTCAAAGTGTTTCTGGATACCTTAGTTTAGGAATACTACTTCACTTCCTTTGGGATTACTTCGCATTTCTAAGCATCGCCACACCTGCATATTACATCTTCACAATATTATTGATCTTTATCAACATAGCCATAATCAGATACTTTATAATGGTTGGTCAACGGGAGGATTTAGAGAAAATGTGGTGGTATTGGTTTGGTAGGAGGTAATAACATGAAGGAAAAAATAGAACAGGCCCTTTTTGAGGTGAGACCCTACATTGAGTATTACGAAGAACTAAAGAAAAGGGTCGAAGAAATTGCTTCAACAACCGACGAGGAGGGCCTCTTTATCAAACTCTTGGAAGAAGAAATTAAAAAATCAGAGGAGCCCTTTAAGACGGATCTAAGAATATTTCTCCAGAAATTTACATCTTTCCTTTGAAAGACCTCACTATCTAATTCGAAATTTCTTTCTATTTGAAAATTTCTTGAGCAACCACCTGTTCTGTGAAAAATTTTTGGAAATTTTGTATAATAATGAGCGACCATGATTGATGAATTTACATTCAAGTAATTTTTTCATGGGCTGTGTGCATTATACATGGTTCATGATAGAAGTGCAACATAATTGAGCCTTTTATGGTTTTATTGCTTCTTACTTCTCTGTAATGGCTTTAAACAGACTGAAAAACTTTATATGTGCAAAAAAGACAGAATGCCTTGCTTTTGTATCTTTAGTATAGATAATAAACCACATGTACAAAAATATACAGGGGGTTGAAAAATGGAGAGATATGCTGGACAGAGTGTTACAAAAGGAGAGGAAAGTTATAGAGAAGTAACACCTGCTGCAGTAGTTTTGGGTGTTCTTTGGGGTGCTTTCATGGCTGCAAGTTTTACTTACGCCGGGATGATAATGGGATTCACATCTGGAGGTTCTGCCATTGCAGCAATTGTTGGTTGGGGAATTCTTAGAGGTATCCTAAAGAAAGGTACAGTAGTAGAAAACAACATTGTCCAAACTGTCGCTTCAGCTGTTAACATTTCAGTATCTGGTGTTATCTTTACAATTCCTGCACTCTACATAATGGGACTCCACCAGGAGATAAATACAATGTACTTCTTCCTAGCGACAGCAGCTGGTGCAATTTTAGGTATAACCTTCATAATTCCCCTTAGAAAGCAAATGATTGAAATAGATAGACTTAGATTCCCTACTGGAACTGCAGTTGCTACTATCCTTAAGACTCCAGGAAGTGGGATAGAAAAGGCAAGACTTCTTTTCTTTGGGATGATAATCAGTGCTGTGATTTATCTTATTCAGCAATTCCCAATCTTTGGATTACCACATGTAATTCCCGAGACCGTCGATTTAGGAGCAATGCTCCACCTTCCAGCCTGGATCAACCTCACGGTAGCCTTATCACTCATGGTATTTGGTATGGGTTTAATCACCGGAAGAAATGGTTTAATAGTTCTCGCTGGAGGGGTACTTTCCTACTACATTATAACCCCAGTGGTTAAGGCCCTTGGATGGATCCCAGCTGATGTTCAGGGAGGCGCAGTAAGCGGTTACGTTTATAGTACAATGACAAGGCCTCTGGGCATAGGGATGCTCCTTGGAGGCTCAATAGCAGGATTGATACTTTCACTCCCAGTTATTGCAGTTGCCATGAAAAGCCTTGCACAGGCAAGCAAAGTAAAAGACAAAAATGGAAACAATGAAGAGCTTCCAATTTACTATTTGGTTGGCGGGGCAATTTTAGCATTTGTTTTACTCTTAGTAACCGCGTACAAACTCGGGGATCTTGGACTTGGTAGGAGCCTCCTCACAGCTCTTATAGGAGTTGCATGGATCTTTATAGCCTCACTCCTCGTAGCAATGTCCACTGGAATGACTGACTGGAGTCCAGTGTCCGGTCTCTCCTTGGTGTCTGTGATGATCCTTCTCTACTTAACTCACAAGAACATCCCACTAACAATATTGATGGGAGCAACAGTTGGTGTAGCCATTTCAGGAGCTGCAGACATGATGCAAGATCTTAAAACGGGCCATATGGTTGGAGCAATTCCTTCAAGACAACAAAAGGTTGAACTTTTAACAGGGTGGCTTGGTCCAATAATCGCCTTGACTGTAGTAGGCCTTATTTGGAACGCTTATGGAATCGGAAACGACAAAGTTCCAGCTCCTCAAGCAATGGCCCTCAAGTCAATGGTAGAGGCAGTCCTTGGTGGAAGTGTACCAGTAGACAAGTTCATAGCAGGAGGTCTTCTTGGATTCTTGCTTTCTCTTAGTGGAGTTCCAGGGCTTGGCGTCCTCATAGGCCTTTCAATGTATCTTCCAATGCTCTACATAATTCCCTATGGGCTTGGATGTGTAGTTAATGAAATCACAAAGAGAAAGAAAGGCTATGAATTCATTGTTGAGAAGGTCCTCCCATTTGCCGCTGGATTAATGGTCGGAGAAGCCGCAATGACATTACTCTTTGCAGTACTCACTGTAGCTGGAGTACTCCATCCATGAGGTGATGAAAATGAAAAAGCTCATTGGAAATATCATGCTCACAACCGGTTTGATTGGGGGAGCTATAGCTTCAGCTAGAAACCCTCCACTTTGGGTAGTGGTTGGTGGCGCTCTTGGTGTCATGGCTCTCGGAATACTCTTCAGGAGACAGGGAGAAAGAGAAGAATTACACAAAACAGCAGCCCATGGGAAGGGCGGAAAAGAAGAACTCAAGAAAAGCCTAGAAGATGCCCTTAAAGAAATCGAAAAAGTGATGGAAGAAAAAGAGAGAGACATTGAAAAGGCTAGAGAAAAACTAGGAAAAGTGCTTGAAGCATTAGAGAATTTTGCAGAAAAGGCCCAACCCCTTAGAATCGAAGGAATTAGAGTGTATGGAGAAGTAATGACAAGCTTCAGCAAAGCAGAAAGGCATTTAAATAGAGCTTGGAGCGCATATGCAGATGGATATATAAGGGAAGGGAATGCTTACCTCGAATCAGGATACGCCCAACTAAGGGAGACTTCAAAAATCCTATAATTCAAGAATTGATTTTTCCTTTTTTCTTCTTGTTTATGGCAAAATAAATAAATAGTCAAAAAACCAAGATACTTTTGGTGAACAACGTGAAGAGATTCATTAGCTTGATATTAATTCTCATTATAGCTGTTAGTGTTTCTGCATGTGTTTCAAAAGAAAGTTCTACACCCTCCACAAGCCCACCACCTGCCTCAACCCCAGTAACCATAGATGAAAGTACCAGCACTTCCAGTACCTCATCAGAAACCACTACAACTGAAACAACGAGTATAAACAAGGCAGATATAATTGAAACTATTGAAAAAGTTGAAAAATACGAATTTGCTGCTCAGTATTCCGCAATTCCAGAAAAGGATATTCAGGTAACCTCCAAAGGAGGTTTTGATTATAGCAAAGAAGAGGCTTTCTGGGAAATCATTAGTAAAAGTGGAGATTTTGTAACGTATTCTAATGAAACGGTATGGGATGACTCCATTTACTACTCGGCTCTTGTTAAGCAGAATAACAGGGTAGTTCAAAAAGGGGAAGCAACTTTAACACTAGATGAATACCTTGAAAAAGTCCTCAAAGGCCGTACAGAGATTGCAACTTCTGAAAAATTTAAACAACAACTTTTCAAGGGCCCGGACCCTACACGGAATCCCCTTTATTACATCAGAGATATTCTTAGCAATGCAGACTCATTTACAGCAAGCCAGGAAGGAGACAATTACCTGCTAACCTTCACCTTTACAAAAGAGGAGCAAATAACCCTTAATTCTGTACAGAAAGTTGTAAAAATCCAAGGGACTGGAAAGTTATGGATTCGGGGGGATAAGTTACCAATAAAAGGGGAAATAGAAATCACAAAAGCAACAAGCTATGCAGGATTAGAAGAGAGTACCACAACCTCAAATGCCGAAATAACATTTGAAATAATGTATGAATACCAACCCCCAGAGTGGGTAACTAAAATTACTAAATGATTTTCAAATTTTTTAACCGAAAACTATAAGTATTAACTGTCATAATTTACTTTGGTGGGAAGCTTGGGGAGGACTTTTGCTCTAAGCTTGATTCTCATAATTATGGTTAGTTTTTCTGCGTGTATTCAAAAGGAGCCAACCCCCCAAAATCTTGCCAATGAGATTGAGGATGTTGATAAGTACATGTATTCATTGGAATACCACCTAAAATCCCCTTATGGGAATAGTAGCATGTATTACAGGGGTGGTTTTAATTATGACAAGGCTGAAGCATTCTGGGAAGGAAAAATAATACATAGTAATGGGGATGTGGTTTACATCAATGAAACAATTATTGAAGATTTTATGTACTTCTCCTACGCCACAGAGAGGAATAACAAAATTATTAACAGCTACATAGCAAATATGACAATTCAGGAATATTTCGAAAAACTCAAGGATCGTCTCCCGCCAAATATCAAAACGGTGGAGGATTTAAGGTATGAAATTTTCAAAAGAGCAGATTTAAGGAGTAACCCACTCTATTATATCCGAGAAGCACTCAACAATGTTACAAACTTTGAAACTACAAAGGGAGATGGAATTTATCTGGTGGCGTTTAACTTTACTAAAATATATGAGATGCCAATCCCTGAAAATATCAGTGCAGCCGAGATGGGCTACTATGAGAGCATAAAACACGTTACTATAACAAAAAGCTTTATGAGGCTTTGGGTTAAGGACAATCTTCCTATAAAGGGCGAAATTGAGGGAATAGAAATATTTAAACTACTTGCAGAAAATATCACCTCGACAAGAGAATTTAATGCCAAATTTGAGATTACACCGGATTATAAAAGACCAGAATGGCTCAAGAAGGTGCTTCAATAAAGAGAACAATTTTCTTTTAAGCCTTGCTTAATTTAATTTTGAATTTCTGAGTTCATTGGAACAGAAGATAACCTTCATACCTTAAAGAAGAATTTAGGGTGAAATTCTGCCTTCAAGAACCAAGAGTAACCTCTTCCGGGCCGTGAAGAGTTGACCTTTCGGCATGGATCGAGATTGTTTCTTGCCAAAAATAGTAGTTACAACTTAAAAGTTAAAAGGTAGAAGTTATTCAACCTTTTTCATATGCTTTTCAACGGAGCTCCATATCTCTGGATATTTCTCCTTTATTGCTTTTTCTAGAAGCTTACTTGCTTCATTTGAAATACTAAATTCTGGGATGGTTTTTCTTAGATATCTAAGAACTGCAGCTGCTTCTGGTGACCATAATGTTATTCTTGGATTCTTTAGGGCCTCATGGATACTTAGCATTAATACTTCTTCGTTAAGTTCCTCTTTTGGTTTTTCTTCAATTGGGAGTGGCTCCGAAATAAGGGCTTCTAAACCTCTTCCAAGGGCTTTTTTCTTCATTTTCCATCGACCTCCTCGGCCAGCTTCATATATGCTTTAGCGCCTCTACTATCAGGAGCATAAAGGAATATTGGTCTTCCATAGGAGGGAGCCTCTGCAAGCCTAACGTTTCTCGGTATCATTGTCTTGAAGACCTTTTCTCCAAATGTTCTCTTTACTTCCTCTCTAACCTCCTTGGAAAGATTGGTTCTTTTGTCGAACATTGTGATTAAAAACCCTTTAATTTCAAGTGGGATGCCAAGTCTATCCCTCACCAACCTTATTGCTTTTAAAAGCAGGGCAATTCCTTCAAGAGCATAGTATTCTGCTTGTATTGGGATAATCACTTCATCACTTGCTACTAATGAGTTCATAGTAAGCACTCCAAGAGAAGGAGGTGTGTCAATAATAATGTAATCGTAATTCCTTTTAAGCTTTGAAAGCTTATTTCTAAGTATGTATTCTCTTCCTATTTGACTACTCAGCTCGATTTCAGCACCGCTTAATGCTATGTTACTCGGAACTAAATGAAGGCCATCTATGGGGGTCTTTACGACCACTTCTTCTATCTCTGCTTCATCTATTATCACATTGTAAATGGTTGGTGTTGCTTCTCTGAGACCAAGGCCGATTGTGGTGGCCCCTTGCGGGTCCATGTCTACAAGAAGGACGTTTTTCCCTTTTAGCGCCAATGCTGCTGATAAGTTTATTGCGGTAGTGCTCTTTCCTACTCCACCTTTTTGATTTGCAATACTTATTACGGACATGATAGCCCTAAGGTAGTTAGAAGTTATAAATCTTGAGAATTATAAGTTCTAAGTTATAAGTTCTACTCCAAACAGCCAAAAGAATAATAACTTATTTCTTGAAATCCTTGCTCTTCAGGGTTAGTAAGGGGTTAGATTCTCTGTATTCTCAATGATAACCTTGCAGTTTGTTAGAGGGAGTGATACAAAAGGAAAAGATATTCTTTATTTTATTCTTCTGACATCAAAATGTAAATTGGCCGGTGATCTGAGACTTCCACATCTAAGAGCCATCCATAATCCTTAACCTTTAAAGCACTTCCTCTCTTTATCATAATGTAGTCAATGTTTTCTATATCCACATTGCCCCAGTTGAAAGTGTATGGAGGTCTTTCTGGGAATGCATCATAATACTCCATAAGAAGTATCTCTATCGCTTTTTCGTGCAGTTCCGCATTTGTATCACCTAGGATTATTTCAGCTACTGGATCTTTTAGTGCCATTTCTAAAAGTTCTTCTGCCTGTAATGCCCTTTCTTCTGGATAAAGGCCCATGTGAACATTTATAAGAACGAATCCATTACTCAACACCTTGACTTTTTGAGCTGGTCTTGCCTGCCCAAGGCTTTTAAGGTTCCTTTCTTCTATGGGCTCTAGTGGCCACCTGGAAAATGTTGCGACTCCATAAGTACCTTCAACAGCAGGGCTATATTCATAATAATACCCAAAATATGCTGACAAAAGAACGGGAACATCTTGGTAACCATTCCCTATCATACCACCAACTACTTCCTGACTTGCCATAACATCTGGACTGTAGGTTTTTAGAAGTTTTACCAGCTCGTTTCCATTGAAGGCCCCTTTATATGGGGCAAAACCTTGATGAATGTTATAACTCCATACTATAATTTCATCTTTGGTTTCTACGTCTACTGGACGGACATGAAAAGCGGAAACTACGACGAGAGAGGCAATTATCATGCCAGCTATTGGAACTCCCATCTCTCTCATGTTGGGCCGCTCAACAACCAAAGGCCTAGAAGATAGAGTATAGATCACTGTACTGAAGAATATTAAAACTTCTAGATGGTCTTCCATAAAGGGGATTCCTATGTCTCTCCCCACATAAGCTCCAATGGCAAGTACTGAGACAATTACAAAATATAGTGCACCAATAACTCCAAAACGGCCTTTTTTCACACTTTTGAGCAATGCAAGAGCTGAAGTGAGTGCGATGGGAATTCCTACAATGCCAAATGGTGGAACAAAGAGAGTAAACACGCTAGCAATCAATAATAGAGGGGTAAATTTGTTGCCTGCTAGATATGGTGAAATAAGAATGGCCAGGGTCACTACAAATGAGTATCCCACAAAATGAAGCAAATAGTATGTTTCAAATCCTGAATAGCGCATTATTGCGTTTGGGTAGATAAAACCCAAGTTTAGTAAGGCAGCAAAGGCATAAATACCAAATCCGGGGCTTTTTAATTGGCCTTTCTCTTTCCATAACACATATGAAGCGCCTAAAATACAAATCACAAGCAAAATCCTTGTATGAATAAAATCAATTGGTTCTCCCCCAACTGCAAGCACCCTGAGTGCTAAGTCCATCACAAGCCCGAGAATAATGTACTTTACTTTAACCTCTTTTACGAGAGATAGAGCTACTGGCAATGCAAAGGCTGCTATTAAGTGAATATACTCCGTGGCATCAGTTGTTAAAGAAGTTATTGCATAAGCAGTTACTATAATTGCACCTGTCTTTCGCTGCATCTTACCAACAATGAAAGAAGCAATCAAAAATAAGATTATTCCAAGGGCTGATGGGAACGTGGCTCCATAGAAAAAGGTTTTTTCAAGACTTGCATATGCCCCTGAAACAAAAATTCTCATAGAAGAGGCCAGTAAAACACCAGCTCCAATTCCTAAGATCATGTTTTCTTGTTCTGATAATTTCATAATATTCACCAGAATAGCGAATACACGTTAAAGGATTTAAATCTTTTTCACTTTAGTGCTTCAGTCTACTGCAGTTCTTATTCCTCACTTTCAGTGAAAGCAATCTTTAAGTATTTCACATATATAAAATAATCTGGTGATTAAGATGAAAGTTAAGGTGGGAATTAACGGTTACGGTACTATAGGAAAAAGAGTGGGTTATGCAGTATCAAAACAGGCTGATATGGAATTAGTGGGTGTTGCAAAAACAAAACCAGATTTTGAGGCTTACCGAGCTAAAGAGCTTGGGATACCCGTTTATGCCGCATCGCCTGATTTTGTTCCAAGATTTGAGAAAGTTGGGTTCGAGATTGTTGGAACCCTTGAAGATCTCCTCGAGAAAGTGGATGTAATTGTGGATGCTACTCCCGGAGGGATGGGCGAGAAAAACAAGGCCCTCTACGAGAAAGCAGGAGTTAAGGCAATATTCCAAGGCGGAGAAAAGGCAAGTGTTGCTGAGGTTTCATTTGTTGCTCAGGCAAACTATGAGAAAGCTTTGGGCAAAGACTATGTTAGAGTAGTTTCTTGCAACACTACAGGTTTAACAAGAACTTTGAATGCAATAAAGGACTACATTGACTACGTATATGCTGTGATGATTAGAAGGGCCGCAGATCCCAACGACATCAAAAGAGGTCCCGTTAATGCCATAAAACCCAGTGTTGAAGTTCCTTCCCATCATGGACCAGATGTACAGACCGTAATTCCAATAAACATTGAAACAATGGCCTTTATCGTACCAACAACCCTCATGCACGTCCACAGTGTAATGGTGGAGCTCAAAAAGCCCCTTACAAGGGAAGATGTTATTAAGATTTTTGAAAACACTACAAGAGTTCTGCTATTTGAGAAGGAAAGGGGCTTTGACAGTACAGCCCAGTTGATAGAATTCGCCCGTGATTTGCACAGGGAGTGGAACAACCTCTATGAGATAGGAGTGTGGAAGGAAAGCATTAGCGTAAAGGGTAACAGGCTATTCTACATCCAAGCGGTTCATCAGGAGAGTGATGTGGTTCCAGAAAATATTGATGCAATAAGAGCTATGTTTGAATTAGCGGACAAGTGGGAGAGTATCAAGAAGACTAACAAAAGTCTCGGTATTTTGAAGTAGAAAACCTTTTATATTTGCTTTTTGACCTTTTTTGGTGGATGTTGTGAAATGTAGGGTATTTAAATTAGATGCTTTTACTAACCAAGCATTTAAAGGAAATCCTGCAGCAGTTGTTCTTGATTGCCCTGAACTGGATGCAGAAATTATGTTGGCAATTGCTGGTGAGCTTAATCTTTCAGAGACTGCTTTTGTCTGGCCTGAGAAAAAGGGATTCCGAGTGCGATTCTTCACACCCGGGGACGAAATTCCTCTTTGTGGACATGCAACCGTTGCGACATTTTATTTACTCTGGCGTTTAGGCATGGCTAAAGAAGGCATGAACAAAATGATTTCTAAGGTCGGAGAGCTTGACATCCTTATCAAAGATAAGAAAGTATGGCTCAAGCAACTGCCACCAAAAATTATTGGTGAACTTAATATAGAAGAGCTAAAGAGTATTCTCGGTGTTAAAGAGCTTGTGGGCCCTGCCCTAGCTATGACGACAGGAACACCCGAAGGTATCGTTGGCATTCGGACGTTTAATGAGCTTATGAACATCAAACCAAACATGGAGACATTAGCCGAGTTTTCCAAAGAAAACGGAATAATTGGAGTTTACGTTTACACACTCGACTCGAAATTTGATGCAGCTGGAAGGTTTTTTGCTCCTGCAGTTGGTGTTCCTGAAGATCCCGTAACGGGAACGGCTAGTGGAATTCTCGCAGGTTACCTTAGGCTCACGGACAAGCTAACGAAAGATAGCTACATCTTTGAGCAGGGGCATGCTCTAAAGAGAGAGGGAAAAGCATACGTAAAGTTTGAAGGTAATTACCCTTGGGTCGGAGGAGAGGCCAGAATAATCCTTGAAGGACAGCTTGAATTCTAAAAGCTTTTTAACCTTCTTACCTAATCTTTTATCATGGAAATTGAGGAATATCTCATTGTAGTTGGGTTGCTTTTGGTACTTGGCTTCTTTATTTACCCGAGTGAAAGCCTATCTAAAACTTTCTGCGAAGGAAGCTTTGGAACTCTTGGAAGTTATGAAATAAGCGTTCAAGGAGGCTTTCTAAAAGTTTATCATAAAGGTGAGGAGGTATTCACTGTAAAAGAGGAACAGATCTTTGTTAAAAAAGTGAACATAAACTACTCGTATTCTGAGGGATGTTATACGGTCATAATAAGAGAAAAACCTGAAAAAGCGCTGTATCTCTTTATTGGAGGCATGCTTTTAATCGGAGTTGCGTTTTACTACATGGCGTTTCTGCGTTATCGATAAATTTTGAGTTTCTTTTTAACTTCCTCTATGCTGATCCCCCTTATCAAAAGGTCTTTTTCTCGTGAGGTTTCTCCTTTGATGAGGCTTGCCTCAGCTCCAAGGAGCTTGGAGAAAAACTTCACAACTTCTTTATTCGCTTTTCCTTCAACAGGTGGGGCTTTGATTTTGACTTTAAGTCTGCCACGCCACTCATCAACGCCTTCAATTTCGTTCGTATTTGCCTTCGGTTGCACATAAATTTGAAGTATTACACCTTCTTTGCTCTCTTTTATCATCCAACCACCATAAGGTATTTTAGATACGTGCCTATTTAAACGTAAGGGGGCTCAATGAGGGCCAAATTCTAGCGGTTCTGGCCATTTTAATAACTCTATGAAGGAGAAAGTGAGTACTCCCAAACTACATCCGGAGGGAATGTACCCTCTCTAAATTTTTTAATGATTTCTTCCGCTTTTGAATAGGCAAAGTCAAATGTTTCCTTATCAATCAATCCATAGTTAAGGGCCATTTCCAGTTCTTCTTCATCAAGAAGGAATGCTTCTCCATTTGGGAAAATAAAAATATCCAAAAACAGATCCAGCATCTCCAGATTATCGCCTTCTCTTTTAGTATACGCTAGAACGTCAATGTAAATACCCTTAAAGTTACCTTCTCTGTCATAAACTTTTAGTATATCATACTTCTCTCCAATAAAGGCAAAATAGATCATTTTGTAACCATTATCAATGACTTTGGCCCCGTTAACAAAAAGTGGAGTAATCATCCCCTCAAATTTTGATTTTGCCACAATTATATCACCTAGATCTGCTATGAGTTCATCTTCTCTCTCAAGAATCCTATTTGGAATGCGCCTGTAAATGAGGTGAATTTTTCTAACCATTGGTAATTCACTACATTTTGAGATATATTAATCCTTCGGTACAAGACAATGAAGAAAAGAGGAAATCATCCAAATATAAGCTCCCTTAACTTCTCTGGAAGCTCCTCTATTTTCACCCTAATCTGCTCTCTCGTATCTCTGTCTCTGATTGTTACAGTGTTATCTTCAGGGGTTTGATTATCTATTGTCACACAATAGGGAGTTCCTATCTCATCATACCTTGCATATCTCCTCCCAACGGTGTCTTTTTCATCATAAACTACTATGAATCCCTCTTTCTGTAGTGTTCGAAAGATCTCATAGGCTATGCTCGTAAGAGGTTCTTTTGCTACTAATGGTAGAACTGCAACCTCAATTGGAGCCATATCCTTCTTTATCTTTAGATAGACTCTACTATCTTCATCCATAACTATTGAATTCTCCAAAAGGAGATAGAAAGGCCTATCAATACCAAAGCTTGGTTCCAGCACGTGGGGTACTAACTTTTCACCATGTACTTTTTCTTCCACTTCTTTGATTATGAAGTCCTCTTTTTCAAGCTCATAGCCATCTAGAAATACTTTTCCAATTTTTTCAAGGCCTTCAAATATCTTCTTAAGCTCTTCTTGAGTCATCTCTTGTAGCTTCTGGTTGATCCTCTTTGCATCTCCTTTGAGTTTGGGCCCAACTCTTTTCATGTTAAGGGAAATTTTGAGCTTCTTAATTATTTTAGGTTCCTTGTAGTGTATCATAACAGTTAAGTCGGCCCCACTTTCTTTTACATGCCTGCTCAAATCATAGTTGCCTCTGTAGGCTATACCCACGCACTCTATCCATCCAAATCTTTCACTGTGAATCTCCACATCCCATGTATCACTTGAGTAGTGGGCCCTTTCCTCCGGTAATTGCTGTCTGAATCGTATTTTATTTGCTGGAATACCAATATCAAGAAGGATTCTTTTAACCATGGCCATATAGTAAGCAAAAAATGTGTTCATAACATATCCTTTCTTAACTGCCTCGTCAAGTGTGAGTTCAATCATTCCGAGGTTTTTAAGTTGATTCTCTATTGGATAGAATCTTAAAACTTCGTCTTTAACTTCTTCGAAATGTGGATGCTCCTTTTGTTTAGGATCAAAGAAAATCTCCACTTCTGCCTGAGAAAACTCTCTAAGTCTTAACATCCCCTGTCTAGGAGAAATCTCGTTTCTATAAGCTTTTCCTATCTGGAAGACCCCAAAAGGTAATTGATTTCTGGCGAAGTTGTTTAAGCGTTTGAAGTTTACAAATATGCCCTGAGCAGTTTCAGGCCTAAGATAACCTTTTTTATCTTTATAAGGTCCAATATAAGTCTCAAACATCAGGTTGAAGTACCATACATCAGCCAATTCTCCCCCACACTCAGGGCATTTTATATCATGTTCCCGGATTAGTTGAGTGAGATGTTCGGCGCTTAGTCCTTCAGTGTCAATCCCAAGTACCTCTTCAACAATGTGATCTGCTCTAAACCTTGACCCGCATTTTTTACACTCAGTCAAGGGATCTACAAACTTGTCCACATGACCAGAAGCTATAAAAACCTCTTCTGGAGTGATATCAGGAGTCTCAATCTCAAAGAAACCCTCTCTTATAAAAGCCTCTCTAATCTTTTTCTCAATTTTCCTTTTTATTATAGCTCCAAGAGGACCATAATCGTAAAAACCTCTCGCTCCACCATAGATTTCAAAACTACTCCATACAAAACCTCTCCTTCTCATTAAATCTTGAAGAGCCTCATACTTGTCCACCATTATCACCACCTTAATCCATGAGGGTGAATCATCTAAAAAAGTTTTGCCCCAATCTTTGAAAAAATGATAAAAGAGTTGAGCTCTCTCAAGATAAAACCAGACTTTTCAGTTTGGATATCAGCTCAAATCGTTTTTATATCCTCTTTTAATCCCATAAGACCCTTCTTAAATAGTCTTTCATCCATTTCGTCTAGTTTTCTACTAATTTTGGGTTGGAACTGCATCCTATCTAGGATGTCTTTGTCTACATCAATTCCCGGGGCATACTCCTCAAGAACAAGCCCTTTCTCTGTAAGTCTAAAAACTGCTCTTTCTGTAATGTAAATAACCTCTTGCCCTTTTTCCAATCCAAGTGCCGCATTATACACTATTTTATACACATTTTTAACAAACTTCTCAATCTCTCCATCCTTCACTATTTTGAGCTTTCCATTTCTTATCTCCAACTTCTTTTCACCTGCTGTAAAGTGGCCGGCAAAAAACATTCTTGGCGAACCATATGAAATTACAGGGAACCCTCCTGGACCCGGTAACCTACCAGGGAGCAGAGAGGGATTTACATTTCCCTTTTCATCTACTTCCATAAACCCTAGACTCGCTGCATCAATTACTCCCCCCTCATAGTTGGCAAATTGATCGGGCTGAGAAATTATGGCAAAAGGCCCAATAGAAGCTCCAAAGTCTGGTCCTTTTAGTGCAATCCCTCCAAATGGCCCAGATTCAACTGTTGTTAATACATACTCTTGAAGTCCTTCTTCTGTTGCAATTTCAGCAACTTCAGTGGGTATTCCTATGCCCAAGTTGACCAAAATTGGTTTTCCAAGCTTTTTCACAAGGTTTATCATTTCTAATAGAACCCGTCGTGCGATAACCTTCCGAGTATTTAACGGAGATTTTAAAGCCGGGTTCGAAGTAATTGGAGGAATGAGCTCTCCTGAGACTCTAGGATCGTAATGAATATTTGCACTTTGCATGTGGAACTCAGGAGGAGCCACAACAACATAATCTACAAGAGGGCCGGGTACTTTAATGTCTTGAGGATTTAAAGAGGGATATCGGGCAATTCTTTCCACTTGAGCGATTACAATACCTTTATTTGGTTCAGCTTTTGAAGCTTGAGCTAAATTAAGTATCTCCGTGAAACTTCCCTCTTTTTCTGTTGTGATATTCCCAAGTTCATCTGCTGTCGTACCCCTAATAAGAGCTACGGTTGGCTTGGGGGCCTGGTATAGCAGATATTCCCTCCCCTGAATGTTAACGACCTCAATCTTACACCTCTTTCTCTTTTTGGCCAATTCATTCAAATATCCTCCGTCCTCTCTTGGATCAAGAAATGTTCCAAGTCCAACCCTAGTTAATACACCAGGTAATCCCCTTGCAACTTCCCTGAAAAACCAAGAGGCTGTTCCAATCGACCAGGTGTACCCTTCGATTCTATTTTCTTGGATCATCTTTTGTAGTGTTGGAGACCAGCCAGGATAAGTAACCAAGATTCCGGACAAAAACTCTTGGTCAGGATCGTTGTATAGCTCTGTTGCGATCTTATCAAGAACTCTCCCTGGAGCTGTTGGTATTGGATTCACTTCAAGGAAGAGGCCTTTTGGATGGCCTGTTTGTTTATACCTCTCATAAAGTTTTAAAATGAGGTATTCCGGAGCCACTAAAAGGTTAAAACCTGAAATCGCGACTACTGAATTATCCGAAATTTTTTCAACGGCTTCTTCACTTTTTAGTATTTTTCTCATCATCCTTAATTCCTCCATAAGATGATAAACAACTGCTGAAGATGGTTATAATATACGCCAAAAGGAGTTTATATATTCATCCTTTAAACTCTTCTTCCAAGGGTTGAGAAACATTACCAAAAGAATATGGTGGACCGGGCGGGATTTGAACCCGCGGCCTCTGGCTTGCGAAGCCAGCGCTCTCCCAAACTGAGCTACCGGCCCATCCCGATTTTTATCTTTAAGGCCAACTTAAAAAGTTTTCCATCCATTAAAACCTCTCAAGAGTTATATCCTTCACTCTTTTCTCATTCTCATCAAAGTCTATTATAGCATAATGTCCTCTTGATAAAGGCCCAGGGTTTACAATAAGGGTTCTTCCGATCTCATCTATACCCATGGCCTCATGTATATGCCCACATATAACCAGTGGAGGGTGCTTCTCTTCAATAAACTTTCTTAAGGATTTGCTTCCTGCATGAGTTCCAACAAAAGTTTTGTCGACTTTAGTGTTCCTAGGTGGAGCATGGGAAAGTACTATGTCCCCGTCTTGGTAGTTTTCAACTAAGATTTCCCAGATTTCGTTTTCACTGAGTTCCCATATCGTGGAAAAGGGCGTTATGTTTGAGCCGCCTATTCCAGTAATGCCGACGCCGTTGAACTCTATCCTTTTGCCATGGAGATTTACATTGAGTTCCTCCAGCAGTTCGAGTGTATCTCTGCCATCGCAGTTCCCCATGACGGCATAGAAGGGTTTTTCAAAGCTTATGAACTCTTTTAAGATATTGTAAGCCGCTTCTTTGCCCCCAAAATGGGTTATGTCGCCGGCTATCAGGATAAGGTCAAACTCTTCGCCTTTAAGATGCTCCAAGATCTCTTTAACTTTATTCGCTCTGCCATGGATGTCTGTTATTGCTATTATCTTCATTCCACCACCCTTACAAAATACACGGAGAGGCTTAAATGTTTGGCGGTTAAATTTAAAACTTGAATTCCAATTCATAAATGTATGAGTGGGTGGAAAGAAATCCTAAAGAAAGAGGGAATTCTTGAGGTAGGGGATTTTATAATTGAGGTTAGCATAGAGTCCGAATGTCCATGCAAAGACGATAGTATTTATCCAGCAGTTCTTATATATGACATCAAGAACGAGGAAGTTTACTATCTTGATGAATCCTTCGAGCCCGTAAGCAACTTCAAAGAGGCCCTTGAGCAGGTCTTTGAATGGTTTGAACGGTATATAAATGGAGAGAAGCCTTTAATGAAGAGAAGCCCCAAGAAGAGCGCTCCGAAAGAGGTTATTCATAGATTCATGGAAGCCATAAAATCACTCAAGTAAAGAAAAAACTTTAAGTTCTCATAAAAATCCTCACTGGAGGTGCAAAATTTGGATCCAAAAAAGTCCGTTCTTAAAGAATCATCCACAGAGGGAATTGAGGAAATCCCGGTTGTTGGCCCGTGGCTTGAAGATGTGAGCAGTTTGGAGGAGGTCATCGATTATTATGAGAGAATAGGATTTCAGGCTACTCATTTAGGAAAAGCTATTGAAATCTGGAAGAAGGTCGAAGCAAAAAGGGCTAAAGGGGAGGAAGTTAGGGTCTTTTTGGGATACACTTCCAACATAGTTTCTTCCGGCCTGAGAGAGATTATAGCATACCTCGTTAAGCACAAAAAGGTTGATGTAATAGTAACAACGGCTGGAGGAGTTGAGGAGGATTTCATAAAGGCCCTAAAGCCGTTTATCCTCGGTGAATGGAGTGTGGACGATGCGAAAATGAGAGAGAAGGGAATAAACAGAATCGGCAACATATTCGTGCCTAATGATAGATACATCGAGTTCGAGAAGCACATGATCCCATTCTTTGAGAGACTTTTGGAAATCGAGAGAGAAGAAAAGAGGGCTTTAACTGCAAGTGAGATTATCTATAAGCTCGGAAAATACATGGACGAGAAGCTTGGGAAGGAAAAGGAGAAGAGCATCTTATACTGGGCTTACAAGAATGACATTCCGATATTTTGCCCGGCTTTAACCGACGGTTCCTTTGGAGACATGCTCTACTTTTTTAAGGAAGAAAGAGGAGACAGGGAGCTTATTATAGACATTGCCAACGACATAGTGAAGCTCAACAACCTTGCAATCACGGCAAAAGAAACCGCTTCAATAATCCTTGGTGGCTCTTTCCCAAAGCATGCCATAATAAACGCAAACCTCTTCAGAGGAGGAACGGATTATGCTATCTACATCACTACCGCTGTCCCGTGGGACGGTTCGCTAAGCGGTGCACCGCCAAGTGAAGGGGTAAGCTGGGGCAAGATAAAGGCAAAAGCAGACTACGTTGAAATATGGGCCGATGCAACGCTGGTCTTCCCAATTTTGGTGTGGAAGGTTATGAAGGGGTAATTGCAAGCTCTTTTTAAACTTCTTTAAAGTCCTTCAAGTCCCACACGAGCAAGCCTTCGTTTTTTAGCTCTTCTTTCCCTTTTATCCTTTTTGCCACAAGCCCATAAAAGTTCTCCCACTCTTCAAGCCCAACCAGTTTTGCTTTCCTCTCCAGATCCTTCAAAATACCTCTGGCTTCTCTCTCGCTTAGTTCTTTCCACTTAACTTCAACCAGCAAACCCTTCCTCTCGCGCTCGTTCAGAGCCAGCAAATCGACTTCCTCACTCTTATACCACCAGCGGCCGATTTTCATAAAGCGGAAAGGCAACTTTTTAGCTTTGTTCAGCTCAACAAGGAACTGCTTTGCAATCTTCTCGAAAACAGGACCGAGGTAGTGGTTGTAGTCCCGCTGTATCTCACTTACATCAAATACGCCCTCCTCTATGAGCGAGAGGTTTGGATAGATGAAGCGAAACCAGAAGGCGATGAAATTATCTGCAACGTAGTAACGGCCCCGCTTGGAGTTTGGTTTTTCCGTCAGGGGTACTTCTCGCACAACTAGACCAGTCTCGATTAGATTCCTGAGGTATGGGGTTATCTCCGAGTGCTTCATCCCCGTGAAGTCCCTTATCTCTTTGGGCGTCGTCTTGCCGAGGGCTATGGCTTCGAGTATTCTCCTGTATGTTTTTGTCTCCGTGAACTCGTACCTCAGCAGGAAATCGACCTCGTCACGGAAGAAGCTCACGGGGCTCTTCAGCTCCCGGTCGAGCCACTCCCAGAAGGGAAGTCTGACCTGTGCTATGTAGAAGGGAATCCCATCCGTCATGCCGTAGACCTCTACAAGCTCCTCCCAGCTTGCGCGGGGAAAGAACCCCTTGAGGTGGAAGAACTTCAGCGGTTTGAGCTTCATGGAGCCCGTTCTCCTGCCGTAGAGGGGGCTTTTGTAGCTGAGGACTTTCTCCGTCATCATACTCACAGAAGATCCTAGGAGGATGAGCTTCGTGTTTGAGTTAACCAGTTTGGTATCAATGACTCTCTGGAATATGCTCAAAACTGCGGGGTTTTCATTTATGAGGTTTGGGAACTCATCTATGATAATGATTTTGTCCCTTAAAGCGTGAAGAAGCGCCTCCCAATCCTCATGGACATACCTTATCTCCGGAAAGACCCTTTCGGCGGTTTCCTTGAAGTGCCTCAAGTTGTCGCCTTCAACGGCGAGATAATAAACGTGGGGAAAGTCTCTCACGGCTTCAAGGACTAAGCGAGTCTTCCCAACACGCCTCCTGCCGTAGATAACGATGAGTTCAAACCCATCGCTTGAGAGCCTCTCTTTAATTGCCTTGAGTTCTTCCGTCCTATTCACGAAGTTAGCCATATGATAATCACCATTATGATAATTGATATTATCATTTTAAACCTTTTGCTAAAGTGATAAGTGGGATTATGATAATTGTGATTATCATGTTGTAAAAACCTGCAGAACTCTTTTTATTCTTATTCTGTTTTTTCTTTCTCAGAAGGAGCACTACTAGTTTTTTCTTGAGCTTCAGTTATGACCCGAGTTTGTTCTTGTTGGAGAAGCCAAGATTCATATTTAGGATTAGGCTGGAATTCGTAGAACTCCCAGAAGTGCTTTTTAGTCTTCTTAATAGTAATCCATGCAAGTATTTCCAAGAATTTTTGACTATACTCATCTATTTGTAATTTCTCAGATTTGTAGCGTAGTTCATCAGCAAGCTCAAGAAGTTTGTACAATTGAGTTTTCAAAATATTGCTTGCTTCATGTTTGTTAGAGTACGGGATAAGCCATAAAAACACTATAAAATACACAGCTGCCATGACTATAATAGCAACACCAACGTTACTATTGTTTTTAAGATTCTGGTAGGTTATGCGGAACCATAGAAAAAGACCTATCGCGAGGAGGATTGTTGAGATGCCCAACAGCAAGTTTACTAGGGATTTGGATCTTACTACTGGCTTACTCTTATGGGCTTGATTGGGAGAGAGCATGTCTGAAATTTGATATCCAACGAAATATCCTTGTATGGCACCTAATATATGGATACCCACCACAGTAAGGATGTACCATTCAATAAGTCTTTTGACTTCATTTTGGCCAGTGACCAACAATGCAAACACTATCCCTCCGAGAATCACACTAATAGACAAGTATAACAAAGAAATCCACTTGATTGGAACTATGAACTGAAGTTTGTTAAGGTCCGAAATGAGTTTCTTGTATCTTTGAATGGAATTTCTACGTTCTTCATTACGTAAAGATACATTAATGAGGTCCTTCAAGAGTATTATGGAAAATACGAGATAATAAAGGAGCATCGCAGCTAGAATTGATGTCAATACGTTTAACATGTTAACTACAACCTGAAAATTCGCCATGAACGGGGCAATAGATATTAGAGTTGTGATGAGTGTTATCAAATACCGGTTGGGGCTCTCCGTTTCAATGAGCCGAACTTTTAGAGAAAGATAATGAATTTCTTTTTCAATTTCGGCTAACAACTCCTCTTTCGTCATGCTCAGGCAAGGCCTGTTCTCTATGTCTGTTCGTTCGTTTAAGTCGATTTGTTTCCACCCCATACCTTTGTATATAAACCCTTATAAATCCTTTACGCTAAGGTTTAATTATGTCCATACTTAGCAGAGAAAGACGACACTTTGTAATCATGTACCTTATGATACTTCTTACGCTTATCTCTCTGCACTTAGCTCCTTTTACTCTCCAAGAAAAGCTTGTAATGAACTACCAAGAGTTCTCTTTTTCAAATCCAGGAGACTGGATTAGATTATACACAACGCACTTTGTTCATGTGAACTTTGGTCATTTGCTAGGAAATTTAATCATATTCATAGTGATCTTCCCAACTCTATACTTCTTGGCCGAAGCTGGAAAAGATGTAGGACTTTTCAAAAGGTTCTTAGTTTTCGTTTTTCTAATCCTCCCCCCAATACTCTCTATTGTCGATTTGCTTGTAATGAGACGATATGATCTCCGCTATGGAATGGGATTTTCAGGGATAGATTCTGCACTGATTGGGGCTGTTCCATATTTTTCATCAAATATGCTGAGTAGGAAATTCAACTTCAAACTTCCACCATTGATGTTCTCAAACTCGTTTATGCTCATTACAGGTGGTTTAATCTCCATCATCTACTCCATTTTTGTGATCGGTATTCCACTGCTTATTGGAGGCATCCTCTTGTTAGTTTATACTGTTTCAAAGGCCTTCAGGGAGTACGATTGGAATTCCTTGGGCAAAGAAGCTCAAAAGAGAAAAGTTGTTATTAGAAATTTCATTCTGGCAATCTCTCTCTTGATCGTCGGAGCAATATGGGCAGCATTCCCAAGAAATCTACTCGGAGAAGCTGGCTTGGTAAATATTTTCATTCATTATCTTGGATTAGTGAGCACTCTCTATCTGTTTCCGGTAATAGAGGAACTCCATACTAAAAACTTAATAAAAAGGAGCTGAATGGATAGTGACTTTCAGTACAACACCACCCAGACCTCTTCCCCTTCTTTGTATCCTTCGCTGTCCTCGGGGATCTCAAGGTAGGCGTTGCTCTCAACTAGTGCGCTCATTATTCCGCTTCCCTTCTTTTTGATAGGCACTGCCTCGCCGTTTTCATAGTAAACCTTCACGAATTCATGTCTCCCGAGAGATGACGGGACTTTTTCTTTAAGTCTCGCCTTAACTTTCGTAGGTTTATAGTTTGCTCCGGAGAGCTTTGCAAGGGCATATTTAACGTAAAGGTGGAACTGGGCAAAAACCGCTGCCGGATAGCCGCTCATCACGAAGATCCTCTCGCCGTAGCCTATTGGTCTTCCCGGTTTTATTGTCGTTCCGTGGAAGAGCAGGTTAACGAATTTATGGGCATAATCTTTTTCCCCAAAGGCGCTGCCCCCAGTTATGAGAACGAGGTCGCATTCACATTTTGCCCTTTCGAGAGTTGCTCCAATTAGCTCTTCATCATCTGGTATTACACCATAAAAGATGGACTCGCCGAAATACTGTCTAATAAGGGCCTTCAGCATCGCAGAGTTGCTCTCTAGGATTTTTCCCTCGTTTAAGGCCTCTTCATCGGGTTCTTCAATAAGCTCATCGCCCGTTACTATTATTCCTACTTTGGGCCTCCTTTTTACTGTGACCCTCTTAATTCCAATCCCCTTTAGCAAACCTAAGTCTTGGGGTCTTAAAATCTGGCCTTTCTTGAGAACGACTTCTCCTTTCTTCACGTCTTCTCCTTTGAAAGCAACGTTTTGTCCCGGGGCCACGGGTCTAAGAACGTAAATCTTATTCCCTTCTCTCTTCACCTTCTCCTGCTCGATGACCGCATTGGCCCCTTTTGGCATTTTGTTGCCAGTCATGAGTTTTACCGCTTTTCCATTGCTAACTTCTTTTTTGCTTTCCATTCCCGCTGTTATCTCGTCAATAACTTCAAGTTCTACAGGAGAATATTCCCTGGCTTGAAAAGTATCTTCTGCCCTAACTGCATACCCATCAACTGCAGAGCGATCAAAGGGAGGTAAGTCTATCAGAGAAATAACGTCCTCAGCAAGAACCCTCCCAAGAGCATCGTCAAGGGGAAGTTCTTCGATTTCCTCAATCTCCTTTATGTCGTTTAACATCATCTCAAGAGCTTCTCTGTAGGGTGTTAGCTGTTTAAATTCCCTCATACCATCACCTTCTAACTTTTAAGTTATAAGTTAAAACTTCCAACTATTCCCTTGCATGCTTTAGAATATGGTAAGCTTCTCGTTTTATTATCTCAAGAGCAGTTTTCACAGCATTTAAACTTCCTGGGAGGCAAAAAACAATTTTGCTCTCCTTGTCTCTTATTATTCCAGCTGTTGCTCTACTTAGCACTGCTGCAGTTCCTACCTCTTCATAACTTTTCAATCTAAAAATCTCACCAAAACCCACAAATTCTTCATCAAAAAGAGGCCTCAAAGCCTCAATTGTAATATCCCTTCTCGTTATCCCTGTTCCACCAGTAGTTATCACAATGTCGGCCTTTTCTAGGGCTTCAATTACGGCTTTTATTATCTTGAGCTTCTCATCAGGGACAACTGCATAGTAAACGTTATCATTTCCCTCTTTTTTCAATTCCTCAATTATGTAATATCCACTCAGATCCTCTCTCTTTCCGAGGCTTGCCGTGTCGCTGACGGTTATAACAGCAAACTTAAACTTCTTAGGGGCCTTTGCCTTGTGTTCCTCATGAGACATTTTTACACCACCGTTTAACATTATGCAGAAAGTTTAATAATCTTTTCACATTGGATTGCTTCTTGAAAACCTCACCCATTAAAGTGAAAAGCAAATCAGGTCCTAATCAAAGCTTCAAAATCTTCCAAATCCCAAACAAACCATCCTTCACTTCTTAATTTGTCTTTTTTCTCAATACTTCTTCCAACCAGTCCATAATCCTCCTGCCAATTTTTTAAATCCAGAAGTTGGGCTTTTTTTGTTAACTCTTTCAAAATCTTCCTGGCCTCACCTTCACTTACATCCTTCCATTTAACCTCAACAAGCAAAGCCTGTCTTTCACGTTCATTTAGTGCAACAAGATCGATTTCCTCGCCCTTATACCACCACCGACCAATTTTAGTAAAGCTGAGAGGTAACTTATCCATCTTGTTAAGCCTAGCTAAGAACTGTTTCGTGACTTCTTCAAAAACTACGCCGAGATACTGATCAATATCCTCCATGACTAATTTTACTAATGCATTTCCCTGTTCCATCTCAATCAAGTCAATATTGGGCTGAACATAGCGGAACCAAAATGCAAAGTAGGGGTCGTTTATGTAATATTTTCCTTTCCTGCTCTTCCAGCTTGCTGTTACTGGTACTTCCCGCCTCACAAGATCGAGATCGATGAGGACTGAAAGATATTTCCCCACAATAGCCCTATTAAGTCCAGTTTCACTCATAATTTCTCCAAGTGAAGTTTTTCCTTTTGCTATTGCTTCCATAATGGCAAAATAATTTCGAGGTTCATCAAGCTCTTCCCGTAGAATGAAGGGGGCATCTTGATATAAGAAAGAATCACTTCTGAAGTAATTTAGGAGATTCTCTTCAATGCTCTTCTTTCCATCAAACTCGAGCAAGTACGCAGGACTTCCTCCAAGTACCCCATAGGCCCTCAAAAAGTTCTCAGGAGAATATTTGGGCAAAAATTCTCTCGCATTGAAGAAATCCATTGGCTTGAGCTTAAGTTGGGCAGTTCTCCTACCATATATCGGGCTCTTATAACCAAGAAGCTTCTCCATCATGCTTACAGATGATCCACATATTATCAGAAAAATCTTGCTTTTGGAGAGTTTTAAATCCCAGTATTCTTGAAGAATCGATGGGAGGGCTTTGTTGCCCTTTACAAGATATGGAAATTCGTCTATAGCAACAATGATTCTTTCTTTTGACTTTTGATGCAGGTACTCAAAGAAAGCATCCCAACTTTGGAAGGGATTTTTTCTAAGAATATCATCATTAAAGTAATTCGCTAGTCTATCAGAAAAACGTCTCAAATTCTCAGTCTCACTTGTCTCTCTCGCTAGGAGATAAATTCCTCCATATCGTCGGATCAGTTCTAAAATAAGTGCAGTCTTACCTATTCTTCGTCTTCCATAAAGCACCACAAATTCTGCCTTGTTACTTTTTACTCTATCGGCAAGAAGTTTAAGCTCTGCCTTCCGATTTATGAACATTATTTACTCACCAGTAATTTACTTGTAAGTAAACTATTTAAAAGTTTCTATTTTTCTGAGTCAACTAGAGCTTAAAATTCTAACTCTTCTCGTCGTGAAAGGTAATGACTTCAAAACGAGAAAGTAAGTCTTTTAAGCAATTAAAACCTCATAAATTAAAGGTGGTTCTATGCATGAGCTTTATACTGTTTTAGCTGAGTACTACGACGCCATTTACCGAAGACGGGCCGAGAGAGTTGGAGACGAGATTGACTTTGTTGAAGAAATATTCAAAGGGGATGCCAAGCGAGAGGTGAAGAAGATTTTAGATCTGGCCTGTGGTACAGGAATCCCAACACTGGAACTTGCTAAAAGAGGTTACGAAGTTGTAGGCATGGATCTGCATGAAGAGATGCTTGAAGTTGCAAAGAGAAAAGCCAAAAGAGAGGGATTAACCATCGAGTTCATTCAGGGGGATGCCCTTGAGGTAAATTTTGAACAAGAATTTGATGCAGTGACAATGTTCTTCTCCAGCATTATGTACTTTGACGAAAAGAACCTCAAAAAACTGTTTAACTCAGTGATCAAGGCCCTTAAGCCCGGAGGGGTCTTTGTTGCAGATTTCCCCTGCTGGTTCTATGGAGGGAGTGATGGCCCAATAGTGTGGGACGAGAGCACAGATGAGGAGAAATTAGTGATCACAGACTGGCGAATAGTCGAACCAGGACTCCAAAAACTACACTTCAAGCGGCTTGTCCAAATACTCAAGCCAAACGGAGAAACCAAATCATTTTTTGTTGATGATATACTCAACATATACACTCCAAGGGAAATAAGGCTACTTGCTAAGGAATCCTTTAATGATGTCAAAATCTATGGCCACTTAAAAAGAAGACTTGATCCAAATGACAGAAGGTATTGGCTTATTGGAATAAAGTAAACTTTTTAAACTTCAAACTCTCTTTATTTTCTGGTGGTGCATATCGTCAATCAGTACATCTATTGTTAAATTTACTGAAAAAAGATTCTTGTTTTTCTGGTTAGTGAACTTTTTATCAGCACCACCAAGAGGATTAACCTTTTTAAGGCACGCTTTTGATAGGTTAAACATCTTCAAAAGAGGTGAAAGAAGATGCTTTCAAAGAGCTATGATCCAAATGAAATAGAGTCTAAATGGCAGAAATTCTGGCTTGAAGAGGGAATATACAAATACAGGCTCGACGAAAAGAGGCCGGCCTATTCTATAGACACTCCTCCCCCGTTCACGAGCGGAACGCTGCACCTCGGGCACGTGCTTAGTCATACGTGGATAGACATAGTAGCTAGATACAAGAGAATGAGAGGTTATAATGTCCTCTTTCCGCAGGGTTTTGACAACCACGGCCTTCCAACGGAACTCAAAGTAGAGAAAGAGTTCGGAATAAGCAAAGATCAACCCGAAGAGTTCCTTAAGAAGTGTATAGAATGGACCTGGCAGGCCATTGAGGCCATGAGAAATCAGTTCATCAGAATAGGTTATTCAGCAGATTGGGAATTAGAATATCATACGATGGATGATGAGTACAAAGCTTTAGTGCAAAAGTCCCTTCTTGAGTTCTACAAGAAAGGCCTTCTTTACCAGGACAAACATCCCGTTTATTGGTGTCCAAGGTGTAAGACAAGCTTGGCAAAGGCTGAAGTAGGGTATGTGGAAGAGGATGGTTACCTTTACTACATCAAGCTCCCAATTGCCGGGGAAGAAGATTACATTCCAATAGCTACTACAAGGCCCGAGCTTATGCCGGCATGTGTGGCTGTCTTTGTCCACCCAGAAGATGAGCGCTATAAGAATAAAGTGGGTAAAAAGGTAAAGCTCCCAATTTTTGAGAGAGAGGTACCAATAATAGCTGATGAAGACGTGGATCCTGAATTTGGTACCGGAGCCGTTTATAACTGTACCTATGGTGATGAACAAGACGTATTATGGCAAAAACGTTACAACCTGCCTGTGATTATAACCATAAATGAAGATGGCACTATGAATGAAAATGCCGGCAAGTATAAGGGACTAACAGCAGAACAAGCAAAAGAAGCGATAGTGAAAGATCTGGAAGAAATGGGCCTCCTTTATAAGAAGAAGCAGGTGCACCACCGTGTTCTTAGACACACTGAAAGAAGTTCATGCAGGGCCCCTATCGAACTATTACCCAAGAAACAGTGGTTTATAAAAGTAAAAGAGCTTACCGATGAAATAGTGAAGGTGTCAGAGCAAATAAGGTGGTACCCACCAGACATGTTCCTAAGACTAAAGGATTGGGCCGAGAGTATGGATTGGGACTGGGTAATAAGCAGACAGAGAGTTTTTGGGACTCCAATTCCATTTTGGGTATGTAAAGACTGTGGCGAGATAATCCCTGCAAGAGAGGAAGACTTACCAGTGGATCCAAGATTCAACGGAGCACCTGTAGATAAATGTCCCAAATGTGGAAGTACCAACCTAGAAGGGGTAAAAGACGTTCTTGATTGTTGGGTGGATTCATCTATAACCCCGCTTGTAATAAGCAAATGGCAAAAAGATGAAAAATGGTTCAGTCACAACTTCCCCACATCCCTAAGACCTCAAGGGACAGACATCATACGAACATGGGGTTTCTATACAATCTTCAGGACTTACATTCTAACTGGAGAGAAGCCTTGGGACGATATACTCATCAATGGTATGGTGGCAGGCCCAGATGGAAGGAAAATGAGCAAGAGTTATGGAAACGTGGTTTCACCGGAAGAAGTGATTCCAAAATATGGTGCTGATGCATTAAGACTTTGGACAGCCCTGGCCCCACCTGGAGAGGATCATCCATTCAAGTGGGAAATCGTGGACTACAACTACCGCTTCCTCCAAAAGTTATGGAACATCTTCCGTTTTGCAGAAAGACATATCAAAGACTTTGATTACGAAGAGTACAAAGATATAGAACTCGAACCCCTTGACAAGTGGATACTCTCTAGACTTCACCGTTTAATAAAATTTGCCACCGAAGAACTCGAAAAGTACCGCTTCAACCTTCTCACTAGAGAATTAATGACCTTTGTATGGCACGAGGTTGCAGATGACTACATAGAGATGATAAAGCACCGCCTATACGGAGAGGATGAGGAGAGCAAGTTAAAGGCCAAGATGGTTCTCTACGAGCTCCTGTACAACATAACACTGCTCCTCGGACCCCTTGCACCCCATATAACGGAAGAGCTCTACCAAGAGATGTTTAAAGACAAGGTCGGAGCCAAAAGCGTGCACCTCCTAGAGTGGCCAGAATACAGAGAGGACAGAGTAGATGAAGAAGCAGAGAGGATCGGAAAGTTTGCCAGTGAGATAATTGGAGCAATGAGAAGATATAAGAACTCCCATGGACTGGCTTTGAATGCTAAACTCAAACACGTGGCAATTTATGCAACGGACAGCTACGAAATATTGAAAGCCCTCGAAAGGGACATTGCTGGAACAATGAACATCGAAAAGCTCGAAATAATCAAGGGCGAGCCAGAACTTGAGGAGAAGATTGCCGAAATCAAGCCGAACTTCAAGACCGTTGGACCAAAATACGGAAAGCTCGTGCCAAAGATAACAGCTTACCTCAAGGAGAACGCCGAGGAGGTTGCAAAGGCTCTCAAGGAGGTAGGAAAGGTAGAGTTCGAGGTCGACGGACAAAAGGTAGAGCTTGGCAAGGATGACATCGTGCTCAGGAAGGCAGTGTTCAGTGAAGGGGAAGAGGTAGAGACCGCGGTAGTAGAGGACGCGGTCATAGTGTTCTTCTGAACCATACTTTTTTATTTGGTGGTACTGTAAGTAGCTTACGGGGGCATAAGTCAAGGGTCAGCTTTTCAACATGGTCGCCACAACGGGATCCGCTATTTTGTATCTCTCATCTTCTTCAACTATCCAGCTCATCTTTTTTAAATTCTCAATAAGCGCATACAACCGGGGATCAGATATGTTGTCCCCCCTAACCTTTAAATAGTCCCTTATGAGGCTCCATCTGTTGTAGCCGAGGGCTATGCTCTTCAAGATCTCAACATACCTGGGACTTCTTTTCTTCAGTTCCTTTAGTTCTCCAACTACAAGGCCTCTTGCGATTTCAAATGTTCTCTGAATGGCCTTTTCAAAGTTCCCATTTTTTAAGTATTCCACTCCAAAGATTACGAGCCAGCCCGGTACCCCATCCAAAATCTCCACGGCTTTTTTTATTTCCTCTTCATCAATCTCAACTTTGGCTTCGTTAAATCCATACTTAAGGAATTCGATGGACGTTTTTTTGTCAAATGGCTTCATTATAATCTCTCCGCCGGGTCTTCCATAAAGGGAACTCTCATAGTTAGTTATACTGAGGAAGTCATGAAGAAGCCCGATTTCTGAGCCTGTTAGTATAAGTCTCAAGTTTGGAAGGTTATCATATGCGTAGGCAAACAATGCTAAAAGTTCTCTTCCACCCCTCGATCCATAAAATCGAAGGTATTGAGCCTCGTCAAAGGCTATTATGAATTTCCCTGTTTTTTCTCCAATTCTGTTTAACTCTTCGAAGATCTCTCTTAAAGAAAGCTCTCCGGGCTCTATTGTTAAGAACTTCAAGTTAACTGATATTTTAAATTTTGATGTTATCTTATTTAGCAATCCTGCTTTTGATTGAAGGTTTCTTATGAGATCTTCCTTCGTTAGATATCCGCTTTCTGCGTACAAATTTCTGCAGTCAATTAAAATTCCGGGATTTTCATTGAGATATGCTCGCAGAATAGAACTCTTTCCAACTCTCCTAATGCCCAATATGATAGTCATTGGATACACTTCTACGCTTTTTTCGAGATCTTTAAACTCTTTTTCTCTATCAAATATTTCCTCTCTTCTGTTCTTTGGTCTCAGATCAAACAACACTTACGCCACCGTAAGTAACTTACGGTATCATAAGTTATAAATCTTTCGAAATTTACATGTAATTAACAGTTATAGCAGAGCATCATAGCTCTTTTCAGCAGAATAACCCTGTAAAGCTTGCCGTTGATTATCCTAGGGCTTGAAATCTTGTTTAGTTGCTGGATTCTTTTCCTCTCAAGGGCTACGAAGTTGAGCTCCCTTAAAACCTGGACAAAATCTTCCCACCTTATGTTGAGCCACTTTGAGTATTCATTGAAGAGCTCCTTTTCAACGACCAAGAACTTCTTTCCGTCTATTAAAAACCTTTTCTTGTGTTTTGGCAGCTCTTTCCTTAACCTCCACTTTGCGTGAAGTGGTGACTGGACTTCCAGAACTGCATCATCCATGGGTTTACCCTCCAGAATCATTTTGAGAACAATCTCGAGAATGAGGTTTATTCTATCGGGGACACCAATTATATCCCCCCTCAGCGAAATCTTTCTTCTCAGGACTTTTATTCCCCTCTTTTCAAGCTCTTCTCCTATTTTAGGCGTGGTTTTCTTCTTTGTTCCCCCGGTATCGACAATTCCCCCAATTATAAATGCCTCAGTGGAGAAATCGTTTTCACTAAGGTCTTTGTCAGCCCATGGGTCGAGGAGAACAACCCTCTCTATTCCTTCTTTTTTGAGAAACTCCCACGTTGCTCCCTCGTAGGCGGTAACCTTCTCTAAGGGGAAGTTTGCTAGTTCCTTAAATTCCTCGTTAACCCATGTAAGCGCTAACCTGTCTCCCCACAGGTAGTCTCTTATTATACCATAGCTTTGAGATGCTTGAAGGGCCACTTTCTTCTTTTCTTTCTCTCTGTGCTTTTCCCAATGCATGAAGTCAATTATAAAATACGGCCACTTTTGCTGGCAAAGTCTTTCTCTGAGGTCTTTACCTTCAACAACAATTTCAAACTTTTTTAGATGCGAGGAATTTAATGGCAGATATGCAAAAAGAGCACCTTTTGTTGGCTTTCCTTCCAAATCCCAGGCTATCGTCGTTGGCTCATTTACCTTCACGATTACGCCTTTTCCCTCAAGAACCGCTATGGCTATCTCTTGCAGTGGTCTGCTGGAGTCTCTCTTGGGGATTCTCCTCGATAGGCTTCCGACCTTGTCAATTCCCTTTTCCTTGAGAAGTTCTTTGAAAACATCACTGAGCTTTTTCATGGCCATCGTTTTGAGCTTGGAAGAGAGTTTTTAAGGCTTTCTCTCGAAAGGTTGAATGACTATTCATTCCTTAACACTATTGCCTGAACGTATTCTCCAAAATCTTCTTCCACTTTTTGGAGGGTCTCTCTGCTGAAGTTTGGAACGTAAATAAATACCAGATGTTCTTCCTCCTCTGCAAGGTACCCTTTTTCCTTTGCAATTGCCAAGATTTCCTGATTAAGCCTCGTCTGGTTATGTCCATACTTTTCAAAAAACTCCCATGGGTAAAGGTAAACGTAAGGGCTGCCAATCACTTCGAGCGCTTCTTTTGGAGGAACCGCATAAAGAACCTTAACCCAACCATCTCTGTAAATATACATCTCTTCTCTTTTCTCGGAGTCTTCGTGAAGAACCCAGAGAGGCTTGTGAGAGAGGTCAAAGGTATATACACCTGTTCTTTTTCCGGTCCAGCTATCTGCCAGAACGGTTACCTTAACTCTTTGGTAGTCTTTCAAAAACTTGATTTCAAATTTTGGAAATGTAAGATCATCGGTACACATAACGGATGCAGGATTGCACTTCCACAGCTTAAAGGTGAGCTTTAGCTCCTTTCCTTCTTCTTCACACGCCAGCAGCTTGAGATAGTACATCCCGCTTGTTCCAAAGCTTGTGTGTATTATAACATCTCCATTAATGGTCCCGGCCCGAGTGTGAGTATAATTAATATGGCAAGCAGGTTCAGGAGCCGTGAAATCCTCGTCGTATTCTCCCCGGACTTCTATTTTAACGGCCTCTGGAGGAATGCCCATCTCTTCAATGGCTTTCATTAAAGCTTCTTTGTCTCCATAGGGGCTTATTGCAATATGAATGTAATTGTCTCCTGCAAGGCTATCCTTCCCGAGCCATATAGCCCCGATTCCATAGCTCGAATTCGCCGCTAAACGTTCAATCTTCACCCTCCAGAGAGCAAGATCATTCTCGTCCCACGATTGAGAGGTATTATTATCAGTGAAAAATTCCCTAACTACATAGTATGCCGGGAGAAGGAGCAATGCTAAAATGACTACCAACACCAATCGTTTCATTGTTCATTCCCAAGCGAAAACTCTCCTTCAAAATATAAAGGGATTTCGATGGCTTCAAGAAAATTAGAAATGAAATCAGAAGGCAATTCCCATGTTTTCTGCAATCTTCCTAAGCCTTTCAATTCTTTTCTGTGTTGGTGGGTGTGTGGAGAATAACTCTGCAAAGCTGACTCCTCTGAATGGGTTTATTATAAACATGTGCGCCGTTGCTGGATTACCGTTTTTGATAGGCCTCATTGAAACAGCATGTTCAATCTTCTCAAGGGCCCTTGCCAATGCCCATGGTTTTCCACTTATCTTTGCTCCTGTTTCATCTGCCAGATATTCTCTTGCCCTGCTTATCGCCATCTGGATGAGCATTGCTGCTATTGGAGCCAAAACTATTAGGAGTATTGCACCTAATGCGCCGCTCGCATCTCTATCTCTATCTCTTCCTCCAAACCCTCCGAGCCAGAGCATCCATCCGGCCCATCTTGCTACCATCATTATTGCCCCGGCCATAACAGCGGCCAAAGTTTGAATCAAGACGTCCCTGTTTTTGATGTGACTTAACTCGTGAGCTATAACTCCTTCAAGTTCATCTCTGTTTAATATCCTCAAAAGCCCTTGAGTTACTGCCACCACAGCATTTTTTGGGTTTCTTCCTGTGGCAAATGCATTTGGTGTTTCAGTTGGTACAATTGCAATCTTGGGAGTGGGGATTCCAGCTTCCTGAGCCAATCCTCTCACTATCTCATAAAGCTCAGGAGCTTCATCTTCCTCTAAAATTCTTGCTCGATACCAAGTTAAGACGATCTTGTCACTATACCAGTAGCTGAAGAAATTCATCACTAATGCGAACATGAAAGCAAACATCATACCAGTTTCGTTACCCAGAACATACCCTATCGCCATTAAGAGACCGGTTAAAAAGGCCATAAGCACTCCGGTTCTCAGCCACATGCCTAGACCCATTCATCATCACCTCCAAGATTGAGATATGGGATTATATCATCATAAACTTTACCCCAGTCCACAATACCTATTTTTCTTTTTATTCCTCTTTCCAGTAAACTCAAGATCTCATTAACCACTTC
The DNA here is from genome assembly GCF_000022545.1 of Thermococcus sibiricus MM 739. Lineage (NCBI taxonomy): Archaea > Methanobacteriati > Methanobacteriota > Thermococci > Thermococcales > Thermococcaceae > Thermococcus > Thermococcus sibiricus. The sequence continues at coordinate 886,050 of NC_012883.1, forward strand.
CTCGGGGGTTTTGTTAGTAGTGTCCACTTCTATAATAGCTTCATTCTCATCAAGGGCTTCTAAAAGGCACACATCAACAAGTTCAGCTTCCACATTTTCACTTATCTTCTCCTTGGTGTATCCTCTTTCTTTTAACCGCTCTCCAATGAGTTTGGGATGTGCCCGGAGTATGATAATCTGATCTACTGGCATTAAATGGCTTAAGTGTCCGTCTAATACAGTGTTCCGATTTTTTAGTTTTTCCTTCACATAATATGCAAGTTTATCGAACTCGATCTCCAACTCATCTCCTCTTATCTCGCCAATTCTATGCTTAAGAGCAAATTCTCTCAAATCAACGTAATCATAACCCATTTTTTCTGCAAGGAGTTTTGCCACAGTGGTCTTTCCAACTCCCGGTGTTCCACTCACGGCTATGAGCATTTTCTCACCTCCCACCATAATTTATTAACTTAAGGTTTTTAAAGATATGCTTTTTTACGTTAATTGCCGATTATTTGATAGGCATTAAACGAAAAATTTTTAAATGATGAATGCATATATCTTCTGGTGACTGCTTGATGAAAGATGACAAATTGCTGCAAAAAAAGCTTGAAATTATTAAAAAACAAAAGGAGAAACTAATGCTTGAGGAAGCTAGGATCTTGAGAATCCTTATGCAGAAAAAGATGAAAGGAAGCATAAGTTAAATCAGAAGACGTTGATTTTGTCTTCCAATATCATTTTTTGGATTTTTGTTATATTTGCTAACCACTCATCTGCTATCTCGTATGTCTGTCTTTCAAATTGTTCAACTTTGTAACCTGGTTTTGGAATAGCTTGTATACTTGCCACAAGAGGTTCGTCAATAGGTTTCCCGATCTGGCTGAGAATCCTCACATATACTTCTTGGACACCTTCAACCTCTTCTGCAATATCCCTTGCTATTAAGTTGGCAAGAATGTTGTATATTTTACCCACATGGCTAACTGGATTCTTGCCACCTGCTGCTTCCATACTCATGTGTCTGTTTGGAGTTATTAGACCATTAACTCTGTTACCCCTTCCAACGCTTCCATCGTCGCCGGCTTCTGCGGAGGTTCCAGTTACTGTTATGTAGTAAATATCCTTATCTGGATCATCCGCAGTATTAACGTATATGTTCACGTCTCTATTCGTGTATTTAGAAGTTAATTCTTTAATAGCATTATATATACCCTCTTTAACTTCCATATATTCCTGTGGATTCTGAACCTCACTATCAACTATTGCAGCCGCTATTGTGAGGTCAATCTCTTCTCCCTTCCTAAGGCCCATAACCTTAATGTCTTCTCCAACAGCTGGCCACTTCTTCTTAAACTCCTCACTGTTTAGTAACCTTTCAGTTTCGAGTACTATCTTCTCAGTCTCACTAAGAGGAGCATAACCTACCCCAAATGAGGTATCATTTGAAAGAGGAATTGGATTTTCCTTAACCTTATTAAAAACTCCAACTAAATCCACACTCCCCTGACCAATCCTCGAATCGATTATTACATGATTATCAACGTCCAAATGTCTAACTCTCTTCTTGAGGTAGTTCTTCGCAGCCCTAATAGCAACTTCATGAACAGGGAACATTTCTTTATCAACAAATTCCACAGCTCTACCCGATAGAAGGATATATATCGGCTTTATTACCTCTCCGCCTCCAAATCTTGGATAGGCCCTTCCACCAACAACTTCCACTTGATCTGTGTTGTGGTGGAGAATAATTCCATATCTTCTTATATATTCCCTTGATAGGGCCCTACTAACAGCCTCAGCAATTCCATCGGCAATACTATCCGGGTGGCCTATTCCCTTTCTTTCTACAAGCTCCACCTTTTGCATTTCAATTGGAGTCCTCACAAGCTCTTCAACAATGATGTTTCTATTCTTTTTGACCATGATCATCACCTCAATGGATTCTTCTGTGCATAGCTCTGAAAGTTCCTTTATATATTTTTCGGCATGATATCAGGGCAAATATATAACTGTTAGTTATTTTCTCACAGAAAGCAAATTTTGAAAAGTTGATTATGGATCTAATCTGCCTGTTTCTGTGAGTGAACTATCCCGCCCTTTCGGAAGGGGTCTTTCCGCCCGATGATGAAAATACCTCATAAGAGGAGGATAAGACAAGCTACATTCACAACTGAAGGTTTTTATTCCTCTATGTTTAAAATGTTTTGGTGATGCTAATGAATATTTCTGAAATAATCAACGAAATAAGAAAGGTTCTAGATGAAAAAGATGAGATGCGAGAAAAAGCACTCCGACTCACTAGGGATATTGTTAGGCTAAGTGGTGATTGTATAAAGGCCCTTCACCGAGGAGATCTCGAAATCGCTGAAGAAAGATTGAAAATGGCTGAAAAGTTGGTGAGTGAATTGAAAGAGATACTCACAGAGCATAAAGATCTTTATTTCACCGGTTACGTCCAAAATGCCCATCAAGAGTATGTAGAAGCCAATCTCTTCTACCACTATCTTCTGGATGAAGAATTCCCACATCCAAAAGAAATCGGAATTCCAGAGACAGCTTATGCCTTAGGTATAGGAGATTTCATTGGAGAGTTAAGAAGGTACTTTCTAAATCTTTTGTTGAATGACAAAATCGAGAAGGCCCAAGAAGTGTATGCATTCATGGAAAAACTCTACGACGAGCTTGCCACGCTGGAATATCCGAAAGGATTAGTGAATATAAGGCAAAAACAAGATCAAGCTAGATATATTCTCGAACGAACTCTCGAAGATCTTACCCGTGCCAAAATTAACAAAAATTTAGAGAAAAAACTCGAGGAGTGGAGAAATGAACCTTAAAAAAATTGCAGAGGTCCAGAGAAAGCTAAGTAAAAGAATCGTGGAGAAACCTCAGGATATTTCAAAAATTAAAACTATTGCTGCAGTTGATGTGTCATATAAGGGAAATAAAGCTAAAGCTGCATTTGTTCTCTGTTCCTTCCCTTCTTGTGAAGTTTTGAAAACAAAGACCATTGAAACAGAAGTCGCCTTCTCATATATTCCAACTTATTTTTTTCTAAGGGAAACTCGGCCGATTTTGTTATTGTTAAAAGGAGAGCAGTTCGATTTACTAATTGTGGAAGGACATGGAAAAGCCCATCCCCGCGGATATGGATTAGCTTCCCATATAGGCCTCCTAATTGGGAAACCAACCATTGGAATTGCAAAAAGGCCCCTTCCAAATTCGATAGGGGAATGTGTTAAAATTGGAAAAGCTTATGTAAGTGTTGGCAACTTAATTGACTTAAACTCTGCGAAAGAGATAGTGAGAATAATAAATGAAGGGGACTACCCAAAACCCTTAAAGATTGCAGATAAATTTTCCAAAGGTGCTGGAGATGGAGGAACTTAAACTGCTCATATCAATTGCAAAGCGGGGAGGCGTTGGGGAGAAGGTTAGAATAACCTTGAGGGAACTTTCTCAAGAAATTGGAACTTCACCACAATCAGTTATGCGGAAGCTTGAAGCTTTGGAAAAAGAAGGATATGTAATCAAAGATACTTCCGGAAAAAGAACGCTTGTTGAAGTAACTTCTTCAGGAATTCAACTTTTGGAATCTATTTTTGAAGAAATAGGCAAGATACTCTATGGAAACTACATTGTTGGAGAGGTAGTGTCCGGAGTAGGTGAAGGGAAATATTATGTAGAACAATATAAAGAGAGAATAAGGGAATACCTTGGCTTTAGGCCATATCCTGGAACTTTGAACATCTTAGTGGTTTTCCCCAAGACGATTTATGAGGCTCTTTACAATGTTGAGCCCATAACAATACCTGGATTCTCAAAAGATGGAAGAACGTTTGGAGATGTAAAGGCATACAAAGTAAGAATAAATGGGATTGATGGGGCAATAGTGGTTCCTTCAAGAACAATTCATCCTCCTAAAGTTGCAGAAATTATCGCCCCCGCATGCCTTAGAAAAAAACTCAACCTAAAAGATGGTTCCAAAGTTAAAGTGGAGGTTATAAAGTGAGAAAAAGGATTCTCTCATCTTTTAGGTATAGCGGGCTTGGTTTAACCATAAGTTTCTTGATAATACTCCTTATTTATCCCCCTTATACCTCCACAAGAGAATTACTTCCAATTTATGGATTAGGTCTATTCTTCGGTGCACTCTTTGGCCTTTATAAAGGAAAGGCAAATGCGGGGAGGTATGCTTTTATAGTTGGATTTATTCTGACCCTCCTCCTTCATGTACTATGGATCAAAACAGAATTTTCTTTAACATATTCTTTCTCACTTCTCGTGGTAGTAGTCTTTGTTATGGGACTTATTTCGCCGGAAGATTCTTTAGATATCTCCATTGTGCCATTTGCATATTTTGGTGGTTTTATACTTGCCAATTTGTTATTTATGAATTTTAACATGTATGCTATTGATGGAGCCGTTCAAAGCATAATTCTCACCGGAATCGCTGGAGCCGTAATTGCAACAGTGGTGATTTTTTTGAAATCATTCCTCGAAAATACTGCAAAACTCAGTGCGAAAATTTAAAAGGATAAAGTACGAATTTTAGATGGTGGGCAACATGGTAATGAGGTTATCAAAGATTTATGGAAAGCAAATATACAACACTGCTGGATATTACATAGGTTACGTTGATGAAGTGCTTATCGAAATAGAAGCAGGAGAAAGTAGGATCTTGGCATTAGGACTGCCAGGAGAGAAAGTTGGAATTCCTTATGAAAGAGTATCTGCCATTGGGGACATAATATTAATAGAAGCAAAGAGAACCTAGGCCTCTTTCACGTTAAGTGCCTCTAGGAACTTCTCTGTTATTGCTTCTTCTACTAATTTTAAGAGGGAGTTTTTATCCTTGGCAAGTTTGAATATTCCAAGATGAATTCTAGCTCCTCCTGATTGTGCATGGCCGCCAGCACTTCCGATGTCTGTAAAAGCTTCTTTCAAGACTTTTCCTACATTGATCCTTATATCCCGTGTCCTAGCAGATATTTCAATCCTGTCATCAACTATTCCAAATACTAGAACTGTATTCACACCCTCAAGTCTGAGCAGAAAATCTGCCGACTCTGCAATGGCATCTCTATCTGTTATAAACCCAACATTCGAAATAATAACGTTTTTAAAAGTCTTTCTGTTTATGATAGCTCTTGCCAGAACCTCTGCAGTCTCTACAGAAATGTCAGGATACTCTATTCTTTCCAAAATTTCATAATCTACCTTTCCTGCTAGGAATTCCAGTGCATCAAGATCTGCAGTACTAAATTTTGAAAACTTTTTGGTATCTGTGTATATACCATAGAAGAGGCTGGTTCCTAAAGTACCATTCACCTCCATGTTAAGGCTTTGAAGGTATTCTGCCATTATAGAAGCTGTGGAATTAACGTCAGGGCGTACATCAACAAATGCATCTCTAGGAAGCATTTCTTCCAAATTTTGCAAAAGTTGGTGGTGATCTATTAATATCTCTACTTTTTTCAGGTCCTCATCATCCAAAATACTAAGATTTCCATTTGGTTGACAATCAACTAATGCTATCGTAGAATGCCTTTTGACTTCATAGGAACCAGGAGAAACTTTTCGTATATCTAAGCCAAGTAGGTTAACAAATGCCCTATTCTCATGATGAGTTATCTCACCACCATATACTATTGTACTTTTAAGTCCTGTATTTTGAGCGATAACTTGAAGAGCAACAGCACTGGCCATTGCATCTGGATCGGGATTGTCGTGCATCACTATTAAGAGAGAATCACTTTTTTGTTTTATTTCTGAGAGTTTTTTAGATAATAAGGTTGCATTTTTCTTTTTACCGAGATTCTTAACTGTGTCCACTATAACTTTAATTGTGGCTGCTTTTGGGGAAACGGCATAATCAATCTTAACATCTGTTTCAAATTCTTTCTTTATCTGGGATATAATCTCCTTTACAGTTGTATCATCCGGGATTAAAACAAGTATTGGAACTTCAGAATTATTATTTCTTATTGCCTGAATGGTCTTTTTTATTCCATTGACATCCATTATAGTTATCACAACAAGATCTACTTTTTCAATTCCGGCCTTCAAAAGGGAAGCTGTGTATGAAAAATCACCTTGAATAACGTGAAATCCGCTTTCACTAAGAGATTTTGCTCGAATTTCATTTTGTTCTATGATAATAACTTCGAATTCACCTTTCAGAGCCTGTGCAACACTTCTCCCTATACTTCCACCACCTAAGATCAACACCCTCATGGCACTCACCTTATAAGGACAATAATACTTAAATACATGCTTGAATGCAACATTAATAATAGGGGTCTCTCTAAACTTTATTCGACTTTTGATATATATATCTAATGGTGGTGAAGAATGGAACTTCCAACGATTACACCCATAGAGGAAAACATTGTGTGCACAAGAAAAGAGGAGCTTTTAAAATTAATGCGGAATGCTCTATCGAATCAGGCTTTTAGTGGCCTATTTTTGAAGATATTCGCGAAAGATAAAGCTGAAAAGTACTATGTGACTTTGCTAATGGATAGACGAAAACTTTTGGCCTTAGAACTCCTACTATTATCTTCCCAGAAAAAAGTAATAGGTGATGAAACGCTGAATATCTTGAAAAAACTTTTGAATTACCCTCTAGTCGTAGACATTTACGGCCTAGATGAAATAGAATTGAAGACCTCTATAACAGATAACATAGAGATATATAATACTACACCGAAAGTTGAGATAAATGAAATTTTTGAAGAGAATATTGTTGAACATGAAGAAATCATTGAAAAAGAGAGGATCTTAGAAAAGATCCTTAAAACAGAAGAAGCGAAAGTTGAAGAAACACATGAAAAACCAAAACCTCAAAAGAAAGAGAGAGCACCACCAGAAAAAAAAGAAGTTGAAAAAGAAAAGAAACATTTCAAACCAGAAATTATAGTAGAAGTAACGGGTGGAGAGATCTTCAAGCCTATCCTCGAGGAATATGGAAAAGAAGTCCTAAAGGAGGTGCAGACACTAGAGGATATCTCCCCTGAGCAAGTTAAAATAACCGGAGAAGTCGGTTCTGGCGTTATATACCTTCATGTGGACTTCTATGGGAGGAGTAACAAAGATCCCACCACATTCCAAACAGCGGAGAGGCAAATATTGTACTTTATAAACAAACATTTGCCAATCATCTGGAGAAAGGCAGGGCTTAAACCCATCCTCAGCAGTTCTCACGCAAAGATATCTACCCCTAAAGGATCCTTTGAAAGTGAAGGAGAACCTACAACCTCTAAAAAACAAATTATTCCTCAAAAAACTGAAAGTAACATAACAGTTGAAGCTCACGAGAGTATTAAGCCATACTTTGCTACGTATGCCAAAGCAATTCTCAAAGATATAGAGAATGGAGGAATTGAAGTCAAAAAAATGCACCTTGATATAAAAGGAAGAAGCGAGCATGAGATTAACTTAATCCTATGGGGCAATGCACCCGGAAAAACCAATGCTCAAGTAAGGGCCCTAGTTGAAGGTATTCTAAGAACACACACCAGAGAGATATCTAAAGCCCTAAATAAGTACATAACTATTCACCGAGTAGAAATCAACTTAGAAGAAGCTGAAGAAGTTTCAGAGAATGTAAAACAGATATTATCAAAGAAAGAGGAGCTAGAAAAAGAAATAGAAAAACTCCTTCAAGAGATGGGAGTAGATGACTTGTCTGCCTTAACTGAGGAAAAGAGAAGAGAAGTTGAAGAGAGTCTATTAAAGTCCAAAGTTGAACTAGCAGTAGAAGATTTAAGAAGACGAGTACAAGAGATGTTTAAAAACCTTCCAAATTCCGTATTTAGATGGATGAGACTGGATTGGGAACTTCAGAGAAATGAGATTCTAATAAGTCTAGAAGCAAGCTTTGACAAGAGAGAGAGCTTAATAAAAGCAGTTTCAGACGATAGAATCATAGAAGATGCCCTTCAAATGCTTAATATGAGCATTCAAGAAATATCCAAGGAACACAACATTCCAATCAAAATCAAAAAGACAAACATTAATGTGAGATGACCTTCGACCCCCCATAAGGATAAGAGTTTCAAAAAGTAACCTCAGTACTCAAGATCTTCATCATGGCCAAGCTCAGATCTGCCGAGATCATCACCATTTAGATTTTCATCATTGAATTTTTAAGTGCTGCGGTGATGACATTCAAATCTTTTTCGAAACGTTAAGTTTTTAAATTGAATTTTCATTCCCACATACATGGATACCTTAATAGGAGCTCTGTTAGCATTGATAGCTGCATTTGGATGGGGAACTGCTTCAGTTCTGATAAAGCTTGGAATGAGAAATAAAGGTGCTATTACTGTCAATATTATCAGACTTTATATTACAACATCTGTCTATCTCTCAATTTTCTTAATCGCTGGCAAGTATAAAGGGATACTATCCCTTTCTCCTGAGATAATTTTGGTAACATTTATTTCGGGCCTCTTTGGTTTTGTTATAGGGGATTACTTTTATTTTAACGCGCTTAAGCTTATGGGTGTTTCCAAGACCGTCCCAATTACTTCGTCATACCCACTTTGGACAATGCTTTGGGCGTGGATGTTCTTTGGAAAGAAAATCACCACTCAAACTCTCCTTGGAGCACTTTTCATATTTCTGGCAATTGTTATTGTCAGAAAGGGAGGATTAGAGGAACGTCTTAGCCCTAAAGGATTTGTATATGCTATTCTAGCGCCGATTTCTTGGAGCATTGCGATAGTTCTACTTGATTTCTTGTCCTTATATATTGATCCCTTTTCACTTGCAGGGCTTAGAATGATATCTGCCGCAATAGGAATCAGTGTCTTCTTACCAAAGCATTCAAAGGAACTCAAAGTGGTAACTAAAAATGAAATAGGGGTTCTTTCTGGAGCTGCATTGGTCGGATTAATAATTGGACAATATGCTTTTGTAAAATCCGTTAGTTTTGTTGGTTCTCATATTTCAACACCTATCAGCGCCATAAATCCAATCATATCTTCTCTTCTGGCAGTTACGCTCCTAAAGGAGCCACCAAACAGCAAGATTTTTGTTGGATTAATATTGGCAGTTGTGGGGGTCGTTTTAATAAGCACTGTTCATTAAGACAAGGATCAAAAAGGGTCAGCTTTAGTTTCTTTTATCATTATTTGTTAGAAATGTTATCAGGATGAAGTAAATGAAGAAAGCTCTGAAGCTACCCTTAAAAATCTGATAAACAGCGTAAAGAATTTAAGGTATTGGGTTCTATTATATATCGCCGACAGTGAGGGGACAATTAGTCTCCTCGCATGGGCTCGGTATACCCGCCTTCGCAAGGTATCGGGTTCTATGAGCGAAGTGTGCTCACACCGAGCCCACAGGGCCGGTGCATCCACCCGCGCGAGAAATGAACGCGGGCCTCTGTTGCCGGCCTACAAGTTTTTTATTACAGCTGAAGATACTAGGTGAAAAAATTATGAAGACTAAAATCGATCTTGATAAAATAGATATCAAACTTCTCTCCATGCTACAAGAGGATAGTAATATATCTATTCGAGAGTTATCTAAAACTGTTAACTTAAAAATGTCAGAATTACACAAACGAATAAAAAGATTAGAGGAAAATGGAGTAATTAAAAAATTCACAGTACTTTTAAATCCCGAAAAATTGGGATTTAATCTGACTGCGTTTATGTTAGCGAAAATTGAAGGCAAGAATAGTAGTTATGTTATTAACAAACTTATAAAAAATCCACACGTGTTAGAGGTTTATAAAGTGACTGGGGATTATGACATGCTTTTAAAAGTTAAATTTAAATCCATTAACGAATTTCATGAATTTCTCGATACCATTGCAAAGATAGAAGAGATTGTAGATAGTACCAGTATGGTTGTTTTAAAAATTCATAAAGAGGTTGTAGAAATACCCCTACGGTCTGAGGAATTCAAATTATAATTCTCGAGATCTTGGACATAAGTAAAAGCATATCTAGCTAAATATATCCTTTACATATCTAATTTTCCGAAGAAATCTATTGAACAAGCCCAAATTAACCGTAGAAAGGTTTAATTATAATTTTACGAAATCAAATAAAGGGGTATTTTATATGACTAAGCTGAATAGTTTTGTACTCTCTAAACGATCCAAAGAGACTCCGCCATCTGGAATTAGGAAAATATTCAACAAAGCAATGTTTCTAGAGGATGTTATTCATTTAGAAATAGGTGAACCCGACTTTGACACTCCCCAATACATTAAAGAAGCTGGTTGTAAGGCGATTTTAAATAAGTATACTCATTATACACATAATGCCGGACTTTTGGAGTTACGAGAAGCCATAGCTGATTATTACAGATCAACTCAAAATGTTGATATTTCGTTAGAAAATACCTTAGTAAGCATTGGAGGTACTGGAGCATTATTACTTTCCCTATTAGCCATTGTGGATATTGGGGATGAAGTTCTACTCCCAAATCCTGGCTACCCCCCATACACCTCCATGGTCAAAATGATAGGAGCTATCCCAAAATACTACTCACTAAAGGAAAACGAATCTTTCCTACCAAATATAGAAGAGATAGAAAATATTATCACAAATAACACAAAAGTCATTATCATAAACACTCCTAATAATCCAACTGGTATAGTATATCCCTCAAATATTCTTAGGAGAATCTCAGAACTAGCTGAAGATTATGATCTTGTAGTAATTTCAGATGAAGTTTATGAAAGGTTGATTTTTGACAACCTCAACCATTACAGTATATTAAAATTCAGTGAAGAAGGAAATGTGATAGTGATAGGAAGTTTCTCCAAGTCATATGCCATGACCGGTTGGAGAGTAGGCTTTGCGGTGAGTAACAACGTTAAAATCATCAAATCCATGACCGAATTGCAAGAACATGTTGCTATATGCGCACCTGCAATGGCTCAGAAAGCTGCTTTTGTTGCCTTAAGCGAATCACAAGAAGAAGCCGAAAACATGGTTAAACAATACGAAAAACGTCGTAATTTGGTAGTTTCCCTTTTAAATGAATTCCCAAACGTATCCTTTGTTAAACCTCAGGGTGCATTCTACTTATTTCTAAATATCTCTCATTATTCCAAAGACTCGTACAAATTTGCAGAAGAATTACTCCTAAAAAAGAAAGTGGCTGTTGCTCCGGGTGCAACATTTGGTTCATTAGGAGAGGGATACGTGAGGATTTCATTCGCAAATTCTGAAGAAAATATAGAAGAAGGAGTGAAAAGACTAAAGGAATTTTTAATGGAGCTAAAATAGTGAATATAACTCACTGCAATCTTTGTTATCTAACCTTTTGGAGGTGAAAAATAGTGATAGATGAAGCAATATTTGCTCTATATATGCTGGTGCTTTTGGGAATAGGAATTTGGACATACACAAGAGCTAAAACAGTCGAGGAATTTTTTGTCGCTGGTAGGAGACTAAAAACATGGTTAGCTACTGCAACAATCGCTGCTACTTGGATTGGAGGAGGAATCACCATTGGAGTCGCTGCTAAGGCATATGCCGGTAAAGGTATTTCCCTATGGGCAACCACACTTGGTCTTGGGAGTACTTTGATTCTCGTGGGTCTGTTTTATGCAAAGCCTTTGAGAAAAATGAAGCTATTAACTCTTGCGGATTTCTTTTCCGAGAGATTTGGAGGCAAAAAAGGTCTTAGCGGAACTGTAGGGTTCATTCTAGCATTGGCATACATTTTTGCTATCACTGCCCAAATAGTTGCCGGAGCTAGACTCATTCAAGTGGTTTTAGGATGGGACTATAAAACAGCAGCTATAGTCTCAGGGTTGATTGTCACGTTTTACACTATTCTAGGAGGACTTTGGTCAGTATCGCTAACAGATTTTATCCAGTTGATCCTAGTCTTCGTAGGTGTCTTTGGTGCACTCATAATAGGAATTAATGCAGTCGGATTTGAAGCAACAGTTACCAAAGCAGAAGAGCTTGGGCTATTAGACTTTGGAAAAATAATTTTAGCATTTGACTTTTGGGCTCTTTTCATAGTGTTTGCTTTAGGAGATATTCCCGCGCCAGACTTAATGCAAAGGATCTTTGGATCAGATAGTGAAAAAACTGCTCAAATATCCTCCCTTCTGGGTGGAATATCATATTATGTGATGGGTATTCTCGCATTGTTGTTAGGTTCAATAGCTGCAGTGAAATTCCCAAACCTAAGTGATCCAGAACTTGCATTACCAATGCTTGTAAAATCTATGCTACCAGCGGGCATATCGGGCTTGGCACTTGCTGGCCTAATGGCAGCTGTCATGAGTAATGCAGATAGTATGCTCCTAGCCCCAGGAACTTTAATTGCAAAAAACATATACAGAGACATTATTAATCCTCAAGCTAGTGATGAAGATGTCCTAAAAGTTTCTAGAATTTCCTTACTTGTCATAGGGATCTTTGCACTTATTTTATCTACTACAAGGTCAGGAATAGTAGAGTGGCTATATTTAGCATGGGACGTCATATTTGCTACAGCTTTCTTCCCGCTGACTCTTGGTCTCTGGTGGGACAAAACCACATATAAAGGAGCATTTGCAGGAGTAGTAGGAGGAGGTATTGCAAGAATTATCTTGGAAGCATTGACTCTTTCAGGTGCAATCTCACAGTGGTGGGTCGCAAGTTTAGGAGCCCCATTAATTAGCTTGGTTCTTACAATAGCCCTTTCGTTCACTTCTGAATGAGATTTACTACTGTCTTGCCTTTTAATTTTGTTTTTCCATGAAATTTGAAACTATTAATCTAAAACTTCAATCAGGCACATGTATATGCAAAAGATCATCAATGCAAAAATTCTTATACTCACTCTTCTAAAGCATTTTAGAGAGGGATACCATGACTACACTAATAATCGCAGAGAAACCCAATGTTGCCAAGAAAATTGCATATGCACTTGCTGAACGGAAACCAATTCGAAAAACAATTGGAAAAGTGCCCTATTATGAGCTTACTCGAGACGGGAAGAAAATAATAGTTGCTCCTGCAGTGGGCCATCTTTTTTCTCTCGCTCCAAAAGAGAGAACTTATGGATATCCTGTCTTTGATATTGATTGGGTACCAGTTTATTTAGCAGAGAAAGGGAAAAGCTATACAAAGGATTACATAAAAGCCCTCAAAGAACTAGCCAAACAAGCAGATGAGTTTGTGATTGCATGTGATTATGATACAGAGGGTGAAGTGATCGGTTACACCGCATTAAAGTATGCGTGTGGGGTTGAACCCTCAAAAGCAAAAAGGATGAAGTTTTCTGCTCTAACCAAACAAGACCTTCTAAGAGCTTGGTATAATCTCGAGCCCACAATAAACTTCGGAATGGCTGATGCAGGGATAACTAGACATATTTTAGATTGGTACTGGGGTGTAAACCTGTCAAGGGCCTTAAGTTCTGCTATACGGAAGAGCAGTGGGAAATGGCATGTTCTCTCTACCGGTAGAGTCCAGGGCCCTACTCTCAAATTTTTAGTGGATAGAGAAAAGGAAATCGAAAACTTTGTCCCCACTCCTTACTGGGTCATAAAAATGATTCTCGAAAAAAATGGGGAACAATATACTGCAAATTATGAAAAAGATCGTATTCTAAACGAAGAAGAAGCCAAAAGAATTGTTGAAGAGGCTAAAAAAGGCCCTGCCTTTGTAGAGAAAATTGAGATTACTCAACAAAAGAGAAGCCCTCCATATCCATTTGACCTAGGGACCCTTCAAAGAGAGTCCTATTCCGCCTTTGGTTATAGCCCCAAAAAAACATTAGAGATAGCACAGAAGCTCTATGAGAAAGGTTACTGCCTTCACCCAGATTCGCTCATACCAACTCCCAAGGGAGTGAAAAAAATCGAAGAGCTACCCAAGGAAGGTGAAGTCTTCGCCCTTGACTTTGACCTCAAGTTGTCAAGGGCACGATACAGGCTACTCGAAAGGGATGCAGACGAGCTCATGTATAAGGTTACCCTTAGCGATAGAACTGAGCTTTATCTAACAGGGGATCATCCAGTTCTGGCTTATCGGGATGACAGGCTAATATTCGTGCCCGCTGAGGAACTCAAAGATGATGACCAGGTAGTGCTTCTCATAAACCCTTGGAAGTTCCAGAGTGCGAGCGAAACTCCAAAGCTGTTTGATTTTATCCTCAAAAACGCCTCCTCCATGAAGGATTACATTCTCTATGATCAATCATTTGGTTCCGTTATAAGGAATAGGATAAAGAAAGCTGGATTGAAAGTGGAAATCCTGTGGAAGTTCAAAATTAAGGAACCTACATATTACAAATATCTCAGAGGCAAAATGCCAGTTCCTGTATTTAAGTTCCTTATAGAGAGAGGGGTAATCTCAAAGGAAGAAGCGAGAGAAGTTTTTAAAGGATTCTCATACAGTACCTCATTATCTGCGGTTTCGTTTGAGTTCAATGAAGACTTCTGGTACTTGTATGGCTTTGTAGTTGGGGACTGCCATCTTGATAAAAGGGGTCAGATAACAATAGGCGCCAGGGATAGAACAGAAGAAACTATAATGGCTATTCAGGAAGTTGCGAATTCTATAGGTGTTCGATTTGCTTATGATTCAAGATACAAGATAATACGCCTCGGTAGCAAGTCTCTGGTGAGACTGTTTGAACTCCTTGGCTGTCCATATGGAAACAAAATGAAAATATTTGAGATTCCCGGTGAGGTAATGGCAAAACCCGGATGGATGGCTTCGTTCTTAGCTGGCTACTACGATGCTGATAGTCACATTGGAACCAAGTCAACAGGCGGTAGAAAATCACTGTCTCCTCAAATCGTTTTAACCTCTAAGAACAGAAGAGCAATATACACAGTTAAACTCATGTGGCAGTTGCTCGGTGTTGGCACCTATCTGTGGGAGAGAAAAGACAAAAATGGGAATCTCATGGCCTACGAGCTTAAAGTGTATTCGCGGGATTCTCTCAAGTTCTATGAGATTATGAAGGACCACCTACGAGTGAAAAGGTGTGATTTGGAAAAGGTTCGAAATGCTGCGATCAGGAAGAGAAAATCTTATTCCCATCACTACAGTGTGCTGAAGGTTACAGACTGGAATGGCAAGCTAAAGAGCAATAAAAAGCTTTGGAAAGAGTTTGACATTTCCAACCAAACAGCTCACGGGAGGGGGATAAGTCTCGACAAGCTCAGAAGGATCAGAGATTACCTGACCGATGAAGACCTCCGCAGGATTGCCACGGGGGACGTTTACATTCTTGGGATAAAGTCCATCGAGAAGTTTCACTATTGTGGTAAGGTCTACGACCTTGTCGTTGAGGATTATCATAACTTCATCGCCAATGGTGTCGTCGTTCACAACTGTTCCTATCCGAGGACAAGCTCTCAAAAGCTCCCAAAGAACCTAAACTTCCGCTCTATAATCCAAAACCTGGCAAAAATTCCAGAGTATAAACCTCACGCTCATGAGCTCTTAGGAAAAGGAATTTTAAAACCAGTTGAAGGCAAGAAAGATGACCCTGCCCATCCAGCCATATACCCAACAGGTGAAGTACCAAAGCCAGGAGACTTAAACAAAGACGAACAAAATCTCTATGATTTGATTGTTAGACGATTTCTTGCAGCATTTGCAGAACCAGCGATTAGAGAGAGTATGAAGATTATTATAAATTCAAACAAGCATCATTTCATTCTTAACGGCTCAAGAACAATTAAAGAGGGATGGCTTAAGATTTATGGAAAATATGTAAAGTTTGATGAAGTTATTCTCCCAAAATTTGAGAAAGGAGAAAAAGTGAATGTCATTCAGATAAAAAAAGAGAAAAAGAAAACCAAACCTCCTGCAAGGTATTCTCCTGCTAGCATTATTAAAAAAATGGAAGACTTGGGAATCGGAACAAAAGCAACAAGAGCTCAGATTCTGGAAACTCTTTACTCCAGAGGATACATAGAGGGGAAAAAGAAAATAAAAGTCACTCCTCTTGGTATAAAAGTCATTGAGGCCCTAGAAAATAATGTCCCAGATATCATAAGTGTTGAACTTACAAGGGAATTTGAACAAAAAATGGAAGAGATTATGGCAAGAAAACTAAAAAAAGAGAGGGTAATTGAAGAATCAAAAACAGCCCTAATCAAAGTACTAAAAGAGTTCAAAAACAAAGAAGGTGAGATCGGAAAGAAACTCCTTGAAACTTTCCTCGAAAATGAGAAAAACAAGAAGAGCAAAAGAAAGAATGTAAAAGAACTAAAGCCAGAGGAAGAAAAAGTCATACAAGTGGAAGCGGATTTTGAGAACAAAGGAAAAGAGAAGATAATAGTGGGGAGCTGTCCCAAGTGTGGAGGGGATCTGGTTGTTAGATATAACAGGAGAACTGGAAAAAGGTTTGTAGGCTGTTCTAATTGGCCAAATTGTAATGTGACATACCCCTTACTTCAAAGGGGGCAGATAATACCAACTGGAAAAACTTGTTCAGAATGTGGAAATGCACCAATAATAAAAATCAAGGAACGTAATAGGGAATATGAAGTCTGTCTTGATATGAACTGCAACAAAAATAGGAAAAAGAAATGAATTAAAAGAAGTTAGAGAAGCTCTTTAAGAAGTGCAATTCTTCTTGGACTCATTAACACTTTTGGGTGTTTAAGCAGTGTTTTAATGACCTCCGAGTAGCGGCCTCCTGCAATTTTCTCCGCATCTATACCACTGAGTGTTTGTATAAAAACGTCTAGATCTTCATCTGTTAGGTGTTCTACCACCTTTCTAACTCTTAAAACGCGCTCAAGACGTTTTCCATCTTTTTCCCACCATTCTGTGGTATAGTTCTTTAGAAGCTCAAAGTTTTCTTCTTTTAGAGCCTCAACTATCCATTTGCTTGCTATTGCTCCGGCTTCCATAGCCTCCGCCATGCCCCCACCATGCATTGGATTTACCTGTCTTGCTGCATCTCCTACTACTAAAACATTGTTTTTGACAAGTTCCTTCAAGAAGCCTCCAACTGGAATGACTCCAACGTTTACTTCAAGGATTTTCTTGAATGGTATGTTATTCTCTTTAAGCCACTTGTCAAGGTAGTATTTTGCAGTCATTGGGTTGTCAGAATTGATTCCAACACCAACGTTTGCTCTATCTTCGTCCTTTGGAAATACCCATACGTATCCTCTAGGAGCCACATTATTTCCAAACCAAAGGTGAATTAAATCAGGATCAAACCCTTCTATAAGCATTTCATATTCATAAGCAGAATCAAACTCATGCGGAGGAGCATAAGTGTTAATCCCTGCCTTTCTGGCTATAGTGCTTTCAACACCATCGGCTGCTACTAATATATCTGCACGTATCTCTATTGGTTCCCCTTCCTTCTTAGCCTTTATCCCAATTATTTTCCCATCTTCTCTTATAACATCAGTTGCCTCAGTTCTGGGAAGTACGTCTGCTCCAGCCCTCGCAGCGTAGAATGCAAGCATCTTGTCGAAAACCTTCCGTTCTAGGATAACCCCACTAACTCTACTGTACCTCATTTCAAGAGTATAACCGCTTGGAGAGTAAAGACGTGCCCCATAAATTTCACGATTAATGAAACGCTTATCATAGGGAATGTTATGTTTTTCAAACACACCTATATTAATGCCCTCAGCACACTGTTTTGGTGCACCTATAGCGGGTTTTTTATCTATAAGAAGAACGGAGTGCCCTTCTTTAGCAACGTTTCTCGCTACAATGGGCCCTGCTATTCCTGCACCAACCACTACTACATCGTATTTCATTATTTCGCTCATGTTTTCCCCTCCACTACTTCAGCTTCTAATGCTCCAACGGGACATGCTGTTACACATATTCTGCATGAAATACATTTATCTTGAAAGAACTCCCATTTGGAAGAGCTTACTTTTATTGCAAGTGAAGGGCAGACCCCCGCACATCCCCCACATAGGTAGCACTTATCCTCATTTACAATGATTCTAATCTTCTCTGTCATGAAGAACCCTCCGCTCTATTTCTCTTATAGCGCTTCTTTGTCAATCTTAATTATATTCTTTTTTATGATTATCGGTACTACCTTAGAGAGTTCTTCAACTTTTTCTCTTACCTCTCTTTCTTTGAGGTTTAATACATCGCTTAGATCCTCAACAGTCGCAGTGTCGTAAAGCAAAAGATAATGGAGGATTGCAAGCTGTGTCATGTCCCCCACTTCTTTTAGATATTTATCCTTAAGGTTTTTCATAAGGTTATTTCTATAGCTTTCAATATTTTTCAAAGCTTCAATAACCTGTTCGAGTTTTTTGTTTGCATTAATGAACGCCTTTATCATAGAATGAAGATCCTGTGGAAACTTTTCAAGCTCATTGAGTTTAATTTCTAATTTCTCAAGTTTCTCTGGTTCATCTAAGTCAAGTCCCTTATACCAAAAAATATTTGGGGTGATTGTTACTAGGAAGGTTTTGGATACTGCTATAGAATAATATTTTCGTGTGGGACCAATAAACCCTTCTTCTTTTTCATAAGATTTTAGAACTCTTTCTCTCTCCATGATTTTTAAGTGTCTTGAAACTGCTGTGGAAGAAACATTAACCTTGCTACTGAGCAAGCTGAAATAGCACTCCGTACATGTTAAGTGACTGAGCAAGTCCCTCCTCACCTTGTTGCCCAAGATGTAAAATATATCTGGTTCAGACATGTTGCTCACCTACCCAAATCTGTATCGTAAAGTTTATATACTGTCATCTTAACCTCTGGTTGAAAACCCTAAATTTGTAAAGCCTTCGTATGTAGGTTGCACCCGAAGGTTAAAAAGCTTTAGTTTGAAACTGGTTGGAGGTGTGTAAGAATGGCACTCATTAGTGATGGAGATAAGAAGATAATTAAGGAGGAATTCTTTTCAAAGCTTGTTAATCCAGTTAAACTACTGGTATTCATAGGAAAAGACCACTGCCAATACTGTGATCAACTAAAACAGCTTGTTGAAGAGATAAGTGAGTTAAGCGATCTTGTAACATACGAACTTCATGACTTTGACAGTGAAAAAGAATTAGCAGAAAAGTACAGAATAGACATTGCTCCTGCAGTTGTAATGACACAAAATGGAAAGGATCTTGGCGTCAGGTATTTCGGGCTTCCTGCCGGCCATGAGTTTGGATCCTTCCTTGAGGATATCGTGGACGTTTCAAAAGGTGAGACTGATCTTTCAGAAGAAACCAAAGAAGCCCTTAAAGAAATAAACAAGGATGTGCAGATCTACGTTTTCGTTACTCCAACATGTCCATACTGTCCAATGGCAGTAAGAATGGCACACAAATTTGCAATTGAGCATGCCCTTGCTGGCAATGACAGAATACTTGGTGACATGATAGAGGCCATTGAATTTCCCGAGCTTGCCGAGCAATATGGAGTTATGGCAGTGCCAAAAGTTGTTATCAAAGTAAATGGTGAGGACAAAATCTCATTTGAAGGGGCCTATCCCGAGAAAATGTTCCTCGAAAAGCTTCTTGAAGCTCTCGAATGAAATCTGTTCTTTTATTATTTTATTCCAAAGAAATAGTTATAGAAAAGAAAATTTTCTAAAATAGATCATTCGATATCCAAGATTTTCCTTAACTCATCAGTCTTTAGAAATTTTCCATTGTCGTATATTAACTCTCCACCGACGAAAACTTTTTCTACATCACTTCCTTTAGCTGAATAGACAAGATGAGAAAGCATATTCTCCCTTGGCAAAAAGTGGAGTTTTCTTGTGTTTATGAGCACCAAATCAGCAAGATATCCATTTTCTATAAGGCCTGCTTTTAGGTTTAGAGCCTTGGCTCCTCCTAATGTCGCCCAGTAAAAGACATCCTTTGCAGTAGGCATTATCGGATTGTTATTTTTCACTTTATTTAAAATAGCTGCAAATTTCATCTCCAGAATCATGTCCATGGAGTTATTAGAAACTGCACAATCATTTCCGAGAGCTATTTTACCACCGAGTTTCCAGATGTCAAGTATGGGCCCAACATAACCTTCCAGTTTTGCTAAACTTACAGGACAATGAACCAAAGTTGCATTACTCTTTGCATAGAGTTTAACTTCTTCTTTAGATAGATAAATCCCATGAACTCCAATAAAATTGGCTTTTAAAGTCCCTGTGTTTTTTAAGTATTCGACCGGTGAAAGGCCTTCTCTTTCTTTAACTCTAAGTACTTCTTCCCTACTTTGGGAAACATGCATATGGATTAAAGCCTCTTTCTTCTCTGCCAGTTCTTTGGTTTCCATTAAAAGGTCTTTCGACACTGTATCGGTTGCGTGAGGGGCCAATGTTGCATTTATGAGACTATCTTTATCCTTCCACTTCTCGAAGAATTTAAAGCCAAGTTTAGGGTCTGCAATTGGCATGTCAACAAGATCCATCATTGTCTGACCGATAAAGGCCCTAACACCAAGCTTTTTAGCAGCTTTCGCTATTTGCCATGCAAAGAAATAATGATCATTTATAGTTGTAGAACCATTTGCGATAGCTTCGGCAATTCCTATTAGGGCCCACTTATAAATTTCCTCTTCATTCCATTCCTTTTCCATAGGCCATATTACATCATTAAGCCACTTATCCAGGGGCATGTCATCTCCAAAGCCTCTAAACCTATTCATGGCCACGTGCGTATGAGCATTCGCCAGACCCGGAATTAAAAGGTATCCTTTACCTCCATAAACTTCATCAACATCAAATTCCCCTATATTTTTTGAAGAGATTATGTTGACTATTATATCCCCTTCTATTAAAACTGCCACATCTTTTTTGAGTCCATTGACATCAAGAACATAATCAGCAACAATTGCCTTCATTTTTATTCCCTCCTGGAAATTAACTTTTGAATGGCAATATATTTAAATTCTATGCCAGACTGACAATTCTAAAAGCGAAGGTTTTAAATATGATTTTACAAGTTAGTGTTGTGATGAATATGCCGTTAATATTTGAAGTAAAGGGCAGAAAATTCCTTGCAAAAGTTCTCTGGAATAATTGACTCTCTTCTGGGATAAATTAATAAAGTCAACAATGAAAATTCAAGCAAGATTGGAGGTGTTTTATGATGATTGAAAAAATTTATTGCATGGATGTAAAGCCTAAAATGGAAGGAGAAAGAGTTAAGCTTGCAGGCTGGGTTTATAGAAAAAGAGAAGTTGGTAACAAAGTGTTTATAGTATTGAGAGACTCAAGTGGAATAATTCAAACCATATTTATGAAAGACTTGAGTGAAGATGCATATGAAAAAGCAAAGCAAGTGGGAATAGAATCAAGCGTTATTATTGAGGGAACTGTAAAAAGTGACTCCAGAGCCCCAACCGGAGTTGAAATTCAAGCAGATAAAATTGAAATACTCCAAAACGTTGAATTCTTCCCCATCACAAAGGATGCAAGCGATGAGTTCTTACTCGACGTGAGGCATTTACACTTACACTCACCAAAAGTCGGGAGTGTAATGAAGGTCAAAGGCACTTTAATGCAGGCTGCAAGAGAATGGCTACTCCAGGATGGATGGTACGAAGTCTTTCCCCCAATCCTAGTTACTGGAGCCGTTGAAGGAGGAGCCACACTCTTCAAACTGAAATACTTTGATAGGGAGGCCTATCTCAGCCAATCGGCCCAACTCTACCTCGAGGCCGCAATATTTGGCCTCGAAAAAGTTTGGAGCTTAACACCAAGCTTTAGGGCTGAAAAGAGCAGAACAAGAAGACACCTTACCGAGTACTGGCATTTAGAACTTGAAGCCGCTTGGATGGATTTATGGGATCTCCTTGAGGTGGAGGAAGAACTTGTAAGCTACATGGTTCAAAGAACGTTAGAACTTAGAAAGAAAGAAATTGAAGAGTTTAGGAAAGACTTCACAACCCTCAAGAACAGTGAACCACCATTCCCGAGAATAAGTTATGACGAAGCTATTGACATTTTACAAAGCAAGGGAGTTAAAATCGAGTGGGGAGAAGACATGGGTGCGGATGAGGAGAGGATTCTAACACAAGAGTTCGACAGGCCATTCTTCGTCTATGGTTATCCAAAGCACATAAAGGCATTCTACATGAAGGAGGATCCCGAAGACTCAAGAAAAGCATTAGCTGCGGACATGCTGGCCCCAGAAGGCTATGGTGAAGTGATTGGGGGATCTCAGAGGGAGGATGATTATGAGAAGCTTGTTCAGAGAATACTCGAGGAGGGCATGGACCCAAAGAACTACGAGTGGTACCTTGACCTTAGGAAATACGGTAGTGTTCCACACAGTGGTTTTGGTCTTGGGCTTGAAAGATTGGTAGCTTGGGTTCTCAAGCTTAACCATATTAGATGGGCCACACTATTCCCAAGAACACCATCCAGAATTTACCCCTAAAACCCCTTTACTTTTAAATTTTCAAAAAACCGTAAGATTTATAAATGCAACCGAGCCCAATAAACTCCGAGGGCCCGTAGCCTAGCAGGATAGGGCGCCGGCCTTCTAAGCCGGAGGTCCCGGGTTCGAATCCCGGCGGGCCCGCCATCAACCACCCATAGATATCTTCTAACTTTTCAAAAACTCTTCTTGTTTTTGGGGCGTTTATTTTAGAGGCCTTTGGAACTTTTTGGAGCGCAATCAGAGATTCTTCACTCAACTTTGTCTTTGATAAACTTCCGTATTAGAATATATTAAGTAAAATTCCCGTTATCAATTTGAAAAAGTTTAATTGGGAATATTTAAAAGAGGAAATGTACTAATTAACAATAGGTGATAAAAGTGAAAAAATGAAAAATCGTCAGCTGTTCTAGTCATTTTGGGAATGGTCCTTGCTCTGATGGTATCCTCTTATACTCTCGGCAGTCTCATGTTTACAAAAAAGGTAAAAGACGAAGCAAAGGAAATTTTTAGTGATAGTACAGAAATAAAACCAGAAGTTGTTACTGAGAAGGATATCGAAGGATTGCCAGAACCAGTTCAAAGGTACTTAAAATACACTCAAATTATAGGCAAGGAGAAAATCAAAACTGTCAGGCTGAAACAGGGTGGATATTTCCGGATAAACGAGAATAAGTGGAGTCCAATACAAGCAGAACAATACTTTAATGTTGATGGTGTTGAGTTTATCTGGGTGGCAAAGACAAAATTTGCCCCACTGTTGTCAATATATGCAAAGGATGAATTTATTGATGGCGAGGGAAATTTGGTAGTCATGAGTTTATACCTGCATCAAGCTGAATGTGAGGGAATGTTATGAAACATAGGATAAGAGTCGCAGCCATAATTGTTAGAGATGATTCAATATTGCTTGTTAAGCACGTTCATCCAGAAACAAAATATGAATGGTGGGTACCGCCTGGTGGAGGAGTCGAAAATGGAGACAATTCTATCTTTGATGCCGCCAGAAGAGAAGTTTGGGAGGAAACTGGTCTAAATGTAAACGTGATTCCAGAATTTAAGTACATAAGAGAGTTTTTTGATAAGGAGAATAATACCCTAAATTTAGAAATATTTGTTGAAGCTGAAATTATTAGCGGAGATTTAACAATTAAAAATGTTTGTGGAAATGGCAAAGATGAAGATTATATTAAATCAGTAAAATGGATCTCAAAGGAAGAAGTAGGCGAATATGAGATATTTCCAGAAATAATAAAAGAAAAATCATTTTGGGTGAAAAGACAAAGTAAAGTTACTAAGTATCTAGGAAGGCAGACGAGTTAAGAGAGCAAAAGACCTACAAACCCTCAGACGAACACATCGGAAGCACTAGAAACTTTTTTAAGATAGAATTTACATGCTATAGGAGGAGGTGATTAAAATGATGCTACTTGTTACGTACATTATAATCTTGTTGGGAATATTGTTGACTCTATTTGGTGCTTTAAAAAGAAAAGAAACTTATGGAAAAGTTCTATTAGGCGTAGGAATAACAATTACGATATTAGGCATATGTTTTATTTATGTAATTACCCTACCTTTAAGGTGAAGAAATGCGACGAAATAGCAGACGAGATATCTAAGACCGCTTTTTCTCAAGGATATGCTCCAATAATAACGGATAAAAAGCCTCACTATAATACCCAACTTTATCTTTGACAAACTTCATGCATTCTTTGAACATTAATAAAATTCTTGCCATCACATTGGAAAGATTTAATTGGAAAGATTTAAAAGGAGAAAATTTACCAATTAAACAATAGTGAAACTATCTGCAAGAAGATAGTTGGAATGGGCACGCAGAAATCAGATAACGCAGCATATACGCTACGAGCTAATGCCATTGCCCTTCGGGATATTGCTCACTACGATCGCAACGTCATATATGCTGGAATGTTATACACTATTGCTTCAATTCAATTTGCATTAAAATACTTGAGGGTTGGAAGATGAATGTAAAAATAGAGGAAACTACAAATCATATTGAATATGTTATTAAAGATGTTCCGTCTCAATATCATGATACATTAAAACATTACTTTTTTACACAAAATGAAGATCAATTTGTAAAATCATATAGAAAGGATACATTTATGTTTCCACACAATATTAGTGAAATAGAGTCAAGATTTTCGAAACATCTAGTAGAAATGTTGGAAATAACAAATGGCAATAAGTCTATGGATTGGGAACTTTCGCTTAGTAGAACTATAGAAATATTAGATGAAAAGAATATCAAATGGTGGTTAGCAGGGAGTACAGCCTGTGCAATAAGAGGGATTAATATAAAACCTCGAGATATAGACATTATGACATATAAATCTGAGATTTCTAAAATTAAACATGCTTTTAAAAATTATATAATAGAACCTTTTCATTATATTAATGACTGGGTCGTGAGTGGGTTTGGTGTAGTCTTTATTGAAGGACGAGTAGACATAGCTTTTGATCCAGTGGAAAGTTGTGATGATAATGGAAGACTAGATTTTGGATACTATGCATCAAATAATTTAGAGACTATCCAATGGAAAGGTAAGCAGATTAAAGTACCACCAGTTGAATTACATATTAAATCAAATGAAATACGGAGAAGAACTGAAAGAGTTAAGTTAATTAAAGAATACATAGAAAAAAGGTAGAATCTTTTAAAAGGAGGATTTGTACTTGCTAAATTCGATTTCAATCTGGAATTTTATTGATGAAGAGAATGACATAGTTGATTTGACAATTCTCTTCACTGAAAATGGTTTTGATGCTGTTTCTTTTACACCTGAATCAATTTTTAGATTGAGTAAATCTAAGATTAGCAAATTGAAATCAGTTATTGATGAGAAAAGGATACCTGTTACTATTCATGCAGATTTTAACATATCAACAAATGAAATTGATAAACTTTTCGATATATTCGATAATTCACTAAAATGTATTTCATTAGATCCGAGATGTAAAATAGATCAGGACGGCAATTTTTTTGAATCTTTAAATGTAATAAAAACTTTAGAGTATCTTATTGATAAAACTGAAAGTAAAGGGATTTTGTTTGGACTAGAAGATTTCCCATTAGATTCAAACGCATTAAAAAACCATTCAAATCAAATGCAAAGAATATTAAAATGTCCGAGATATGGTATATTATTAGATCTAGGCCACATGAATTTAAGAATAAATAATCATGCATATTTTAAAAATAAAGGAATAATCAAATATATAACGGATATTCCCGTTAAAATTATTGAGTTACATGTACATGATAATGACTCATTAGGAGATAAGCATATGCCTCCTGGTAAAGGCGTATTGGATTATAATACCGTAGTTAATACATTGAAAGAATTAAAATTTAATAGTATTGCAACACTTGAAATAGCTCCAAAAAGATATAATTCTACACCAACAATGGAAATAGAATCAGCTATTCAAGGAGTTCAATTTTGGAGAAACATGTATTAAATATTGTAGATAAAATTCGTTAGGCGAAATTGGTTAATTGAACAGGAGTAGTTATAGGGCTTTAGTGGAAATACACGAGATGAATGATACAGACGAATCCTTTGTTGGAACATGTACACATGTCAATGATGATCTAAAGGTCTCCCTGGGTAAATATGCTGAGCTGGACCCGTTACTGAGCCTTTTGCTTTGATACCTTAACGAAAAAACAGAACATAAATGAAAACTCCATATTATTGCCAAACCTCAAATCTCCGCCAAAATTCTTTCCAAAATGTTAACGAGCCTTTCTGCACTATCCTTAAGCTCTCTGCTCATCTCAACAAAAAGCCCGGTTTGCTTTGGCTGGGCTCCTATTAGAATGAACCTGGAATTTATGTTTTGCTTTAGATAACCAACCAGAAGCTTTAGGGGCATCTTGTGGGTTGAAAACGCCTCTCCGAGAGTTCCCTCGGGATCGGCCAAAACTATCTCACCCGGCTTTCCCTCAAAGTGCACTGCATCTATAAAGACCACATGGGAGGGATTTTCCCTTATTATCTTACCAGCGTAGCTTTCCGGCATTTCGCCACAGTTCAGAAAAACCACTTTTTGATTAGAAATCCTTTCTTTCAATTTTTCAACAACATAAACTCCAAAAGCATCATCTCCTCTAGTATCGTTTCCAATCCCACAAATCAGAACCCTCTTAGCATCTTTAAAAAATTCCTCTAACTCCATTCAAACCACCATAAATAAAGATTAAAGGGAATCAGCAACTCTTTCAATCTTTTTGGAGAATTCACTTTTCAATAGCTCCTCAACATTGCCGACTTTCTCGTCCAAGTCTTTGTAAAGAGGAATTCCAACTAAATAAGGAACATTGAACTCATTGGCAATTTCCTCAATGTCTTTTTCTTCATCCAGCTTTAAATTCTCCACAAGGCCAACTATCTTGAACTTCTGCTCTTTTAAGAGTTCAATTAGTTTTTTAATCACATTAATGGCAAGCTTTGAAGGGGTTGCAACAACTATGAATTCTCCCTCCTTAAGAAACCTCAAAATATCTAAAAATTGATCTCCCATTCCTGGAGGCATGTCAATGACAAGGAAATCAAGCTCATCCCATCTTGTTATTGCCAAAAGCTCTATTAAAGCATCGCTTATTTCCATTCCTCTCAATGGGGTGGGCTTATCCTCAGAATAATAAACAATGCTCATAAACTTAATTCCATGAACTTCCGGGGGGATTACTCCTCTATCTTCCTCTGGAAATTCTTTGGGTTCAAAGCCAAGAATGACATGGTCACTGGCCCCATGGAAGTCCAGATCAAGAAGACCAACTTTATAACCTTTCTTTGCAAGAACTAAAGCCAAGATAGTAGAAACCATTGACTTCCCTACCCCCCCTTTTCCACTCACTACTGGAATAATCCTGTTTACCTTTTCGAGCCTTGCTTCAATGGCCTTTATCCTTGGGTCAATCATTCATCATCACCCTCAACTTTTATTGCTGCTAAGTAGACTCCTCTTCCTTTTGTAACTTCAAAGTCTCTACTTCCACAGTTTGGGCAAGCCAAAAAGGCGTGAACAACTTCTGGTATGAAATGAATATCCTCCTTTATTGTCTCGTTAAAGCTTTCTTTTACATCTTTAAGCTTCCATTCATTTCCACAGTTTCTACACTTGAATTCTGCTTCTTCAATAATAAATTCGAGTTCTGCTTCCTCTGCAATCGTTCCCTTTTTTATCTCGTTAATAGCAAACTCTAATATTTCCTGATTAACATCTTGAAGTTCCCCAAGAGATATCCTCATTGCAAGTACTTTTTCTTTCCCATGTTGTCTTGCAAACTCGATTGCAGTCCTAACTATACCATCAGCAAGTGCCCATTCGTGCATTCTATCTCCTCCAAAAGAATCTAAACAAGGGGGTTTATAAATGGTGATGTTTTGAACAAAGTGTTAAAAAGAAAAAGATCAGTGCCACGTAATAGTTTTGTGCTTAACCTTCCCGGCAAGGGCATCCTTTAATGCTTGCTCCATAATCTCCAAGCCCTTTTCTGCAATTTTTTTCGTTATTACAAGCGGCGGCGTTATTCTTATAACGTTTCCAAACATACCATAACTCGGCAAGATAAGACCAAGTTCAAATGCCCTCCAGCATATCTTCCCAGTCAAATCCGGATTGGGAACCTTGGTATTGGGCTTCACTATTTCTGCACCTATCATCAGGCCCTTGCCCCTAACATCTCCAATGACATCGTAGCTCTCCTTCATCTCAAGTAGGCGTTTCTTTATGAACTCTCCAACCTTCAGAGCGTTCTTAAGGAGGTTTTCCTCTTCTATTATTCTAAGGGTCGCATATGCAGCTGCTGAAATGACCGGGTTAGCGGCTGGAGTTAACAGTGCAGAACCGCTTGTCATCTCCATGAGGTGGGCTTTTCCGATTACTCCGCTAAGTCCCATTCCACTGGCCACGCCTTTTCCAAAGGAAATAAAATCGGGCTCTACTTCAAACCACTCACTTCCAAACCACTTCCCTGTCCTTCCAATTCCTGTCTGCACCTCATCCATTGCCAAGAGAATTTCCCTCTCATCCAACACTTTTTTGAGCTCTTTGAAGAAGTTATCCGGTGGGACTACTATTCCAGCATCTCCTTGAATAGGTTCAGCTAGGAGGATACTCACTTCATCTGGGGGTATAACGTGAGCAAAAACGTAATTCTCGAGATAGTCCAAGAAGGCATTTATTAACTCATCAGGCTCTTCATATCCATCGATATTCCAGACATTTCTATAAGGATTTGGGTATGGGATCCAGACTACATTTGGAACTAACGGGGAGAAGCCTCTTTTTTGTGAGCTCTGGAAAGCAGCCACCGAGGTTGCTCCATAGGTTTGCCCATGATATGCTCCAATAAACGCTATGATCCATGGTTTTCTTGTTGCAAAGCGAGCGACTTTCATGAGCAGATCAATGGAATCGCTCCCACTTAATCCAAAGAGGATTTTTGGGTTCTCTATTGGAGATTTCTCGGCCAAAATTTCTGCAACTTCTATCGCTCTTTTGCTGTAAGTGTAGCCGATCATCGAGTGCTGTATTTTTGAAACCTGCTCCTGCACTTCTTTAACCAACTTGGGATGAGCATAACCTGTTGAAGCTGCAGCGGCTCCAGCTAAAAAGTCTATGAAAACATTGCCATCTACATCTTCTATCAAAGCCCCATAACCCCTCTCGGGCACAACGGGAAAGAGTTTAACGCCCAAACCTTGAGAAATCACCCTTTTTTCTCTTTCTACAAGCTCCTTGGCTTTTGGCCCAGGAGGAGTAACAACCAGCTTTGGATACTCCATTTAGATCACCTCATAAAACAATAAAAAGTTAAAAAGTGGGAAGAAATCATGGGTTTGTGGAGAGGAATTCGTTAGTGTATCTCTTGATAACCGTCGCCAAGAGCAAGAGACCAATGAGGTTTGGTATTGCCATAAGTCCGTTCATCATATCTGAGAATGTCCACACGTTCTCAAGAGCTGTTGTGGCACCTATGAAGATGAAGACGACAAAGAGCAGGTTGTAAACTAAGTGGAGCTTTGGATATAGCTTTGCAAACTTCTCTGGGTCTCCCTCAATCCACTTTGCAAGGTACATGACATTTTGTCTACCGTAGAAGGACCATGCGAGCACTGTAGAGTAAGCGAAGAATATAACGCCTATAACCACCATAACTTCACCTATGTGACCAAATGCTCTAGCAAATGCTTCCTGAGTTAGTAGAGTGCTGGTCTTCCCGGTTTCCCAAGCTCCAGTGGCAACAATTGAAATACCCGTGAGGGAACAAATAATAATGGTGTCGATGAATGGGCCGAGCATTCCTACATGAGCTTGTCTTGATGGGTGGTCTGTTCTTGCAGCAGCATGTGCAAGTGTAGCAGTTCCAAGACCCGCCTCGTTGGAGAAGAGACCTCTTGCCACACCCCATCTTATAACAGTACCAACTGCACCACCGGCGACGGCCTTTCCTGTGAATGCATCTCTAAAGATAAGGGCAATTGCGCTTGGTAGCTGTCCCGCATATTTTATCCATACACCAATTGCGAAGATAAAGTAGATTATTGCCATAAATGGAACCAGTGCTTCTGTAACCTCACCGATTCTCTTAATTCCACCAACGATAACTATGAATGTTATGAATGCAAAAAATGCTCCAGTTACCCAATAGGGGACATTGAAAGCCTGTTCCATTCCCAATGCTAAGGAGTTTGCCTGCGTCATGTTTCCAATTCCAAATGCTGAAATTGCAGCGAATATTGCAAAGAGAATCGCAAGTGTTTTTCCAATGCTTGGAAGAGAGCGTCCTGAGAGAAGATATAAGGCTAGTATTAAGAACAAGATTGCAATTATTGCTGCAAGGATCATAAGTCCTCCGCCTAGCTTTGTAGCTTCATAACCTACAAAGAGTGCAAACAGTATTACAAATATCCCAGCTATCGTTCTCCAAGTTGGCGAAATTTCCTCTTCAGCAAGCCCTCTTTCTAAGAAGTTGAAAGTCCCACCTATCATTGTGCCATCTGGCAGTTTGCCTCTAAATGCTACACCTAAAAGAGCCTCTGAGTATCTCGTGGCCATCCCTACTAAAGCTGTTACCCACATCCAAAATAGAGCACCAGGCCCTCCTGCGGCTATAGCAGTTGCCACACCTGCAATGTTTCCTATACCAACCGTTCCGGCAATAGTTGCTGTTAAAGCTTGGAATGGTGTAACGTCACCTTCACCTTGCTTTTTCTCCCCTCAAAGAGGGTAAACTTTATTGACCATCCTAGTCTCCGGAACTGAATCCCCCCTAGATACAAGGTCAATAGCAGGCCAGTACCTACCAGCAAAACCATTATTGGGGGACCCCAAACCATGCCATCCAACCAGTTTATAAAGTCCATAATGGC
Organism: Thermococcus sibiricus MM 739; assembly: GCF_000022545.1. Lineage (NCBI taxonomy): Archaea > Methanobacteriati > Methanobacteriota > Thermococci > Thermococcales > Thermococcaceae > Thermococcus > Thermococcus sibiricus. The sequence goes on from NC_012883.1 coordinate 916,755, forward strand.
ACTCATCTTAGCACCTCCAAAGAGCACTGTACAGTGCATTATAGCATTAGGAATAATGTCAAAGAACTATTTAACCCTTTCCCAACATATTTGTAAAGTTAAGGAATAAAATCAGAGAAGAGAGTGCTATTAGTGAATATATCTTCAAAAATTTGTAAAACTAAATAAAAGATTACCAGAACTTTCCGTGTTCTTCTCTGGGTATTGGACATAGAACTATCCTTCTTGCCCACAAACAATCCCCACAACTTGGCACGTTTCCCCAGCAGTCCATTTTTGAGCCCTTTGCATAGTCACATGCATCAACAACCGGACAATCAGTACAAGAGGGATAAAGGGAGTTCCTAACGCTGAATCTAAACCATGTGTATTCCCTGCTGGTCCATATTTCTTTCAAGGATTTTTCTTTTACATTGCCGAAGGAATAAGCCTCAACTTTTTTATGCCGTCCAAAGATGTATTCTGGATATGTGTGAAGGAACCGATAGCAGGGAACAACTTCACCGTCCCACCTAACCACTGCAACATTGTTTTCAACAAAATCGCAATGTCTTTCGCTTCTAAGTTTGAATTCCGCTATTTTAACAGGAAATCCACGGTATATTTGGGGATAAAGCTTAGAGAGTGCCTTGCTTATATCAACACTTCCGTCGTAGATTATCATCTCGGCATGCTCCGGTGTAATTGGCATTAGGTTTGAGAAAAGTAGGGCGTCTATGTTAAACTTAGAAAGATACTTCACAAGCTCTGCCATTTGAGTGTAGTTCTCTTTTGTCAAAACTACCTCAACCCCCACGTGTGGGATCTCTGTATTCTCCTTTCTCTTTACTTCGGCAAACTTTTTGAGCCGTTCAACTGTAACGCTGGGCATTACGTGTCCTAATCTCGTTGGCTGCGTTGGAATGGCATCTAGCGAAATATATATCAAATCAACTCTAAGCTTCACGAGCTCTTCAATTAGTCCCTCGGTAAGAAGGAAGCCGTTTGTTGAAATACCTACCGCATATCCTTTCTTTTTTACTTCCTTTACCATATCCATAAAACGAGGATGCACAAGAGGTTCGCCGATACCACCAAAGTACACCATCTTCAAGTTGGGAAACTCTTCTGTACCATCCAAAATCTTCAAGAAAAGGTTGTAATCTATATCTCCCTCCTCATCCTCCCAGTACTGCTTAAAACACATCTCACATCTCAAGTTACAGCGATTCGTTATTTCAACATAAAGATACTTCATATCCAGGGCTTTAGGTATAAGAATCTTGGCGTTGTCCCAATGGAACTCGTGCATTCAACCGCCTCCAACTGGGGGAAATATACTTACCAAGTCTTCATCTTTGAGTTTGGTATTGAGTTTCTCCAGGTGTTCAATGTTCTTTCCATTAACTAGGATAACGACCCCCTTTTCAAGTTCTTTTTCTATTTTAGGATATTTGCTGTATAACTTTTCCAATAGTTCCCCAACAGTGTTGGCCTGGAGTTCCAGTTCGTTCTTTCTAACAATGTTCCTCAATGTAGCAAAAAATCTCACCCTGACCATTTTTACTCACCCAAAAATAAATAGTGAAAGAAAAGTTAATAATACTTATCCAAGTCAAGCCCCTTAAGCTTCTCCTCGGTTGGATATCCTTTCTCGTCCCAGCCTCTGAGCTTGTAGTATTTTGGAAGGATTTCATGGAGCTTTACAACATGTCCTTTGTTTGGTCCCTCCGGCATTGGCTCTTCCAAGAACCTCTTGGGTAGGGTGTCGTCCTTTTCTGGGATTAGACCGGCTTTGAGGTTGAAGATTCTCTCAAGGTTCCATACTCTTTCTCCTGCCTTAAGCCACTCGTCGGTTGTAAACTCAAAGCCTGTTGCGGCGTTTAACATTTCCGCGTAGTCATCCGCTCCGAGTGCAAAGCTTGTGAAGAGACACAATCCAGCGGAGTCTATGACTGCAGTTAAGTCCTGGAATATCTTAACCCACTTGGCTTTCTCTTCACTCACATCGTGCGGATCGAGCTTTACTGGGACACCAAGGATTTCTGGGCTGATCATGTAACCCCTAACGTGACATCCACCTCTGTTTGAGGTAGCGTAGGTAACACCATGGCCCTCTGCACCTCTGGGATCATATGCCGGAAGCTCTTGCTTTTTAACGCTCATTGAATACTCCGGGTGTCCATAGCTTTCAGCTAAACGGTAGCTTCCTTCAGCGAGTTTGTCACCAAAGCCCTCTCTCTTCGCAATCTTCTCAATGTAATAGTGGAGTACTTCACTGTTGCCAAATCTCAACGGTGGTGCATCCCCAAGTTCCTCCTGCTTTATGATGCCCTTCTCATAAAGCTCCATAGCCGCTGCAAGTGTTCCACCTGTTGATATGGTATCAAGCCCGAACTCGTCACAGAGGTGGTTTGCAATTGTTATGCTCGCCAGATCGTTTATACCGCAAGTTGCACCGAGCGCCCATATGCTTTCATATTCGGGCCCCTCGGTAACTCCTACAGCTGGGTGATATGAGACTCTTCCACACCCAATTGGACATGCAAAACACGAATGGTTTCTCACCAAGTACTTTGCGACCAAAGCCTCACCGCTCTGCTCGTAGGCGTACTTGAATACTCCGGTCTGGAAGTTGTACGTTGGATAAAGACCGTTTTCGTTGATTATGTTTACCAGAACTGCGGTTCCATACTGTGGAAGTCCTCCCCCGGTAATTGGGTTCTCCTTTATCTTCTTTATCTTCTCTTTAACTACGCTCATAAACTTTTCTTTGTCAGCAAGTTCTACCTGATTTGTTCCCCTGACCACAACAGCCTTTAAGTTCTTGCTTCCCATTACTGCTCCTACTCCACTTCTTCCAGCTGCCCTGTGTTTGTCGTTTATTATATTGGCAAGTCTAACCAACTTCTCTCCCGCGGGGCCTATACAGGCAACTCTCGCCTTTTTGTCACCAAATTCTTCAAGAAGTTTATCTGTGGTTTCCCCAACTCTCTTACCCCATAGATGAGAGGCGTCTTTAATTTCCACGTCATCGTCTTTTATGCTTATGTACACTGGATGATCTGCTTTCCCCTCGATAATGAGCATATCATAGCCCGCAAACTTGAGTTCCGGTCCAAAGAAGCCGCCTGAGTTGCTTGAAGCTATGAATCCCGTTAATGGGGACTTTGTAATTACCATATACCTACCGCCTGTTGGAGCTGTTGTTCCGGTCAAAGGTCCGGTGGCAAAGATTAACTTGTTCTCTGGGCTGAAGGGGTCAACTTTTGGATCTATTTCTTCTAGAAGGAATTTCGATGCAAAACCCCTGCCACCGATAAAGTTCTTTGCGTCTTCCTCCTTCAGTTCTTCTACTTTTATTTCTCCCGTTGTTAGGTTTACTCTCAATATTTTTCCCATATACCCAAACATAGACTAACACCTCAAGACAAATATCAATATATAATTGTTTATAAAATTTGACGAAAATAAAACAATTTTCAAAAGAGGAGAATGTTAAACAATAATGTTCACAAAAGGGCGTTATGTTGAATAAATTTTCATCAATAAACCTTTTCCAATAAATGTATGTTCACCAGTTATGAGTTTCTACTTTTTCGCACCAAATGTAATGTAATAAAAACTCTAACATTGGTTACTACTGCCAGTGTCAGGAAAATCCACTCTATTTTTCCTATCAGACAAAGAATCATTGTTATGAATGTCCTTTCATCCCTCTTTCCGAAAAGGTATTTCATTCGGGGAATTGTTTTATATATGTTAACAAAATATTCACCTTTGTAACGCTCTGTTGAGTAGCTTACCATAGTGGATCCGAAGAGAGCCAAGGATACTATCGCCCACCCCCATATATCTGGATTTAAATGGAGGGCGAGTGCCAACAGTACGAAAAAGTCAACATATCGATCCAAAATAGAATCAAAATATCCTCCAAACTTGCTTGTTTTCATTGCAGCTCTCGCTATCTCTCCATCAACTCCATCGAGGATTGAATTCAGCTGATACAACACTCCACCGAGAGGGGGACTAAAGAAAGCAGCAACAGCCGCAACTATACCCACAACAAAGGAGAGCATCGTCATGTGAATCGGCTCAACGTAATCAACGAGAAGTTCACTAATCTTTGTAGATATCCTTCTGTTTAAATATCTAGATACAATCCCATCCCCACTACCTTTTACGGCATTTTTTATCAAGAACTTCTTGGCTTTTTTGATGTCCTCCGGCGTGTCAATGTCCATCCAGAAGAGACCGCTTACTTCACTTACTTCCAATTGTGCCTCTTTAACGATTTCAGATAATTCTAAGCTCTCTTTTTCTTGAAGTAGTTTTTCGATGATATCAAATATTTCCGCTTCAAGGACAAAGAATCCAGTATCCAAAGCATCATATTCCTCTAAGGTCTTTCCAATGTCCGTTACCCTTCTGTTTTCTATTTTTACCTTTGTGGCTTCTTCTCTATTTGTGAAACTCCCCTCTTTATCAACCACAAGTCCCTTACCTTTCAAGGCTTCCTTCATAAATACCTCTTCATAAATATGGTCGCTCATTACTAAAACGAACTTCTCTGAAACGTGCAAACGAGCAAGATACAAGCTATATCCATTTCCCTTTTCAGGGAAATTGTTAATCACAAGCTGATATCTGAAGTTGTTTTTCCTTAAGAATTCCTCAAACTTCTCTTTGTACAGCGGGTTAGTAACAATCACAAATTCCTCAATTCCTTGCTTTTCAAGAGTTTTCATAGTCCTGTAAAGTATTTCCCGTCCCGCAACCTTCATTAAGCCCTTGGGAAGTTTACTGCTAAGTTTTCCCATTCGAGTTCCAAGTCCGGCTGCCAAAATTACTGCTTTCATTCTGCATCCTTAATATCATCTTCCTATTTTCTAAAAAGCTTTAGTATTTTCAAGCAAGTTTTTTACGTTAAGATGTATATCAAAAGAATTAAAAACATCATGGACTTAAGTACAGAGGGCTGACCTCCTCCCCGTCCTAAAGGGCGAGGCTTCCAACCCGCAAGGAAGGTGAAGGAAGATGAGTGATGAAATATTTCAAAAGGAGACCATAAAACAAATTTTGGGACATTATAAAAAGATATGGGCAATAGGGCATGCCCAAAGTGTTTTGGGATGGGACATGGAAGTTAATATGCCCAAAATGGGAATAACAGAAAGAAGTGTAGCCAGAGGGGAGCTTTCTGTTTTAAGTCAGAGTTTAACGCTGGATCCAAAGTTCCTTGAGCTGGTTGAAAAAGCCGCAGCTTTGGAAGATTTAAACGAATACGAAAAAGGTGTCGTAAGAGTTCTTCAGAGAGACATAAAAATCGCAAAAGCTTTCCCACCAGAGTTCGTTAGGGAACTCAGTGAAGTAAGAAGCAAGGCTACAATGGCTTGGGCCGAAGCTAAAGAAAAAGATAACTTTAGAAAGTTTGAACCTTGGCTTGACAGGATAATCGAACTCTCAAAGAAAGCTGCGGAATACTTAGAGTATGAAGAATATCCATATGATGCTCTCTTAGACCTCTACGAAGAGGGACTTAGAACAAGATATCTTGAGCCTATTTTTTCAAAACTTGAGAAAGACCTGAAACCAATATTGGATAAAATTCTCGAAGAAGGCAAAGTTCCAAAAGAACATCCATTAGAAACAGAAAAATATGACACTGAATCAATGAAAGAGGTCAACTTGAAAATCCTTGAGCTCTTAGGATATCCATTAGGCGTAAAAGGAAGACTCGATATCTCACCCCACCCCTTCACAACCGAATTTGGAATCCACGATGTTAGAATAACAACAAGATACGAGGGCTTTGATTTCAGAAGGACTCTCCTCGCAGTAGTTCACGAATTTGGACACGCCCTTTATGAGTTACAGATAGACGAAAAGCTCATGTTCTCGCCAATAGCAGGTGGAGTTTCTCTTGGGGTCCATGAAAGTCAAAGCAGATTCTGGGAAAATATAATCGGGAGAAGCAGAGAATTTGTAGAGCTTATTTATCCAGTTTTAAAAGAAAAACTGCCTTTCATGAATAAATACTCTGCAGAGGATCTCTACACATATTTCAATATGGTAAGACCAGATTATATTAGAGTAGAAGCTGATGAAGTCACATACAACATGCACATTCTCCTTAGATACAAACTCGAAAAAATGATGGTGAATGA